>DASUDA010000058.1:0-12070 GCA_036275835.1 bacterium | reverse complement strand
CGGTCCACCACCATCGCGCCGAACAGCAGCGCTAGGTACAGGATCGAGTAACCAAACAGGGCCATCTCCGCGCGCGGGCTTCGCTTCACCAGGACGGCCCAGGCCAGGAAGACGAAGAGCCCGTCCAGCAGAACGGCAGCGGCGAGATAGACGATCCCGAGCGCGTGGAGCGGAGCGTAGAGCAGCAGCGTTGCGGCCGTAAGGGCGAGCGCGTAGATGAAAATTTGCCGCCGCGTTTCCTGATCGCCTCGGACAACGGGCAGCATCGGGACGCGGGCGGCTCGGTAGTCGTCGGCCTTTCCAAGCGCCAGCGCCCAGAAGTGCGGAGGCGTCCAGAGGAAGACGATCGCGAACAGCGCGACGGCGGGAAGGGCGACGTGCCCGGTCGCCGCGGCCCAGCCGACGAGAGGAGGGACAGCGCCCGCCGCGCCTCCGATCACGATGTTCTGGGGCGTCGTGCGCTTCAGCCAGAGCGTGTAGACGCCGACGTAGAAGAGGATGCCCGCCGTCGACAGGACGGCGCTCAGGGCGTTGACCCCCCAAGCCATGACCACGATCGAGAGAAGCCCGGTCGCGACTCCGAACCCGAGGGCCTGCGCGGGACGCAGGCGGCCCGCCGGCACGGGGCGGAGGCACGTGCGCTGCATCACAGCGTCGATATCGCGGTCGATGTACATGTTGAAGGCGTTGGCGGACCCCGCTGCCAGAGTCCCGCCCAGAAGGGTGAGCAGGAGAATGCGCACGGCGACGTGGTGGGGCGACGCGACGATCATCGTCGTGCAGGTCGTGATGAGCAGGAGCAGGATGATGCGTGGCTTCATTAAAGCCAGGTAGTCCGCCGCCGTGGCGACAGCACTCCGGATCGCCGATGAGCGTCCGGCGGGGGGCGTCCAGGGAAGCGCCTCTGCGGGGTCTTCCACGGAGCCGCCGGCGATCGTCGGAAGCGCCCGGCGGTCGCCGCGGCCGGGACCGCCGGGGAGGGGCGTGGGCTCCCCGGCGAGGATGGGCAGAGAACCCAGTACGACGAGGGTGCCAAAGAGCGCCGCTGCGAGCGCGAGATGTGCCCCCTGAGCAACCGGTGCGAGCCGGGTAGCGACGTTCACCATTCCCGCCACGACCTGCACGAACACGAGGAGGAGCGCGAGATTCGCTGCCGCCGTGATTGCGCGAATGGCCGTGCGGGGCGCAGCGTTAGCGGTCGCCAGCACCAACGTGATCACCACGAGGGCCCACGCCCGGTGCAGCATGTGAAGGTACGCGGGCCAGCCGGACGCGACCAGCGCCGTTCCCCGGCAGAACGGGAGGTCAGGACAGGCAAGGGCGGCCGCGCTGGAGCCGACATAGCCGCCGATGAGGATCATCACATACGTCGCCCCGGCCGCTGCCACCGCGAGCCCGCGGAACCCGGAGGCGACCGGGAGCGGGGCGTCCGGTTCCCCCAGGGCCACGACCGCCTGAACGAGGAGGGCGGCCAGAAACAGCATGGCGATCCCAAGGTGAATCGTGACGAGGGCCGGGGTGAGCTGGAGTTTCACGGTCAGACCGCCGACGATCACCTGGATGGCCACCAGCGCCATCACGAGAATGGCCAGCGGACCCGCGGGAGCTACCCGCCGCCGGATCCGGAACGCCTCGAGCGCGGTCACGATGACGAGGGCGCTCACCAACGCCGCGGCGAGCCGGTGGGCGTACTCGATCACGACGCGCCCTTCAAGCGGAGGGATCAGGCGCCCGTGGCAGAGCGGCCAGTCGGGGCAGGCGAGTCCGGCGCCGGTGATGCGCACCAGACCGCCCAGAACAATGAGCGCGTAGGCGGCGGCGGCGGTGGCTACGGCCAGCACACGATAGCGTCGCATGGGGGATGAGGCCTTCACTCCACGGAGATGAGGTGTCGCGTCAGGTTATTCGACACGGCGGAGGACGCCTTCCTGTGCCGCGGCCGTGCGCGGTCATGTTCCGCGAACCAACAGCACGCTATCGGCGAAAGCCCCCGGCCTCGCCTCGGATGACAGCCTCGACCTCGTCCGGAGTCGTGTGGCACACGTCGCCCGGATACGTCTGCTTGAGAGCGGCCATGGCCGCTCCGTAGCGGAGCCCGTCCGCCGTTCCGCGGCGGAGATACCCGTACAGGAAGCCGGCCGCGAACGCGTCCCCGCGCCCGATCCGATCCACGATCTGGCAGGAGAACGCGGGATGGCGAACGGCGCCAGCATCCTCCAGCGCCACGGCGCCCTCCGCACCGAGGGTGAGCACCAGCACGCCGCAGCGGAACCGGTCGCGGAGAGCCCTGGCCATTGCTTCCGCCTCGCCCCGGGCGTCGAAGAGGGTCCGGGCGTCGCGGTCGTTGACGAAGACGATGTCGAGCCCTTGTACCAGCGGCTCAATCGTCTGCCGGGCCGCCGCAGGCGGCCAGAGTGTCGCCCGGTAGTTCACGTCGAAGGAGATTTGGGCGTTCCTCCGCCGGGCTTCGGCGATCGCCCGGCGGACGAGACGGTGGGGGCGGTCGCCGAGCGCGGGGGTGATCCCCGTGAGGTGCACCATGCGGGATCCGTCGAGGAGGTTCCAGGCCACCGCGTCCGGGTCGATCTCCGCGAACGCGGAGTCGCGGCGGTAGTAGATGACCTCCCCCGCTCTCGGCGCCACACCCGGCTGCACGAGCATCAGGCCGACGCGACCCTCGGGAGCCCAAATGACGCCGTCGGTATTCACGCCAAAGCCGCGGATGGCTTCGGCGACGCGCCGTCCCAGGGGGTTCGCCGGAAGTCTTGAGATCCACGCGGTCGGGACGCCTAACTGAGCCAGGTTCACGCACACGTTCGACTCGGTTCCGCCCACGTGCACAGAGTACGCGTGCGCGGACTCGAGGATTTCTCCGCCTCCGGGCGCCAGGCGGACCAACGTCTCTCCGATCCCAACAATGGTCGCCGTGTATATCACGCCCGGGCAGCCAGGGACCGGGCCAGGACATCAAGCCGCGCTCGGAGCGAGACCGCGTCCACGGGACGGTCGCCGGGGCCGACGAGAGCCGCCCCGATGCCCACGGCGGCGGCTCCCGCCGCCAGCCATTCCCCGGCCGTCTCGGGCCGGACCCCGCCGGTCGGGAGGAGCCGCGCGTGGGGGAGTGGCGCCAGGATCGCCCTGATGTGGGCCGGGCCTCCGGATTCCGCCGGGAAGATCTTTACTAGCTCCGCTCCTCCGTCGAGTGCGGCCAGGACTTCAGTGGGAGTAAAGGCCCCGGGGACCGCCAGCACCCCCCGCCGGCGGGCCACCTGCACCATCCCCGGAGACAGCGCCGGACTCAGCAGGAACTGGGCTCCGGCGGCAATCGCCTCGTCGGCCGTCGCGGCATCCGTGACCGTCCCCGCGCCGGTCAGAATCTCGGGGAACCGCGCGCGCAGCGAGGAGATGACCGCGGCGGCATCCGGGACCGTGAAGGTGACTTCGATGACGCCGAGCCCGGATCCAGCCAGAATCTCCGCGACCTGCATTGCCCACGCGGTCGACCTCGTCCGGATGATCGGAACGACCCGGGATTGGAGGATGGCCTCGAGCGCGCGGGCGGAGGAAGCGGCGATGCTCACGGCAGGGGCTTCGCCTGGCGCCTGTGCCAGTCTTCAGTGAACAGGTTGAAGTGCTGCCGTCTGTAGGGGTGGGCCTCCAGGACCTCCTCGTTGAGGGTGACTCCCAGCCCCGGACCGGCGGGGAGCGGGAAGCAGCCGTCGACGACCTCCGGCAGTCCGGCCGCCGATTCCTTCACGAACGGCTCGGCGAAATCGTTGAAGTACTCCTGGACCTTCGTGTTCGGCGTGCAGGCCGCGAGGTGCAGCGCGGCGGCGGTGCTGACGGACGCGCCGACGTTGTGGGGGGCCATGAGCAGGCCGTGGGTCTCGGCCATCGCGGCGATCTTCTTCGTCTCGAGGAGACCGCCGCAGTGGGTGATGTCCGCCTGGATAATGTCCGCGGCCCCGAGGGCGAACAGGTCCCGGAAGGCGGCCCGCGTATGCAGCCGCTCGCCGGTGGCGATGGGGATCGTGGTGCGGGCTGCCACATGCGCGAGGGCCGCGGGCTGGTCCGGTGGAACCGGCTCCTCGATCCATCCGGGCGCGTAGCGCTCCAGGTCGCGGGCCAGGGCGACGGCGTGGGCCGCCGTGAACCGGCCGTGCATCTCGATGAAGATCTCGACGTCGGGGCCGACGGCATTCCGTACCGCCTCCACCAGGGAGAGGGCCCGCGTGTACTCCGCGCGCTCCAGCTCGCCTGCACCGGCCCCGAAGGGGTCGAGCTTCAGGGCCCGGTAGCCGCGGGCCACAACCTGCCGCGCCGCTCGCGCGAACGAGTCTGGAGTGCGCTCCCCGGTGTACCAGCCGTTGGCGTATGCCTTGATCCGGTCGCGGCAGGCGCCTCCCAGGAGGCGGTAGACGGGCTGCCGCACCGCCTTTCCGATGATGTCCCAGCAGGCCATCTCAATGAGCGCGATGGCGGTCATCTCCGTCGCGCCGGGAACCTCGAAGTCGTGGCGCGTGACCCGCAGAACGAGATCCTCGACGTTGAAAGGGTCGCTGCCGAGCACGTACCTGTGGCTGATGGCCTCGAGGTATGCGACGACGGCTTCCTCCCGGTTCACCGGCCTGGCCTCGCCGATCCCCTCCAAGCCGTCGTCGGTGCGGATGCGGGCGAAGACGAAGTTGCGCCACGCCGATCCCATCACGAAGATCTTAACGTCCGCGATTCTCACCGCCGTCTCCTCATCCGGCCCCTACCGCGGGATGCCGGCGGGGATCGCGGGGATGCCCAGGCCGGCTGCGCCCGCAGACGACGCCGCGAGGGTCGGGGCGTACCGCCGGATCATGTCGACCCCCAACCGGGCCCGCCTGACCCGTTCCCGAACCAGCGCCACCGCGGTGGCTTCGAGGTGGGTGCCGCTCGGGTAAATCCCGGGCGCGTTCTTCAGGCCGAACTTGATGTAGACGGGCGCCGCCACCCGGATCAGTTCCGGGATCTCGTAGTGGCGGACGAATCCCCCGAGATCGTCGGGCGCTTCGACGTAGATGTCAAGCGGGACGTCCACAGCCTGACGGATCGCGGCGATCTGAGCCAGGGAGAGGTCGGTGGGGATGTTGTAGGTCCCCGCCCCCAGCCGTTCCATGATGGCGATCGACGCCGGGTTGGCGCTGCCCATCATGACGGAGACTTTGAGCACCAGATCCGCCGGAAGGGTCCCCGCCCGCTTCATCTCCCCGAGGACCCACAGGAGTCCCTCGTCGGCGACGAGGACGCTGCGGATCCCCAGGTCACATCCATGCCGCACATCCTCCATGGCGAACACCAGCTGATCCGCGCCGCGGATGCGGGGCGCGACCACACGGCCCGCGGGCGAGACGGCCGTGGCCCCGGTGTCCCACGCGGCCCGGGGTCCGACGAAGAGGCTGACCTCCATCCCCCGCTCGCGGCCCAGCCGGGCCATGTCGACGATCTCACGATCGGTCAGGAGCATGATTCCGCTGCCCTGGGAGATCCGGTGGATGGTGACGCCGTAGCGGTCCGCCTCTTCCGCGACGGCCCGCAGCGCCTCGGGCCCTTCGCAGCTGGGGATCTCAATGCGGTAGTGCGCGCCGTCGGGAAATCGCTTCGGCGAGGACGGCAGGTCGTGACGGTCTCCCGGCGGCAGCCGGAGCCCGGTGAGGAAGTTGCGGGTCTCTTCCATCGGTGGCCTCATTTGACGATCTTCTCCCACTCCGCGGCGAGGGCCTGAAGCGCCGCGGTGTCATTGGACTTCCTTCCCCTGAGGATCTGGGAAAGAACTTCGACCGTGACCTCTTCGAGCTGCGGCTCCACTTGAATCCGGGGCCGATACCCCTGCGCGGGGTACGTCTCCAGCAACGCGGGGACCCGCGGATCCGCCGTGCGGATCTCGGGATCCCGGAGCGAGGAGATGCGGGCGGGCGCGACGCCAAAGTTGACGAATTTCTGCTTGTCGTTTTGGCTGTTCGTGGCCCATTGGAGGAATTTGAATGCCTCCACGGGGTGCTTGGTGACGCGGTTGATGCCGAGCCCCCAGATCCCGCCGACCGAGTGGGCGCCGGGTATCACCGCGACGCCCACTTTCTCGGTGAGGGGCTGGAGGGCCTGAGACTGCTTGAACGACGCCCATACGCCCGTCCAGTGGGGGACCATCGCCACCGTTCCCTTGCTGAAATGCTCGATCGCCTGCGCGGAGTCGGTTCGCAGGGGATCGGGGCTGTACGGCATGAGCGTCTTCATGTCCTGCAGCGCGCGGACACCGAAGGTGTTGGCAAACGCCGGCGCGCGCGCGCTGGTAAAGAAGTCGCCGTAATCCAGGTCGACTTTCCCCCACTCGGCAAGGCCGCCCGCGCTGCGGCGGTAGTCCGCCCAGTAGAGCACATACATGTAAAACAGCGCGGGGGTATGCGGGAACATCAGCCCGATCCCGTAGGGCGTGGGGGACGCCGGGTTGACCCGTTGGGTAAAAAATGCGGCGACGTCCGCCGTCTCCCCCCAGGTCTTCGGCAAGCCCAGCGGCCGGTTGTACCTGTCCAGGAACGCCGCGCGAAGTGGGTGGTCCGAGAACAGGTCCTTGCGGTAATAGAACAGCATCGTGTCATTGGAGAAGGGGATGCCGATATTCTTCCCCGCCCAGACTCCGCCGACGTGCCAGACGCCGGGATCGAAGTCGGGCAGATCGTAATTGGCGTCGACGAGGTCGGGATGGGCCTTGCGGAACGCATCCAGGTCCAGGAAGCTCGCGCCGACCGCCCCTGTGGCCTGCGCGTCCCACGTCGCCACGTCGAACGCTCCGGCGCGGCTGGCGACGTCGGCGAGAATTTGAGGAGAGAGCACCTCCCACGTGATCGGCGTCACGCTCACCGTGATCGCGGGATTCTGCTCCGTGAACCGCGTCGCGATGTCCGCGAGGACGTCGGCGTTGTCGGGCGAGGCCCAGACGTTGAGAGCGACGGGCCGGGCCGCGGCTTCCGCGGAGCGTTCGACCGCCGGGGCGAGGCGCGTCAGTGGCTCACGCCGTAGGCCCAGGGCCGTTCCCCAGGCCGCCGCGGTGGCGGCGATCCCGGTCAGGAAGTCGCGCCGCGACAGCGCGCATCGACGTCTCCGGCACATCGTGCGCGGGGTCATGAGGCGCTCAGGTGGGTGGCGTACCAGTCCAGGGTGAGGCGCCAGGCGTCCTTGGCGGCGTCTGGGACATACCTGTCTCGGGTATCATCGAAGAACCCCCGGCCGGCCTTGGATTCGACCTTGTACGCCCAGGCGCGACCGGTCTTTTTCATTGCGGCGTCGAAATCGGAGATTTCCTTCGTGTCCCGCTCCTCCGCCTCCCCGAAGATGGCCAGCACCGCGGCGGTGATCCGCGGCACCATCGTGGCCGAGGGAACGCCCCCGGAGAAGATCACGCCGGCCTTGAGGTCGGGGTTTTGGGACAGCAGAAGCCAGGCCAGGCTGCCTCCGAGACCGAACCCGAGTACGCCGATTCTGCTTTTCGCCGCGAGCGGCCGCGCTTCGAGGTAGCTCACGGACGAGTTCATATCCTGAAGATACTGGGGCGCGGTGATTGTTGACAGCGCCGTGCTGATCGCGGCCGCGTCGCCAACCTTGGCCGCTCCTCCCATCCGTGACAGAAGGTCGACCGCGAGCGCCACATACCCGGCCTTCGCCAGCCGCCGGGTCGCGTCGCGCACGTGCTCGGTCATGCCCGGGACGTCGTGGAGAACGAGAATGCCGGGGTAGACCTCCGGGCTCGCAGGGAGCGAGAGGTAGCCGAGGAGCGGCGTGATCCTCCCCGAGTACTCAACCGGCGAGGCGGAGATCGCGGGGTCGTCCGGGCGGACGGTGATCCCTCGGGGATCCTGCTTGTCGGGGGGGGAACCCGGCAGGACGGGACCCGTGGCCGGAGCCGCCAACGCCCGTATGACTCCCGGCGCTCCGACGAGACCGGGGAACAGGGCAAGCCCGGCCCCGGTTCCCGCGCCCGCAAGGGAGAGGCGCCGCAGGAACTCCCTCCGGCCGAGCCTCGCCTCTGCCCCGTTCTGACCTCCTGTCACCGTCCCCCAACCTCCGCCTCGGCGCTACTGATAAAGCTACGTGGGGGGTGCGGGACGGAGTTCCGGCCGGGGCGCGGATCCGGAGGCAGGAGCACCGCGATGGCCAGCGCGGCGACCGGCAGGAGCGCGGCCACATCCATCGCGCGGAGCGGCCCCCACCGGTCGGCAACTGCGCCCAGCAGGGTGACCCCGATGCCGCCCGTGCCCACGGCAAACCCGATGATGAGCCCCGACATCAGCCCGATCCGCTCCGGGGCCAGGGCCTGCGCCATCACCATCACGACGGCGAAAGTGCTCACGATCGCCATCCCTGAGAGGAGGGCCGCGAGAATCACCGGGGCTCCTGCGGTACGCGGGAGTATCCAGAGAAGCGGCGGCAAGATCACCGTCGACACGATGAGCGTGAGGCGGCGCCCCCATCGATCGGCGATCCACCCGCCGAGGAGCGTCCCGACCGCTCCGGATCCGAGAAAGACGCTCACGAGCATGCCGGCGTAGCGGGGATCCGCGTGCCGGATAACGATGAAGTACAGAGGGATGAAGCTGGCGATGCCCGCCTGCACCCAGGACCGCAGGACCACAAACATGATGAGTAGGGCGAGGATGCCCGTCGAAGCCGCGGCTATCGGCGCGCGTACCGCCGTCGTGTGGGGGGCGGCGGTGGCGGGCGCGGGGGCCGTCCATACCTCGTCCAGGCGCTCCGGCCGGCGCGTGGCCGTGATGCGCCAGAGAAGAAACGCCGCCGGGACGCTGAAGATCAGGAGGTAGAGCATCCCGAATACCCCCGCGACGCTGAGGGCGATGCTGGCGGCGGCCGGCCCGAGACCGTACCCGAGAGTGCCTCCCACCGAGAAATAGGACATGCCGGACACCCGCCGCTCCCCGCTCGCCAGCCCCGCGAATTTATATCCCTCGGGGTGGAACGCGGCGACGCCGAGGCCGGAGAGGAAGATCATCGCCACCATGGTCCCGTAGTGGGGGGACAGGACGGCGAGGACGATCCCGACTCCCGAGAAGAGCGCCCCGAGAGGCAAGAGCCAGCTCATTCCGACACGATCGCTGAGGACCCCAAAGCCCGGTTGAACGACCGAGGAACTGAGGTTGGCCATCAGCACAACGAGCCCCACGTCGGTATAGGAGAGATGGTACTGCGTCTTGAACAGAGGTAGCAGCGCCGGGATGGCTCCCTGCGAAAGGTCGGTGGCAAGATGACCGTAGCTGAGGATCGCCAGAATGCGACGGTTCACAGAGTGGGGTTCGACAGGGTTCGTAGGCGCCCCTTGAACGCGCTCATGCAGGCGCTCCGCGTGAAAACGCTCTACCGGCTTGTGGCGGTCCTGGTTCTCGCCGTGCTGCTGGCTGCCCCTTCTGGCGCCGCGGCCCTCAGTCCGCTCCTCGCGCAGGTGTCCGGCCAGCGCGCGTACCAGCACGTCCTGGCGCTGGCTCAGACGATCGGCCCTCACGTCGCGGGGACCTCCGAAGATCGGACGTCCGCCGCGTACATCGCCGACCAGCTGGCCCATCATGGGTACGCTGTTGACTGGCAGGCATTTTCTTTTCCGTTTTTTGCCGTCCGTGCGGTTCATCTCACAGTGCCGTCGGCTCCCACCCTCGACTGGCAGGCGCGGGCGATGTACTATTCGCCCTCAACTCCCGCCGGGGGCCTGACGGCGGGCGTCGTGGAGGGCGGGCTCGGGCGTCCCGAGGATTTCACTCGCACGGCCGTCTCCGGGAAGATCGCCCTGATCGAACGCGGCAGCCTCAGGTTCCGGGAGAAGGCGGAGAACGCCGCGGCGGCGGGCGCCATCGCCGCGATCATCTACAATACGCAGCCGGGCGAGATGAGCGGCACCCTGGTCCAGCCGGTCCGTATCCCGGTGGTCAGTCTCTCGGGCGAGGAGGGGCAGAAGCTCCGTGGCCTGGTGCGCGCCGGGGGGGTCGCCGTTCACCTCGACGTCCAGACGGACAATGAGCAGCGGACGACGTGGAACATTATCGGGACGAAGTCGGGGAGCCGGGACCCGCACCGCGTCCTCGTGGTCGGGGCACACCGGGACACCGTCGCGGCAGCGCCCGGCGCGAACGATAACTCCTCGGGCGTGGCTGTGGCGCTCGAGGTGGCCGAGATCTTACAGGGCGTGTCCCTGGGAACGACCGTGCGGTTCGTGTTCTTCGGCGCGGAAGAGGAAGGGTTGTTCGGGTCGGACTACTATGTGAGCCACGCCGGAGACGGGTCCATCATCGGGATGGTGAACCTCGACATGGAAGGCGTGGGGACGCGTTTGGAAGTGGCCACCTTTCACGGCAGCGACGTGCTGGCCCGCGCCGCTGCGCGCATCGCGGCGGAGCTCGGGATCCCCGTGTCGATCGCCCGCGAGGACGGGAGCGACCACGTGAACTTCGAGCGGGTGGGGGTGCCGGTTGTGTTCCTGTTTCGGCCGGACGATCCGGAGTACGACACTCCGCGGGACACCGTCGACCGCGTGAATCCCGCGCTTCTGGAGATATCCGCGCGCCTGGCGCTCGCGATCGTCCTCGATACCGCCGGACTGGGCCACTAGGCCGCGCCGCGCTTACGGCGCCCAGGGGTGGCGCGACCTCTTCCGGGCCAGGTTCCGGCGCTGCGAGCGCTCGTGAGTCCTAGCGAAATCGGTCGCCGGAAGAATTACGATACGAGCCTATTCGAGGATTCGCTGGCGTCGCGTTGCATCCGAAGAAAAATATCCACGACCCGGGGATCAAAGTGGTTGCCCGCCTGGCTTCGAATGTGCTCCCGCACCTGTTCTTCGCTCCAGGCCGGGCGGTACGGTCGATCGGACCGAAGTGCATCCCAGACGTCGACGACGGCGAAGATGCGCGCCGCGAGCGGGATCTGCTCGCCCCGCAGGCCCCGAGGGTAGCCGGTTCCATCCCACTTCTCGTGGTGGGAGTAGGGGATGTCGAGCGCAGGGCGGGCATAGGCACTCGGGTAGAGGAGTTCGTACGCGTAAACCGGGTGGCGGTTCATGATTTCCTGTTCTTCGGCGTTGAGGGGGCCCGGTTTGTTGAGGATGCTGTCGGAGATCGCCATCTTGCCGATGTCGTGGAGCAGCGCCCCCCGGCGGATGTGGACGAGGTCGGCTTCGGGTACGCCCAGGGCGCGGGCGAGGCGGAGGGTCAGCTCCGCGACGCGTTGCGTATGGCCCTCGGTCTCCTTATCGCGCAGATCGAGGGCGCGAGACCAACCTTCCAGGGTTGTATCGTAGGCAAGGGCCAACTCGACGTTGGAGCGCTGCAGGTCAGCAAACAATGTGGCGTTGTCGATGGCGATGGCGGCCTGACCGGCGAGGGCGTCGAGGAACAGCAACCACTCGTGGGTGATGCTGAGCGGCGACCGGTGGAAGAGCTCGAGGATACCCTTCACCTGCCCCTTCGCGATGAGCGGGACCGCGTAGTAGGCAACAAACTCTTCCTTCGCGACCGGCCGGGCGCTGTCGAATCCTCCCGGCTCTTTGGTGAGGTCCGGGATATTGACGACGCGCCGGTCGATGGCGGCGCGCCCGGCGTGCCCCTCCCCCAGGCGCAGCTGAGTCGTATTGAACGCCGAACTACGGAAGCCGCGGCCGGTGCCATACTCGAGGGTGTGCGCATGAGGATTGAACAACAAGACATCGGCGGCATCCACGTGGAGCTGCGCGATGACGTTTTCCAGCAACACGTTGAGGGTGACTCGTACGTCGAGGCTCCCGGTGATGGCTCTGTCGATGTCACGCAGGGCCTGTAGCTGGTGGAGCCGGCGGTCGGTCTCCTCGTATAATCGGGCCACCTCGAACGTTCCCGCCAGGTACCCGGCGACGATGGTCAAGAGGTTCAGATCGCTTGCGGGAAACGCGTCAACCCTGCTGCGGTGAGCGCTGAGCACGCCGATCGGGCGGCTCTGCACAACGAGCGGCGCGTAGATTCCTGACCGGATGCGCTCTTCCCGGCGGAACACGCGCGGGTCAATGTGCATGTCGGGG
>DASUDA010000057.1:0-2219 GCA_036275835.1 bacterium | reverse complement strand
TTCGTGTGGGGCGGGGGGGAGGCCAACATCGAGGCCGCGGGCGGGTTCGCGGCGGCCGAAGGCTACTACACGATGCAGTTCGCCGGCGTCGGGTCCGACTATCCGGTGCTGAACGAGATCCGGGAGATGTACAAGAAAGAGGGCAAGCCCGCCCCCAAGGAGATGGCGTCCACGGTGTACTACAATCGGGGCGTGCTCATCGCCGCGCTGCACGTCGAGGCCATCCGCAACGCGCTCAAAGCCAAGAAGGACGGCAAGATCACCGGCGCGGACGTGAAGGCGGGCTTCGAGAAGATCTCCAACTTCACCCTCGGCGGATTGGTCCCGCCGCCGAAGGTCACCCCCACCGACTACGAGGGCGGCGGGCTCGTCCAGATCTGGCAGGTGAAGGGCGGCAAGTTCGAGAAGGTGATGGACTGGTACTCGGCGTACCCGGACGTGGTGGCCAAGCACATCAAGCAGGCGGCCGCCAAATAGTCGGCGGACGAGACCAGAGGCACCGGAGGGGGCGATCGGCCCCCTCCGGTGAGACATCGTGATGCTCAGCCTCAACAACGTCGAGGGTCTTCCGCGTCGGAGAAAGACCCCGCTGCCCATAATGAACACAGAGTCCGCGCCCGCGCGGGGCCGGCTCTCACCGCACTCAATACAGCGTAGCGTCCCAGCGGAAGGTCCAAGCATTATCTACGGGGTCGCATGCGCCCCGACGGCCCGCTTGAGAGGGATCGATCCACTGGGCAGGGCATGTTCGTGATAGCCGCGATACGGCTGGTCGTGCTTCACGACCGCATAGGCCACCCGCGCCAGTCCTCCCCGCAGTAGGACCGCCTCCCGAATCGTCGAGGACTCCAGGCTGATCCCGGATCGGGAGACTCGCTTTGAGGGAGAAGACCATCCTGCTATGGTGGAGCATGCGATTGGCGGGTAAGCGTGACGGCTCCTCGATGAGGTTGCAAGCATTGAGCAAACGCGAGAATGCTGTCCGGCCCCCGATATCACGATCGGACCGCCGTGCTGAGGCAAAATCGCTCCGCAAGGTGGTGCCCCGTTCCTCCCACGGCGTGTGGCGGCCGCCGCCCGCCCGGCCCGATCCGGTCGCCCTGCTCGAGGCGTCGAGCGAGGGCCGGCTGCCACGCCTCATCCCCCTCCGCTACGGCCGGATGCTTCACTCGCCCTTCGCCTTCTTCCGCGGCGCCGCCAGCATCATGGCCGCTGATCTCGCCACCACCCCGGTCACCGGCCTCCGCGTCCAGGCCTCTGGCGATTGCCACCTGCTCAACTTCGGAGAGTTCGCCACACCGGAGCGGAACCTGACCTTTGACCTCAATGACTTCGATGAAACGCTGCCCGCGCCGTGGGAGTGGGACGTGAAGCGATGCGCTACGAGCGTCGCCATTGCCAGTCGCGCGATTGGCCTCCGGGATCGGAAGTGTCGGGCCGTCGTGAGCCGGGCGGTACGCGCCTATCGGGAGGCGATGGCCGAGTTCGCCCGGATGTGCGCCCTCGATATCTGGTATGCCCGCCTGGACGCCTGCACCCTGGTGCGCCTGGCGCGACACCATTCGACCCGGCGACTCTTCCGCAAGACCGCGGAGCAGGCGCGAGCGCACACCGTCGGCCACGTCTTCCCGCATCTCACCGAGGTCACCAACGGCCAATGCCGCATCGCCGACGAGCCGCCCCGCGTCTTCTACCCACCTCACAAGGCGGCCTTCGAGCAAGAGGTGCGCTCGGTTCTCGCGGTCTATCGCGAGACGCTCCCTGACGAGCGTCGCGTGCTCCTGGACCGCTATCACTTCGTGGATGCCGCCATGAAGGTCGTTGGCGTGGGGAGCGTGGGGACCCGCTGCGCCGTGGCCCTCCTCCTCGCGGCAGACAACGATCCCCTCTTCCTCCAGATCAAGGAGGCGCGCCCATCGGTCCTTGAGCCCTATGCGGGACCGAGTGGGTATGCCGATGCCGGTCAGCGGATCGTCGTCGGGCAGCATTTGATGCAAGCCGCCAGCGACATCTTCCTCGGTTGGGCCCACGGCGAGGACGGGCGGTCGTACTACGTGCGCCAGCTCCGGGACATGAAGGCCGCGGCCCACATCGACCTGATGTCTCGAGTCGACCTCGCGGAGTACGCCCGGTTTTGCGCGTGGGCGTTGGCGCGCGCCCACGCGCGTTCCGGGGATGCGGCGCGCATCGCCGGGTACCTCGGCAAGAGCGATCGGTTC
>DASUDA010000056.1:0-14028 GCA_036275835.1 bacterium | reverse complement strand
CGTGACCAGCTTCATCGTCGCGCCTGCCCCACTGACCCCCATGTACTCGTGACGACCGAGTGTGTCCAAAATCGGGGCGCTCGACTCATACGCCTCTCGGTCGCCTCCGACAAAAATGATCAGCGTTCCCTGCTCCGCCTGTACGATGCTGCCCGAGACAGGCGCATCGATCGCGACCGCCCCCTTCGAAAGAACAGACGTAGAAACGGTGCGCGAGGTCTCGGGCAGAACGGTGCTGAGATCGATGAGGATGCTGCCGCGCCGCACCCCCGCGAGAACGCCGTCGGGCCCGAGGATCACCTCCGTCACGGCCGCGTCGTCAGCCAGCGAGTACAGGATCACATCAGACTCCGCAGCAAGCGCTTTCGGCGTCTCGACAAACGATGCCCCCGCCCTCAGGAGCGGTTGCGCCTTGTCCACACTCCGGTTGTATACGGTTACCCGATAGTGGGCGTCGAGCAGTCTGCGGGCCATCCGGGACCCCATGTATCCCAGCCCCAGGAAACCGATGCGCCGCGACGGTGGCTCTGTCATGTCTTCATCCTTCACTGGTCTTCCTGGGTCAACTCGTAGAGGAACCAAATCCGACGCTCAGTCTGGTCGAGGACGTCCTGCAAGATGTTTCCTGTCGGCGTGTCGCCCCGATCGTCGCACAACTCGATCGCTGCCCGCTGCCGCTCCGCGATTCCCTGGTTGTCGGCGAGCAGCCGCCGGACCATGTCGGAGGCCGGAACGTAGGCGCCATCATCATCATTAGCCGGAGTTTCCATCATCTGTTCCTGAACACCTTCTCGGCCTCCTTACAGTCCACGTTGGCCCGTCACCGGCGCGACTGCCTGGCTCACGGGGGTATCAGCGAGATTCCGCGTCAGAATTTGGTCGACTTCGCCGAACGGCGCGCCTTTCGGGATTCCGACCGCACCTTCTCGATCGCGACGGAGGTCATCTGTGCCAGCTCCACGAGGATGGCCTCGTCCTCTTCCGTAAAGTCACCCTCGTACTTGTCCGACAGCTGAATGAGGCCGGCGTTCCCACCCCGCCGCCCGCTGAGCGGCGCGGCAAGCCACCCACACATCGGCGGATGTTTGCCCGCGGCCTTCCCGAACCCGCGCCACGCAGGATGCGCCTCAAGGTCCGCCTGGGTCATCCGGAGCGGTCGATTCCTTTGACAGACGAGCCGGTAGATGCCGGATCCGTCAGGTTGCTCGTCGTACATGCGCCAGGCAGCATACTTGTCCGACAACGAGACGGCGTTTATCGCCCGCGCCCAGTTCCCGTCGAAGACAATGCTCGTCACGCACTGATGGGCACCCACGATCTCACGTGCTCTCTCGGTCACCGTCTGTAGAACGTCGGCGAGCGAGCGCGCGGCGTTGATGAGTGATTCTGCCTGAGCAAGCCCGTGCACCTGGGCCGCATGGCGGGCGCGCTCTCCCGCCGTCTCCTTCTCGGACTCCCCGCGGTCGAGATTCTTCATCTGTTAGGGCGCCGCCACCGTCCGGCCCAAACGCGCCCGCGTCTCGGCCAGCGCCGTCCGGAGCGTCTCGACGAACCGGCCGCGAACCGCCTGCACCGCCTGACCGATCGCTGCGTGGATGGCGTGACGATCCGAGGCTCCGTGCGCCATGACCACGGCTCCGCGGACGCCGAGGAGGGGCAGGCTGCCGTGGAGGTCGATGGGGTTCGTCCATTCGATGAGCCGGCCGGTGACCTCCGCCAGCCGGTCGGGGGGAACGACCGGCGCCAGCTCGCGGCGCAGCCAGGCCGCGATCTCACGGCCCAGACCCTCGATGCTCTTCAACACGACGTTTCCCACGAACCCGTCGCACACCACCACGTTGGCGGCGCCGGCAACGAAGTGTTGTCCTTCCAGGAGGCCGACGAACCGCAGGCCGCTGCGGGCGAGGAGCCCGGCCGCCTGCCTGACGACCCGGTTGCCCTTGCCCGCCTCGCGGCCGTTGCTCAGGAGGGCCACCGTGGGATCGGCGATGCCTTCAAACACGCGCATGTAGGTGGTGCCGATGACCGCGAACTCCACGAGGTGGCGGGCCTCGCAATCCATGGTCGGGCCGAGGTCGATGAGAAACGTCTCCGGATGGATACCGAGGATCTGCCGGCCCACGCACGCCCGGCGGACGCCCGCGATCATCCCGAGCTCGCGGACGGCGGCGAGAAGAGTCGGTCCTGTGCTCCCCGCGCTGACCGCGGCGTCGGCCCGGCCTTCACGTACCTGCCGCATCGTCACCGCCATCGATGCGTGGGGCATCGCCCGCAGGGAGGCCAGCGGAGGAGCCCCCTCGGGGATCGCCCGGCCGCTCGGCACAATCTCGATCGGATTTTGGGCCGCCTCAGGGGGAAGGAGCGGGGCGATCTCCTCCGGGACGCCGACCAGCACAAGGTGAAGGTCATGCGCGCGGGATGCGCTGAGGGCGCCCGCGACGATCTCCCGCGGGGCGTGATCTCCCCCCATGCAGTCGACCGCGATGCGCAGGGGGCGCTCGCCGCCTCTCATACCATCGTCAGCCCGCCGGAGACGCTGAGGACCTGACCGGTGATGTACCGGGAGGCATCGGTGCAGAAGAAGGCGACCGCCTCGGCGATCTCATCAGGCTGGGCGACGCGTCGCAGCGGGATCTGGCGGATCATCCGCTCGATCCGCCCGGCGTGGGCGGGATCCTGCATGTTCTCCGCCAGGACGTCCGTCTCCGTCGGGCCGGGGCAGACGCAGTTGATGCGGATGCGGTGGGGCGCCATTTCGCGCGCGAGCGATCGCGTGAGGGCGATGACGCCGCCCTTGGCGGCCGAGTAGACAGCCTCGCCGGACGTGCCGACACGTCCGGCGTCGCTCGCCACGTTCACGATCACGCCGCCGCCGTGCTCGACCATCCACTCCAGGGCGATGCGGGAGCAGAAGATCGTGCTCCAGAGATTCACGTCGATCACGCGCTGCCAGTACGCCTCGTCTTCCTCGAGGAAGGGGGTCGTCAGTGTCCACCCGGCGTTGTTGACCAGGATGTCGAGGCCGCCGAGCGCGGCCCGGGCCTTCTCCAGGGCGGCCCGGCAGGCGGCGTACGTCCCGAGGTCCGCGCCGATCCCCACCGCGTGGACACCGCGGGCCTGCGCCTCCGCGGCCACCTGGTCCACCTGCTCCTGCGTCCGCGCGAGCACGCCGACATCCGCGCCCCGCCCGGCCAGGAGATGAGAGATCGCCCGGCCGATGCCGCGGCCGCCGCCCGTCACGACGGCGCGGCGGCCGGCGAGCGGGGCCTCCATCAGTGACGGCGCCGCGGCCAGGCCGCGTGCAGCGCCTGGCGTTCTCGCTCGTAGATCACCGCAAACTTCTCCGCGGCGTCTTTGCCGGACAGAAGTTCCAGCTTGCGGACCTCGAGCGGATCCGCGGCGCGGATGATGGTCACCTCCTCGGAACCCGGCGGAAGCGTCACGAAGACATCCCGGGGGATGTCCATCGCGAAGCCCGTGCGCTCCTTGACCATCGCCGGCGAGACTCCGGGGTGGAGGCTTCGGGGGAACATCCTTCCCGACTCGGGATCGAACCCGAAGGTCCCGAGGTCCGAGATCAGGCAGGTCGGCGCGCCGTACGACCCGAGCCACGCTGCGCGCTCGGGCGTGTACCCGACGCCGCTGATGAAATCCACGCGGGCGACGACGGTCCGGGGCGAGTGCTGGGTGAGATAGTACAGCCCCTGGGAGAGGTGGCTGGTGTCCTCCGGAATCCCCCGGGAGCCGACGAGGGCCACTTTCGGGTGCTCCCACGGGCCGATGACCGAGATGTTCACATTGCCGCACTCGTCGATTTGAGCCGGGTTGATCCAGATGCGGAACCGGTCGGTGAAGATGGCGTCAAAGATGTCTTCCATCGTGAGGGGGATCGCCCGCTGGTTTTCGGTCAGGAACTGGCCCAGCGAGAGCGTGGGGAGCGGGACGACGTCCATCCCCGACTCCGGGGTCGAGAGGACGGCCAGCTCCGGGGCGTGCGTGCTCTTCGCCAGATGCGACGCGAGCGCCCCGAACGCGGTCACCGAACTGACCAGCGCCTCTCCCCTCAGTTCCCGCGCCATGCAGGCGATGATCAGCTCATCGATGCTGTACTCGGCCATGGATCACCTCCCGGCTAGACCCGCAGGCGTTCGCCCAGCGTGTGCTCGCCGCCCAGGCTGCGCACGTACTCCTGGTCGCTCACGTAGACGTGCCGCTCGAGATACTCGTTCCAGGTGGAGTGATCGCGCGCCGCGTGGAGGTACTCCTGTACGTGCAGGAGGTCCGCTCGGTAATCGGGCGCGCACCCGGTGAGGTGCGCCCCCCACGGCGCTTCCACGACCCCCGTGACGAAGGTGCGAAAGATGTGCACGTCGCGCCCGTAGGTCTGGAGCCGCTCCGGGAGCAGGATTTGCTCCGCCGAGAGGAACGTCTTGCGGGCCGCTTTGGCGCACAACGCGTCCACGTGGCCATCCCCGAGGATCACCCCATTGCCTTGGGAATCGGCGAGGTTGACGTGCACAAGCGCGACGTCCGGGCGGAGCGCCGGGACCGCGACCAGCGTCTGTCCCTCGAACGGGTCCTGGAACGTCCGGAAGGCCGGGTTGACACGGAGAATGTCCGTGCCGAGCCCGGTGTGGGTCGGGAGAAACGGCACCCGCTTGATCGTGGCGTCCAGCCCAGCCATCACGGTAAACTCCGTCCATTCCTGGAACCGGACCGAGCCGTCCTGCCGGGCCTGCCGGAAGTGGGGCGCCAGCCCCATCACCTCGAATCCCACGAACGCGTAAATCAGCTCGCTGACTTTTCCGGTCCCGATGAGGAGGTCTACCTCCGGCCCGCCGACGTTCACGATCAGCCGGAGGTCGCGGCGGTCGCTCCGGGCCAGCGCCCGCACGAGGGACATGGGCTTCCTCGAGAGCGACGACCCTCCGATGGCGATCGTGGCCCCGCTGGGGATCTGCGCGATGACCTCCTCACTGCTGACGACCTTGCTCACGCTCATGCGCGGCCCTCCCCCTGCATCCGGAACGCCTCAAACGGCGCGGCGACGAGCCCGAGACCGCCGTCCACGACGATCGTCTGACCGACGATGAACCGCGCGGACGGGGTGCACAGGAACGCGACGACCGCGGCCACCTCCTCCGGCGTTCCCATCCGGCCCCGGGGAGTGTAGGCGGAGACCACCCGGTCGAACTCGGCGAACCGATCGCCGCCGTAGAAGCGCGCCGAGTCGGTGGCGATGACCCCCGGGCTCACACAGTTGGCCGTGATCCCCCGGCCCGCGAGTTCGTACGCGAGGTAGCGGGTCCAGGTCTCCAGCGCGGCCTTGGCCGATGCGAGAATCGCGTAGTGGGGCAGGCAGGCGACGGTTCCCTGCCCGCCGAGCGTGACGATGGCCCCCCCGCGGCCCCCCATCAGCGGCACCGCCCTCTGGACGCAGAGGACGAGGGAACGGACGATCAGGTCGAACGTCCTCTGGACGTGATGGGGTTTCGTGTCCAGGGTCGCTTTGAACGCCGTGGCGGCGTGGTTCGCGACAAAGACGTCGAGCGCCCCGAACCGCTCCGCGACCTGATCGAACAGCCGGGTGATCTCCTCAGGCTTCTCGAGATCCGCTCCCAGGGCGACGGCGCGGCGGCCGCGCCCTTCGATCGTCCGGGCGACCTCTTCCGCCATCGCCTGATTTCGATTGTAGTGCACGATCACATCCGCGCCGCCTCCGGCCAGGGTCAGAGCCGTCGCGCGGCCGATCCCCCGCGAGGAGCCCGTCACGAGCGCCACCTTGCCGGCAAATGCTCCGTCGAACACCTCCCCGCCTCCTTCCCCCCGAGGGGATCGCCCTCCTGTGACCGACCTACCGGCCGGGCATCGCGCGGACGGCGACCACGGAGTTCTGGCCCCCGAATCCGAACGCGTTGAGCAGCGCGAGGCGGACGCGTGCCTTCCTCGCCCGCAGCGGGACGTAGTCCAGGTCGCAGGCCGGATCGGGGTGGTCGAGGTTGATCGTCGGGGGGATCATGCCGTCCCGGATCGCCAGGACCCCGACGAGGGCGGCGAGGGTGCCTGCCGCGCCGATCAGGTGGCCCACCATGCTCTTCGGAGCGGTCACCGGGATGTCGTGCGCGCGCGGGCCGAGGGCCAGCTTGATGGCCCGCGTCTCGGCGAGATCGTTGAGCGGTGTGCCCGTTCCGTGGGCGACGATGAGGTCGACGTCGTCGGGGCGGGCTCCCGCGTCCCGGAGCGCGCCCCGGATCGCCATCGCGGCCACATCCCCCTCGGACCGTGGGGCCGTCTCGTGATGGGCGTCGCTGGTGAGCGCGGCTCCCGCCAGTTCGGCGTACACGCGCGCCTCTCGCCGCCGGGCGAGATCCTCCCGTTCGATCACGAACACGACGGCGCCTTCGCCATACACGAAACCGTCACGGTCGCGGTCAAACGGCCGGCTGGCTTCCTCCGGTTCATCGTTCCGCGTGCTGAGGGCGCCGAGGGAGCACAAAGCCGCCCAGACCGCCGGGGTCAGCGCCGCGTCCGTTCCGCCGGCGAGAGCGTAGTCGGCCTCCCCGGTCCGGATCCAGCGCAGCGCTTCCGTGAGCGCGATCGCTCCGCTGGCACACGCTCCCACCGAGGTGTTGGACGGCCCGCGGATTCCGAAATGAATGCTGACCGCAGACGCCGCCATGTTCGCGATCAGCATGGGGAGCATGAACGGCGTGACGCGTGTGGGGGATCCACCATACAAGTGCCCGGCTTCAGCGTCGATCATGTCCACGCCGCCGAGCGCGGTGGCGATCGTGACCCCCGTCCGGTCGCGGTTCTCCGGTGACAGCGACAGGCCCGCGTCCCCCAGCGCCTCATCGGACGCGGCAACGGCCAGTTGGGCGAACCGCGCGGTCCGCCGCGCTTGTTTCCGGCTCATCGCGGTGAGGGGGTCGAAGCCCGGGACGTCGGCCGCGATCCGGACGGGATAGGGGGAGGCGTCAAAACGGGTCAGGGGGCGGACGCCGCTCCGGCCGGCCAGGAGGTTGGTCCAGGTGTCGGGGACCGACAGGCCCACCGGCGTGAGCGCTCCAATCCCCGTAATCACCGCGCGCGTCACGAGACCTCCGTGTGGGGTCCAGTCAACGGTTCGCCATGCCCGCGCCGGTTCCTTGCCGTCGAGAAGGGGCTCAGGGGAAAAGACGAACATTGCCCTGCAATCTTGGCAGATTTCTTCGCTCGTGCTATAGTCAAATCGGCTCACGGCGCGACACGTGTCACGCAGCGGTTGCAAAGCCGAACAATCTCCGCGCTCGAGCGTTCAGGACGCAGAGGATGGAGCACGGATGAGAGTTCTGGTCATCGGATCAGGCGGCCGGGAGCACGCGCTGGCGTGGGCCCTCTCACACGAGCCACAGGGCATCACATCCTTCGTCGCTCCGGGAAACCCGGGCATCGCCAGGATCGCCACGTGCCTGCCCTGTTCTCCCCTCGATCTCGAGGCTCTGGCGGATCTCGCGGCGCAGCACGCGGTTGACGTGACGATCGTCGGCCCCGAGGCTCCGCTGGCGGCCGGGATCGCCGACGTCTTCGGGCGCCGCGGTCTTCCGGTTTTCGGGCCGACCGGGGCCGCCGCCCACCTTGAAGCGAGCAAGGTCTTCATGAAAATCCTCTGCCGGCGGTACGGGATCCCGACGGCGGAGTTCCGAGTTTTCGATGACGCCAGGGAGGCGGCGGAACACATTCGCCGGTCCGGCCGGCCGCTCGTCATCAAAGCGAACGGGCTCGCCGGCGGCAAGGGTGTCGTCGTCGCGGACACGGTCGAGGAAGGCGTGTCCGCCGTCGAGGCCATGATGGTGGAGCGCCGGTTTGGGGATGCGGGCGCGCGGGTCGTGGTCGAGGACGTGCTCGAGGGCGAGGAGGTGAGCGTCTTCGCGCTGTGCGACGGGACGGCGGTGACGCCGCTCCTGCCGGTCCAGGACCATAAGCGGCTCCTGGAAGATGACCGGGGCCCCAATACCGGCGGGATGGGCGCGTACACGCCTGTTCCGTCGTGCGGCCCCGAGGTGCTCGACAGGATCACCGACGAAGTGCTGGAGCCCGTCGTGTGGGCGATGGCGCAGGAAGGGCGTCCGTACCGGGGCGTGCTCTTTGCCGGCATGATGCTGACGGAGGATGGGCCCCGCGTGCTCGAATTCAACGTCCGCCTGGGCGATCCCGAGACTCAGGCGCTGGTGCCCCTTCTGGAGTCGAGCCTCATCGACGCGGCGGACGCGGTGCTGGCCGGCCGCGTCGACCGCTTCGCTCCTCGGTGGCATCCGGAGAGCGCCGTGTGCGTCGTGCTCTGCGCGGACGGGTATCCTGCGAGCCCGCGGACGGGTGACGCGATTTCCGGAGTCGAGCAGGCCGCGGCGGTGGAGGGAGTGCTGGTTTTCCACGCCGGTACCGCCCTCCGCAATGGGCGGCTCGTGACGGGCGGGGGCCGTGTGCTCAACATCGTAGGGACCGGAGAGAGCCTGCGGGAGGCCCGGGACAGGGCGTACCGTGCCGCGGCGATGATCGAGTACGAGGGCAAGGTCTTGCGGCGCGACATCGGCGCGCGGGTCCTTCGCGAAGCAGGCGTCCCCGCGTCGGTGGACGAGGCATAAGGCGAGGCAAGAGAGGCACACGTGGAGGAGACATAGCAATGGCCGCTCCCACAGGCACGGCGCCCCGGGTCGGGATCCTGATTGGCAGCGACTCAGACCTGGGGGCGATGCAGGAGGCCGGGCGGATTCTGGCGGAGTTTGGCGTGCCCTACGAGATCACGATCGCCTCAGCCCACCGGTCGCCGTCCCGTGTCGAAGCGTACGCCCGCGACGCGGAACCGCGCGGCATCCAGGTGCTGATCGCCGGCGCAGGCGGCGCCGCGCACCTCGCCGGCGTGCTGGCTGCCCGCACGGTGCTGCCGGTCATCGGGGTGCCGCTCGACAGTTCGGCGCTTCGAGGGATGGATGCGCTGCTGTCTACCGTCCAGATGCCTGGCGGTGTGCCGGTCGCCACGGTGGGGATCGGGTCCGCCCGGAACGCCGCGCTCCTGGCCGTCCAGATCCTGGCGACGTCGGACGCCGCGCTGCGGGACCGCTACCGGGCATACAAGACGCGTCTGGGCTCCGAGGTCGAGGAGAAGGCGGCCCGCCTCGCCTCTTCCCCGGAGGCAGGGATGGCCCCGCCGCGTATTCGCCGGGAGACGCGGTAGATGCCGGTGACCGCTGTCGTCGGCGCGCAGTGGGGGGATGAGGGGAAGGGGAAGGTCGTCGATACGCTCGCCGACCACGCAGATTTTGTCATCCGGTACAATGGGGGCAACAACGCCGGGCATACCATCCAGAATCAGCACGGCACATTCCGCCTCCACCTCCTCCCTTCGGGAATCTTCCATCCCGCCGCCCAGTGCGTGATCGGCCCCGGCGTGGTGGTGAACCCCGACGTTCTCCTCGATGAGATCGCGGAGGTGGAGCGGGTCGGGATCCCGACGATCGGGCGGCTGTGGGTTTCCGACCGCGCCCACGTGATCTTCCCGCATCATATTGTGACCGATGAACTCGAAGAGGCGGCCCGTGAGGCGGCCCGCGGCGGGAGCGCGCACGGGACGACCAAGCAGGGCATCTGGCCGGTCTACAGCGACAAGGTCGCCCGGATCGGCATTCGCGTGGGCGATCTGTCAGAAGAGGCGCACCTCGCCGAGCAACTCGAGTTCATCGCGGCGCGAAAGAGCGCGCTGCTGAGGGGGACCTACCGGCACGAGCCGGTCGACGCGTCGAGCCTGCTGTCGGCCTGCGCGCGCTGGAGGGAGCGTCTCCGTCCCTACATCGCCGACACCCATGCGCTGATTCAGGAGGCCCTCCGGGCCGACCGCGCGGTGCTGCTCGAAGGGCAGCTCGGCGTGATGCGCGACCTGGACTGGGGTCTGTATCCGTTCGTCACGTCCTCCACGACGCTTCCGGGGGGAGCGTGCGCGGGCGCCGGGGTTCCCCCGTACCGCATTACGCGCGTGCTGGGCGTGGCCAAGGCGTATACGACCGCGGTGGGGTCGGGACCGATGCCGACAGAGCTCCACGACGCCGCGGGGGACCGCATGCGCGAACTCGGTCAGGAGTTCGGGGCCACAACCCGCCGCCCACGGCGCTGCGGATGGTTCGACGGCGTGGCGGCGCGGTTCGCCGCGGAGGTGGCGGGGTTCACACACCTGGCCGTGATGAAGCTCGACATCTTTGACACGTTCGAGACGATCAGGATCGGCGTCGCGTACCGCCTGGGAGAGCGGACCCTGCACACCGTTCCGCACACGGCGGTGATGTCCCGCGTGGAGCCGGTGTACGAGGATCTCCCCGGATGGCGCCGCGCGACCCAGGGCGCCCGCCGCCTCACCGATCTCCCCGTGGAGGCGCGGACGTTCCTGCGGCGGATCGAGGAGATCGTCGGCGTGCCGATCGCGATGATCGGCGTGGGACCGGAGCGCTCCGACGTGGTCTTCTGCCTGGAGGGGTTCGCGTGATTCCCCGCTATACATCGCGCGACATGGCGGCGGTGTGGAGTCCGGAGACCAAGTTCGCGACGTGGCTGGAGATCGAACTGCTCGCCGCCGAGGCGCAGGCGCAGGTGGGACTGATCCCCCCTGAGGCGGCCCGGCGGCTCCGGGAGCGGGCCCGGGTGACGAGCACCGCGCGGATCGACGAGATCGAGGAAAAAGAAACACGGCATGACGTCGTCGCGTTCCTCCGGGTCGTCGGCGAAACGGTGGGCGACGATGCCCGCTACCTGCACTACGGGCTCGGGTCCTCGGATGTCGTCGACACCGCCCTCTCGGTTCTCATGGTTCGGGCGGCGGACCTCATCAGCGCCCAACTGGCGCGGCTGCACCGGGCGCTTGCGGCGCTCGCCCGAGCCCACCGGCACACCGTCATGGCCGGCCGCACGCACGGCGTGCACGCCGAGCCGATCACGTTCGGCCTCAAGGCGGCGCTCTGGTACGCCGAGGTCGGAAGGGGCCTCGAGCGCCTCCGGCGGGCGCGCGAGGTGATCGCCGTGGGCAAGATCTCCGGCGAGGTCGGCACGTTCGCCCACACGCCGCCCGAGGTGGAGGCCTTCGTGTGCGCGCACCTCGGGCTCACCCCCGCGCCCGCGTCCTCTCAGGTTCTGCAGCGCGACAGGCACGCCGAGTACGTGACCCACCTGGCCGTTCTCGCCGGGACCCTGGAGAAGATCGCGACGGAGATCCGGCACCTGGCGCGGACCGAGGTCCGCGAGGTCGAGGAGCCGTTTGCAGAAGGACAGACCGGTTCCTCGGCGATGCCGCACAAGCGCAACCCGATTATCTGCGAGCGGGTCACCGGGCTGGCCCGGGTCGTGCGCGGACATGCGGGGGCCGCGCTCGAGGATATCGCCTTGTGGGGGGAACGGGACATCACCCACTCCTCCGTCGAGCGCGTGATCATCCCGGATGCCACGACCCTCCTCGAGTACATGGCCGGCCAGATGTCCGGCGTGATCGAGGGCCTGCGGGTGTACCCGGAGCGGATGCGGGAAAACATGGAGCGGACGGGCGGGCTTGTCTTCTCGCACCGGGTCCTCCTGGCCCTGACCGCCAAAGGGATAAGCCGCGACGAGGCCTACCGGATCGTGCAGTCGGCGGCGACGCGGGCCTGGGACGGGAAGGGGCGGTTTCGGGATCTCGTGCGCCAGGATGTCACCGTGATGCGGGTCCTCACCGACGCCGAACTGGACGCGTGCTTTGACGTCACCCACTCCCTCCGGTACGTGGATGAGATCTTTGCCCGGGTCGGGCTCGGGGCGGTGGCGCCCGCGGCGGCCGAGACCCGGCCCCGAGAGCGGCAGGGGAAGGTGGTCCGGTGAGCGACGCGGTGGC
Source organism: bacterium (assembly GCA_036275835.1). Lineage (GTDB taxonomy): Bacteria > Sysuimicrobiota > Sysuimicrobiia > Sysuimicrobiales > Segetimicrobiaceae > DASUDA01. Next base: position 2,144 of record DASUDA010000056.1, on the reverse strand, counting down.
GAGCACGCGGCCCGTGGTTATGGAGACTCGCCTCGATCTCCCCCTCTTCTCCCGGGGCAAGGTCCGGGACATCTACGACCTGGGTGACCGCCTGCTCATCGTGGCAACGGACCGCCTCTCGGCGTTCGACTGCGTACTCCCGACCGGAATCCCGGACAAGGGGCGTGTGCTCACCGGGCTTTCAGTCTTCTGGTTCGAGCGCCTGGCCGGAGTCGTTCCCACGCACTACATCACGACCGATCCGGACGCGTTCCCTGCCTCCCTCCACCCCCACCGCTCCCTCCTCGCCGGCCGGACGATGCTCGTCCGGCGGTGCCGGAGGATCGACATCGAGTGCGTCGTCCGCGGCTACCTGGCCGGGTCGGCGTGGCAGGAGTACCGCAGGACGGGCGAGATCTCCGGTGTCCTGCTGCCCCCAAATCTGGGGAGGGGAAGCCGCCTCCCGGAACCGATCTTTACGCCGGCGACCAAAGCGGAGGCGGGTCACGATGAGAACGTCTCCTTCGCGCACATGGCCCGCGAGATCGGGGACGCACTGGCCCGGCGGATGCGTGAGGCGAGCCTCGCGCTCTACCGGGAGGCCGCGGAGGAGGCCGAGCGGCGCGGGTTCATCCTTGTGGACACGAAGTTCGAATTCGGGACCGACGGGGAGGCGATCGTCTTGATCGACGAAGCGGTGACTCCGGATTCATCGCGGTTCTGGGACGCGGCGGCGTATTCGGCAACCGGCTCCACGGAGAGTTTCGACAAACAGATCGTCCGCGATTACCTGGAGCGGCTGGGGTGGACCAAGACGCCCCCGGCGCCGGCCCTGCCGCCCGACGTCGTGGAGGCGACGCGCGAGCGGTATCGTGAGGTGTACCGGCGGATCACGGGCCATCCTCTTCCGGAGGTTGCGCCATGAGCGCAGACGTGCGGACGGTGCGCATCACCGTCACGCTCAAGCCGGGTGTCCTCGACGCGCCGGGCCAGGCGATCCGTCGGGGCCTGGACGCGCTCGGCCACCAGGGCGTGCAGAGTGTGCGCGCCGGCCGGTACTTTGAGGTGCAGATGAAAAACGACGCGCATCTCGACGATCGGATCCGGGAGATGTGCGAAGGGTTCCTCGCCAACACGCTGATTGAGGAGTATCGCTACGAAGTCGTTTCGACGGCATTCGCGACGGAGGGGTAGCGTGGACATCGGCATCATCGTCTTCCCCGGCAGCAACTGCGACGCGGACACCTCTCATGCGGTGCGCGAGGTTCTGGGGCGGAGCGCGTACTACGTGTGGCACGAGGAGCGAACGCTCGAGGGACTCGACGCGGTCATCCTCCCCGGCGGGTTCTCCTACGGCGACTACCTCCGCGCGGGAGCGATCGCCGCGACCTCTCCGTCCGTCCGCGCGCTGCGGCCGTACATCGCCGGAGGGGGACTCGTCCTCGGCATCTGCAACGGGTTCCAGATTCTCCTGGAAGCCGGGCTTCTGCCCGGAGCGATGCTGCTCAACGCGTGCAGCGAGTTCCGCTGTCAGTTCGTGCACCTGCGCGCGGAACGGGTGGACACCCCGTTTACCTGTGCGCTCCGTCCGGGGCAGGTGCTGCGCCTCCCGATTGCGCACGCGGAGGGGCGGTACTACGTTGATCCGATCACAGGCGCGGCTCTGGCCGCGCGCGGGCAGGTCGTCTTCCGGTATTGCGACGCCCAGGGCGCGGTGACCCCCGAGGCCAACCCCAACGGCGCTCTTGACGGGATCGCGGGCGTGGCCACCCCCTCCGGCGCCGTCCTCGGGATGATGCCGCACCCCGAGCGGGCCAGCGAGGATCTTCTGGGAAGCGCGGACGGCCGCTTGATCTTCTCATCGCTGGACCGGTGGGCCTCCGGCCGCGCGAGCGGCGTGACCGCGGACCTAGAGCCCGCGGAGGCCCGGTGACCATGGGCCTGCGCCCCTCTGAATACGCTGAAGTCCAACGCCGGCTCGCCCGGGACCCCACGCCGGCGGAGCTCGGAATGTTCGACGTCATGTGGAGCGAGCACTGCGCGTACAAGCACAGCCGGTCGGCGCTGCGGCGTCTTCCGACGCGCGGCCGCGGCGTGCTTCGCGGACCCGGTGAGAACGCCGGCGCGGTCGCAGTGGGGGACGGGTGGGCGGCGGTCTTTAAGAT
>DASUDA010000055.1:0-19738 GCA_036275835.1 bacterium | reverse complement strand
GCTTCCCGGGAGGCGCACCCGAGGTCGGTCCACGGGACCGATCAGGGTGGTGTTGATGTTGCCGTACGGGTCGATCTGCGCGCCCCCCAGAAACCCATAGTCGAAGTATCCCCGCTGCGCATAGAGGAAGGTTTGTGTGATGGAGGGGAGCATCACGGCGCGGCGGCCCGCGCGCATTTCGTTCGTGGAGATCGGGAGCCGCCCGGGCTGCACCTCCAGGCCGATGACCCCGCCTTCCACAACAATTGTCAGATGAGGCGCGTGCGTGGCGCACGCCAGGGCGGAGGCCAAGAGCGGTGTGCCCACACCTGCAAAGACGATCTTGTGGTCGGCGAGGAGTCGGCTCGCGGTGACCGAGAGGAGTTCAGAGGCTGTGTGCGTCATGCTAGCGTGTCAACTCCCGGGCGGCCTGCTGCTGGCGCAGAAGGCGGTCGCGGCCGAACCGCTCCAGGTACGCTTCGAACGTCTCCGGGCCGTACACATAGTCCTGGAGATACGCGCGGACGGCCTCGGCGCCCTCGGCCGCCACCCGCCGGGCGTAGGCCCCGATGTGGTCGAGGTCAGCTTCGTACAGACCGTAACATTCATGCGGGTAGGCGCCGTACGGGATCTCGACGACAGCGTCCACAGCAAAAAACGGAATGACCGTGCGGTCCGCGTGCCGGCGGATCTCTTCCGTGTCCACGATCTCTTCAGCGGTGAGGATGACCGTGGAGGCGGCGGCCGCGATGTCGGCATCCATGTGGGGGTATCCGTCGATCTGCGCATTGCCGAAGCAGTCGGCACGGTGGGTGTGAACGACCGCGACGTCCGGGAAGAGCGCGGGGACGAGACACAGTTGCGCGCCGGTGAACGGGCAGACCATTGTTTTGGCGGTCGTCGTCTTTTGCAGATCCGACCCCAGCATCGACAGCGTGGGGAGAAACGGCACACCCATTGCTCCCGCCCGATACCGGAGTCCCATCGCCAAATGGCTCCACTCGTCCAGGCGTGCCCGTCCTCCTTCGACGAACTCCCTCACGACGCGCGAGAGTCCCCACGGCAGGCCGATGCCGATCCAGCTGGTGATGATGTCCTGTGTGGACCCGGCGACCATGAAAAGTTCGCCCTCATAGCACATGAGGTTGCGCGAGAGCGTCAGGTGACTCCGCCGTTGCCGGAGGATTTCCCAAAGCACCGCCAGAGGCGTGCGCGAGTACAGGCATCCGCCGATGGCCACATGGTCGCCGTCCTTGACGAACGCCGCGGCCTGAGCGAGGGACATCCGTTTGTCACGAAGCGACCGGTCTTTGGCCTCTAGACGACGCCTCGCTTCGACAAATGTCAGACCACTCACGCCGTCACCCCTGATGCCATCCCGTGAAAGCGGGGGATGATTTCCCGCGCGATGATGTTTAGTTGGTCCGTACGATACTCGTAGGGCACAAACACGATGTGCTCGACGCCGGCCTCCACGTGCCGGGTCAGTTGCTCGGCGCACTGGTCCGGTGTCCCGCGGATCGCGCTGTCCGGTGTGGACTCACTCCAGGGAGCCACGTCAAAGTACCGGCCGATAAACTCCCGGATTCCGCGATCGGCCTCCTCAAACGTCCTGGCGACATAGATGGGGAGCTGACTCACGTTGCGGAGGTCCGCAGGATCGCGACCGTGCTCCCGGGCGAGGGTCTGAATCCTGCCCCAGGCCGTGCGGAAGCTGTCCGGCGTGTAAAAGTACGTCAGCCAGCCATCGCCGTGGCGGACGATCCGGCGGAGGACGGCATCGACATATCCTCCGAAGAGAATCGGAGGCCGCGGCCGCTGAACGGGCTTGGGCAGCATCACCGCTCCGTTGAAGATGTAGCCGTCGATGGCGCCCTCCACTCGTTGTTCGGTCCAGAATTTCTTGACGATGTCCAGGTTCCGCACGAAGATCTGGCCCCGCGTCTTGAACGGCACGCCGCAGGCCTCGAACTCGCGCGCGTACCATCCCGCGGCGACTCCGAGGATGAGCCGTCCCTTCGACAGGTGATCGATGCTCGCGAGGACTTTTGCCAGGATGACAGGATTCCGCAGCGGGAGGACGCACACGCCGGTCCCGAGCTTCACGTGGCTGGTTCGCATCGCGAGCGCTGCCAGGGTCGACAGCGCTTCGAGAAAGGGGAACGGCCGCTTCGTTCCCAGGAGGATGTGGTCCCACACCCAGGCGGAGTGAAATCCCAGGGCTTCCGCCGCGGTCGCGTAGTCCACAATCTCGTCGATGTCCGGCTCGTCCGGATAGGCCGTGAAGTTCTTGAGCGCGACCCCGAACTGGACCTGTCGCCCTTGCATGCGACCCACCCCCTACGCCTCGCCGCCCGACCTCTCCCTGCGCCGCGCCTCCAGCGCCTGGAAGATCCGCTCCGGCGTCAGCGGGAGCTCGCGCATCTCCACGCCGACGGCGTCCCGAATCGCCCCGGCGACCGCCGCCGGCGGTGGCCCGGTCGGAGGCTCACCGATTCCCCGTGCGCCGAATGGTCCCCTGCCCTCTCCGGACTCGACGACGATGGGCCGGACGTCGGGCACATCCATGGCTGTTGGGATGAGATAGCTGGCGAACAGCGTGGTCAAGTTGTTGCCGGCCTCGAGTACGACGTCCTCCAGGAGGGCCTGCCCGGCCCCCATGACGGCACCGCCCTGGATCTGGCCCTCGACACTCTGTGGATTGATGGCCCGCCCGACATCGTGGCAGGCGATGTGCTTGAGAAGCGTGACGGCGCCCGTGTCCATGTCGACCTCGACCTCGACGGCGTGGCACCCGAACGTGTAGTCGGGAAAGGTCTTCCCCTGGCCGGTTTCGAGGTCGACCGGGGGGGCCTGCTTCCCCAGGAACACGGACGTGTGCGCCGTGGGAACGCCTCGGCGGGCGCATTCCGCGACGACCTGGGCGAGCGCCACTCGGCGCTCGGGGGTCCCGATGACGCTGGCGTGGTTGTCGGCAAACTGCACGTCTGCTTCGGCGGCCTCGAGCATCGAGGCGGCGACGGGGGCTAGGATCGCTCTCAGGTCTCGGGCCGTTTTCACAACGGCGTTGCCCGACATGTAGAGTTGCCGCGTGGCAAACGTGCCGCCGGCGAGCGGGGTGAGGGCGCTGTCGCCGATATGAACGGCGATACGGTCGGGTGAGACGCCGAGGATCTCCGCCGCGATCTGCGCCAGAGACGCGGCCTGGCCGCCCCCGAGGTCCGTCACCCCGGTGCGGATGACCACGGAGCCGTCGGCCTCCAGGCCGATCCACGCCTGTGCGCGGTCTCCGAACCAGACCGTGCGGCCGTAGGGCTGCATGTTGCACGCGATCCCCCGGCCCACCCGGGCGGAAGGACCCGACGGTCGGCTCCGCTCGCCCAGGGCGTCGATGGCAAGCGGGGTGATGCTCGGGAGCGCGACCTGGAACTCGAGTGTCTCACCGGTGGGAAGACGGTCTCCCTTCCGGAGGTAATTCCGGGACCGCATCTCGAGGCCCGACATGCCCAGTCGCCCGGCGAGGAGATCCATCTGCGACTCGTAGGCAAAGGTGACCTGCATCGCTCCGAACCCGCGCATGGCGCTCGTGGGCACGTTGTTCGTGAACACTGCCATGGCGTCGATCTTGACGTGGGGGACGCGATACGGACCGCTGCCGACGACCAGGGCGGCAAACAGCACCCGGGGGGAGAGGAGCGGGTAGGGACCGGCATCGGCCAGCACCGTGATCTCCTGGGCCACGAGGTGGCCGTCGTGGGTCGCCCCGGTCTTGTAGTGCATCGTGAAGGGATGGCGCTTCGGCCGGGCGAGCAGGGATTCCTGGCGGCTCCACACCATGCGCACCGGGTGCTTCGTCTTCCAGGCGAGGAGGGCGGCGTACGGCTCGACCGTCATGTCTTCTTTCCCGCCGAACCCCCCGCCGAGAAACGGCGCGATCACCCTCACCTTGTTGTGCGGCAGGCGGAGCATCTCCGCGATCTCGCGGAAGTGTTCGATGACCTGTGTGGACGCGCGGATGTTGACGACCCCATCCCCGTCCACCCACGCGACTCCCGCCTCAGGCTCCAGGTACGCGTGGTCGACCCGCTGAGTCGTGTAGGTCCGCTCCGCGATGACGTCCGCACGGCGAAAGCCCTCCTCGACGTCTCCCTGTCGCAACTTCCAGTGGATGAGGAGATTCCCGCGGTCCTCATGGATGCGGGGCGCGTCGGGCGCCAGCGCGGCGTCGATGTCGAACACGCCCGGCAACGGTTCATAGTCCACGTCGATCGCCTCGAGGGCGGCCTGCGCCTGTGTCTCCGACTCGGCGGCCACGAGCGCGATGGGTTCCCCCTGGTACCTCACGCGCTCCGCGGCCAGAACCGGGGTGTCAAAAGACGCGAGGCCGAGACCGGTCGGATCTTCGTGAATCGCGTTTGAGGGGATGTCGCCCGCCGTCAGCACGGCCACCACGCCGGGGAGGGTGCGCGCCCTCTCCACCGTCATTCGGCGGATCCGTGCGGATGGGTGGAGGGCCCGGAGGACACACCCGACCAGCATCCCCGGGAGACGCCAGTCGGCGGCATAGAGCGTCGTCCCCTGGACCTTGTCGGTGGCGTCGAAGCGCGGAACGGGCTTTCCGATGATCCGATACACGGAGGGGGTCTCCAGGCGTCAAGATCCCCCGAGCCACTGCCTCAGGGGCAGGACCGCGATCCCTGCCTTTTCGAGCATACCCCGCAGCACGCGGACGGCCTCCTGCGAGGGACCGTGATCGCCGTGCAGGCAGATCGTGTCGACTCGAATCTCGAGCACGGTGCGGTCTTCTGTGGGCAAGCGGTGATCGCGCACCGCGGTCACCGCCCGGCGGCACATCGCGACGGGGTCCATCAGCATGGCATCGGGCCGGCGCCGACTGACCAGGGTGCCGTCCACGTTGTAGCTGCGGTCCAAGAAGAACTCGCGTGCGACCGGCATCCCGGCAGCCTCGGCCTGAGCGCAGAGGCGGGAATGGGGGGTGGCTACAATAATGAGCGTGGGATCGATGCGCTTGGCGGCGGACACGATGGCGGAGGCGGTGCCGTCATCCGCCTCGGCCACGTTGTAGAGCGCGCCGTGGGGCTTGACGTGCTGCAGGCGCAATCCAAAGGCCTCCACCATTCCCCGGACGGCCGCAATCTGGAAGAGGACCATGTCTTCCACCTCACCGGCGGTCATGTCCATCCGGCGCCGGCCGAAGCCGACGAGATCCGGATACCCCGGGTGCGCCCCGATCGCGACGCCGTGGTGATGGAGAAGTTCGATCGAGCGCCGGATCGTGCCCGGATCGCTCGCATGAAAGCCACAGGCAATGTGCGCCGACGTCAGGTGGGGGGCGATGTCGGGATCCCGCCCCATGGGCCAGGGACCAAGGGATTCGCCCATGTCGGCCGCGATGTCCACGGCGACTCGTGCACCCGCCATGATCAGTCGATGACCACGAGACGCTTGCCGGACAGCCGGCGCGCATCGTCAGGCCGGGAGCCGCGGTCCCGCGCCTCGGTCGGCGCGGGCGCGCGGGCAGTACCGTGTTCGTCCCCGAGTTCGGTCGAGAGGTAGCGCAGGCCATTATCGTTAATCATCGTGATGATCGCCCGCAGCGCGGGGTACGCGCGCGCGACCTTGACGCAGGCGACGACGTTGCACCCCGAGGAGATGCCGCAAAAGATGCCCTCCTCGCGGGCCAGGCGCTGCGCCATCGCGATCGCCGCGTCAGAGGAGACCGTCACGACGCCGTCGATCCACCGGAGGTCCAGCACGTCGGGGATGAAACCGTCCCCGATCCCTTCGATCCTGTGCGATCCCCATCGTCGTCCTGACAGGATCGCGCACTCCGCGGGCTCCACCGCGAAACTCAGCACCTCCGGCTTCCGGTCCTTAAGGTACGCGCTCACCCCGGTGAGCGTTCCCCCCGTCCCCTGAGACGCGACGAACGCGTCCACACGTCCCTCGCTCTGCTCCCAGATCTCAGGACCGGTGGATTGCTCGTGGGCCCGGACGTTGTCGGGATTCGAGAACTGCCCGACCTCCCAGATGTTCTCTCCCCACTCTGCCTTGAGGTGGCGGACCTTCTCGAGCACGAGGTCGACATCGCTTTCGCTTCCCGGCGTCAGGACAAGCTCCGCCCCGTACGCCCGGATCGCCTTCTGCCGCTCCCGGCTCATCCCCTCCGGCATGACGATGATCACCCGGTAGCCCTTGGCGGCCCCGACCATCGCCGTCGCAATCCCGGTGTTCCCCGTCGTTCCTTCGATGAGAATCATGCCGGGGCGGAGCTCGCCCCGCCGCTCCGCTTCTTCGATGATAAAGGGGAGGATGCGATCCTTGACGCTGCCGCTGGGACCGAAGTACTCGAGCTTGCCGAACACGGCAGCCGGAATGTCACCGACAACGCGGCGGAGGCGCACCAGCGGCGTGAGTCCCGCGGTCTCGAGAATGCTCTCCGCTGGCCGCCGTCGACGTTCCCAGTCCATCCACCGTGACCCTCCCTGCACCCGGGATCCGGATGTGGTCTCAGCCGTCACTGTTCCGTCATGCCTTTCCCTGTCGGCTCCACCTCGTACACGACGACCGCCAGCCGCGTGGGATTCCAGCCGTTGCAGGGGTTGCGCTCCTGAGGACAGTTGGAGATCGCGATCAGCAGGTCAATATTGGCGCGGAGGTCGATGTAATCCCCAGGCCTCGACTTCGGCTCCTGAATCGCGGTTTTGCCCTCGGGGGAGACCGGCGTGTTCATGAAGATGTTGAAGGAGTAGGGGATTTCCGCGAGCGGTATCCCGTACGGTTTCAGCACCCGCTCAAAGTTGCTTCGGCAGTTGGGGGTCCCGCGGACCCCGTAACGGAACGCGTTCGTGTACTCGCTGCAGGATCCGCTGATCAGGTCGTGCACCCCGCACGTATCCGCCGTGATGGTCATGAGCTGGGTGGCCTTCGTCGAGTACAGGTGGTGGCCGGTCGTGAGGAACAGGGTGCCGTTGAGCAGATGCGTGTTCTCGGGGGAGAGCTTGTCCACGACATCGTGAAGGTTGAAGCAGATAAAATCTGCCACCTGCTTGCCCTCGACGTCGATGACCCGGCACACCTGCCCCGCCCTGACCGAGAACGCCGTGCCCCCCCGGGGCGGGATGATCTCCTCGGTTGCGATCAACGATCGGGTGATCTCAGGATGCTCCATACACACCACCCCCCTGTTGGTGGACTCCGGTGGAGGCGACACCCGCCGCGGGCGAGTATGCGTGGTTGGACGCCATGCCATCTGGACGGGTCCCTTCGGCTTCGAGGGGTGTGCGCTGCGTTCCTCCGCTCGGTGTCCGCCACGGGGGGGCTCCGGCGCCGGTCCGGGACGGCACGTCTTGGGGAGGAGGATTTGTCCCCATCTCGCGGAGAAGGCGCGTAACCGCCGGGTACTCACCAACGAGACCTTTGTGTCCCCGGCTGTGGGAGGGGGGAAGCATGCGAAGAGGTATTGCGGCTCTCGTGATGCTCACGTTCCTGGTGCCCGTTGCGGCGCTCGGCGTGGGGGCCCAGGGGGCGACGATCAAGATCGGGGTGCCTGTACCACTCTCTGGCGGCAACGCCAAAATGGGCGACGACATTGCGAAAGCGGCGACGCTGGCTGCCGAAGAGTGGAACGCCAAGGGCGGAATCCTCGGAAAGAAGCTCGAGATCGTATCGTTCGACGACGCGTGTGACGCGCAGGCGAGCGTGACCGCGGCGCACAAGCTCATCGATGCCGGCGTCGTCGCCGTGGCCGGTGGCTACTGCTCCTCGGCCGCGATCCCCGCGAGCGCGGTCTACCATGATGCCAGCGTCGCGTTCGTGGCCGATGCGTCCAGCAATCCGAAGCTGACCGATCAGGGCTTTGAAAACGTCTTCCGGGTCATCGGCCGTGACGATCAGCAGGGTCCTTACGCGGCCGGGTTCATGACGAAGACGCTCAAAGCCAAGCGCATCGCCGTCATCCATGACAACACGGTCTACGCCAAGGGTCTGGCCGACGCGACAAAAGCGGCACTCGAGGGAATGTCTGGGGCGCAGATTGTCTTCTTTGACGCCGTCACGCCGGGGGAGAAAGACTTCTCGGCCGTCCTCACCAAGGTCAAGAGCCTCAATCCCGAGGCGACATATTACACCGGCTACTATCCCGAGGGCGGCCTGGTGGCGAAGCAGTTCAAGGACCTGGGCGTCTCAGGGAAGTTTCTGGCCGGCGATGCGAATAACGACCCCACGTTCATCAGTGAGGCGGGGAACGCGTCCGAAGGGGTGTTCGTCACGTCGACACCTCTCCCGCAGGATCAGTCGACGGCCACTGCGTTCATCGACAGATACAAGAAGCGGTGGAATCAGGATCCGGGCCCATACTCGGCGCTTGAGTACGACGCCGTCAACGTCGTGATCGACGCGATCCGACGAGTCAAGGTCACCGATCGCGCGACGATCATCAAAGCCATCGCGGCCACCAAGGACTACAAGGGAGCGACGGGGACCATCAACTTCAACAAGAAGGGTGACCGGGCAAGCGTCCTCTACATCACGTACATCATCAAGAACGGCAAGTTCGTGCCCTACGGCGTCTCCTGAGGTCACCGAATCCGCCCGGGGCCGACCCCCCAGGGGGGCGGCCCCGGGATTATTTCCCACACCAAATGCAAATCGCGCTCCAGCAGCTGGTGAATGGGTTGACGGTCGGGGCATTCTATGCGCTGATTGCCCTCGGCTACACGATGGTGTACGGCATCATCCGCCTCATCAACTTTGCCCACGGGGACATCTACGCCGTCGGCGCATTCTTGGGACTCTCCTTATATGGGCTGCTCACCTTTTTACACATCGACAACCCGGTGCTCACAACGTTGCTGGCGCTGGTGATATCGATGGGATGCACGGGCCTCCTCGGGGTGCTGCTCTACCGGGTGGCCTACCGCCCCCTGCTGCACGCCCGCCTGTCGATCCTCATCTCGGCCATCGGCGGGTCGCTCGCGCTCGAGTACGGCCTGTTCCTCATCTACAGCCCGTCCTTTCTCGTTTACCCGCATCTGTTCGGCCGCGCCGGCCCGTCGCTCGGCAGCATCCAGATTTCCTGGTTGCAGGTGTTCATCTTTGTCTCCAGCATCATGCTGATGACGGCACTCTACCTGCTCGTCCACCGCACAAAAATCGGGATGGCCATGCGGGCCCTGGCGATCAACCAGGACGCCGCCCGCCTGATGGGCATTGATGTCAATCGCGTTATCGCTCTGACCTTTTTCCTCGGGTCTGCGCTCGCCGCCTTCGCCGGGGTGCTGACGGGCTTGTACTACTCCCAGATCTCCTTCCTCATGGGCTTTCTCCTCGGCCTCAAGGCGTTCACGGCCGCCGTGCTCGGCGGTATCGGTAATATTCCGGGCGCCGTCCTCGGCGGCTTCCTCCTCGGCGTCATGGAGGGTCTTGCCGCTGGCTACTTCTCCAGCCGCTGGAAGGATGTTGTCGCCTTTGCCATCCTGATCATCATCCTGGTCGTGCGGCCTCGCGGCCTCCTCGGCGAACGCGTGGTCGAGCGCATGTGAACGCTCTTCGCCGCCAGCCCCGCATGGCGTACCGGGTTGCGCTGATCGTCGCGGTGGTGCTGGTGGCGGTCGGACTGCCCCTCTTCGGCACTCCCTACCTCATCGACGTCGGCACCCTCGTGCTCGTCTACGTGATGCTGGGCTTAGGCCTCAATGTCGTTGTGGGGTACGCCGGGTTGCTCGACCTCGGGTACGCCGCCTTTTTTGCGATCGGCGCGTACACGACGGCGCTCCTGATGGTCCGCTACCATGTCGCGTTCTGGCTCACGCTGCCGGCGGCCACGTTCTTCACCGCGCTCTCCGGCGTCGTCATCGGCACCCCGACCCTGCGGATGCGCAGCGACTACCTCGCGATCGTCACCCTGGGATTTGGCGAGATTGTCCGCATCGCGGCGACGAACTTCACGTTTACCGGCGGACCGGAGGGCGTCTACGGAATCCCCCACCCGACGATCGGCGGGTTCGTGTTGCGCTCCCCACAAGCGATGTACTCTCTGGGGATGGCGTTTGCGCTGCTCGTCCTGGTGGGGGGCTATAATCTCGCCCGGTCGCGCCTGGGACGGGCCTGGCTCGCGATCCGGGAGGACGAGGCGGCCGCCCAGGCGGCCGGCATCTACCCCGTGTATTACAAGCTGATGGCCTATGTGCTCGGGGCGATCTTCGCCGGCGCGGCGGGATCGTTCTTTGCGGTGAAGCTCACGGCGATTAACCCGTCGAGTTTCACGTTCATTCAATCCGTCACCATTCTCATGGTCATCATCCTGGGCGGCATGGGCAGCTTGCCCGGGGTGATCTTGGGCGCGGCGGTCATCGTCATTCTCCCTGAGGGGCTCCGGGAGTTCGACAAGTATCGGATGTTCACGTTCGGGATCGGACTCATCGTCTTGATGCTCTTGCGGCCACAGGGCCTGTGGCCGAGCCGGATCGGGCAGATCGTCCGGCGGGCCGTGGCGGTCTCAGAGGCGAGCGCCGCAGGGAGACCCCCATGACCGCCGCGTCCGCTGCTCCGACCGTGCAGACCGGTGCCGTCCTGGGGGTCGACCGTCTCACGATGCGCTTTGGCGGCTTGATCGCCGTCTCCGACGTGTCGTTTGCCGTCCGGCCGCGGGAGATCCTCAGCATCATCGGCCCCAACGGGGCGGGGAAGACGACCGTGTTCAACTGCATCACGGGGTTCCTGCGCCCCACGACCGGCCGCATCACCTTCGAGGGCGCGGACATTACGGGGCTCCGCCCCGATCTCGTCGTGAAGCGGGGGATCGCCCGCACCTTCCAAATGATCCGTCTGTTCCCCGACCTCGGCGTGGACGAGAACGTGATGATCGGCCTTCACGGCCGGACCCGCGCAGGCACACTCGACTCTCTCCTCCACACGCCCCTGCACCGGCGGGAGGAGGCGTGGGCCCACGGGGAGACCTACCGCTGGCTGACCTTCGTCGGGCTGGAGGCGTGCGCGCACCTTAGAGCTCGGGAGCTGGCCTACGGCAACCAGCGGCGATTGGAAATTGCCCGGGCGCTGGCCACCGCCCCCCGGCTTCTCATCCTCGACGAGCCGGCGAGCGGCATGAACCCGGCGGAGAAGGCCGGGCTCGTGCAGCTCGTCAGCCGGATCCGCGACTCCGGCATCACGGTCCTCTTCATCGAGCACGACATGAGCGTCGTGATGGGGATCAGCGATCGCATCATCGTCTTGGACTACGGGGTCCAGATCGCCGAGGGCGTCCCGGAGGAGATTCAGCGGAACCCGCGGGTGATCGAGGCCTACCTCGGCCGGGAGGACGAGGGATGAGCCTGCTCGAGGTGCGGGACCTCGTCACCTCCTATGGAAGCATTGAGGCGCTCCACGGCATCTCCTTCCACGTAAAGGAGGGCGAGATCGTCGCGCTCCTGGGGGCGAACGGGGCCGGGAAGACGACGGCGCTTCGCACCATCTCCGGGCTCCTGCGCCCGCGGTCGGGGGAGGTGTGCTTTGCCGACGAGCGCATCGACACGCGTCCGGCCCACGAGATCGTCCGCCTGGGTCTCACGCACGTCCCCGAAGGGCGCTGGATCTTCACCCTGATGACGGTCGACGAGAACCTCCGGCTCGGTGCGTACGCGGAGGCGCGCGTCCCCCATGAGGCCCTGGAGCGCGTGTTCACCCTCTTCCCCCGGCTGGCGGAACGCCGCGGCCAGGTCGCCGGGACGCTCTCGGGCGGCGAGCAGCAGATGCTGGCGATGGCGCGGGCGCTCATGACCAAGCCGCGGCTGCTCCTGCTTGACGAACCCTCGATGGGGCTGGCGCCGGTCCTGGTCCGCGCGATCTTCCAGACGATCGCGGAGATCAATCGGGAGGGAACGACGGTCCTTCTCGTCGAGCAGAATGCGAACGCCGCGCTGCGCCTGGCGCGCCGCGCGTACGTCCTGGAGAACGGCCGCATCGCGTTGGAGGGGCCGGGCGCCGAGCTGGCCCACAACGAGGCGGTTAGGCGGGCGTACCTCGGGGTCGGGGCGCGCCTCAGCATTCAGGAGGGGTCACACTAACATGGAACCGCCGGCGCTCTACGACCACGGTCCCGGGACGCCGCTCGATGTCGACCGAAAATTCTACGGCCGGCTCGGCGAGGAGGTGGAGACGCGGACCCTCGTCGAGCGATTCGTCATTCCGATCCGATCCGGCAGAGCCTGGACCGTTCTCGCCGGCCACCTATGCCGCATCGTTGTGGTCGACGGGCCGCAGGTGGCCGACTTTAATGTCTGGAATCGGCACAACCCCCGGGAGCGCTTCTGGGCGTCCCGCACCCGGCAACTGTACGGGACGCACGTCACGACCTTTCATCGGCTCTGGTCCTGCCTCCCGTACCTCCGGCCGATGCTGACGATCACGAACGATACCATCAACTACGGAATCGACGAAGACGGGGCCGGGTGCCATGACTTGCTCGGGACGCGGTGTGATCCCTACGTGCACAAGCTGTTGAATGGCGAAGAGTTCGACTATACCTGCCACTCGAATCTCGTCCGGGCGGTCGCCCCCTACCGCCTCACCGAGCTCGACGTCCATGATGTCCTCAATATCTTCATGGTCACCGGGTTGAGGCGGGATGGGCGATACTTTGCCAAGGCGAGCCCGGCAAAGAAGGGAGATTTCTTCGAGTTCTTCGCGGAGATCGATCTGCTCTGCGCCCTCTCCACCTGCCCGCACGGCGACCTGTCCGTCCAGATGTGGGGCCCGGAGCGGGGCGATCCGCTCACGACCTGCCGCCCCCTTGCCGTGGAGGTCTCCCGGCCGGCGCCCGAACTCCTGGCAGGCTGGAGCCCCGCCCCCTCCGCGGGCTATGGAGGACTCCACGGGCTCAGGACCGCACCGCCTTGAGCTCGTGACGGGGCCTGTTCGCCCGGCCGCGGGAGAGGAGTGTGCTTTCGGAATCAGGAATCATTGACCAGATTTCCTCGCGCGCAGGTGGTGCCTGATGGAATCCATCCTTGAGTACATGGAGCGGTACGATTACGAGAACCTGTTCATCTGCCAGGACCGGTCGGTCGGACTGCGCGCGATCATCGCCATCCACGACACGACCCTCGGCCCGGCCACCGGCGGGACGCGCATGTGGACGTACCCGTCCGAGTTAGATGCCATTGAAGACGCCCTCCGGCTGGCGCGGGGGATGACCTACAAGTACGCGGCCGCGGGAGTGAATCTGGGAGGCGGCAAGTGCGTCGTCATCGGCGACCCGCGGCGAGAGAAGAGCGAGATGCTGTTCCGCGCCCTGGGGCGGTTCATCCATCGGCTTGGCGGGATCTACATCACCGGCGAGGATGTCGGGACGACCCTGCGAGAGATGGAGTACATGCGGATGGAGACGCCGTATGTCGTGACCCTGCCCGCCTCCTGGGGAGGCGCAGGACCCATCGCCCCCGCCACCGCGCTGGGGATCGTACAGGGCATGAAAGCCTGCGCCCGGGCCGTCTACGAGAACGAGTCCCTCGAAGGACGCACCGTCACAGTCCAAGGCCTGGGGGCGGTGGGGTCGGAGGTCGTGCCCCTCCTGGTCACGGAGGGGGCGCGCCTCGTTGTGACCGACATCGACCCCGAGAAGGTCGAGGCAATCACGCGTCAGGTCTCCGTCACGACCGCCGATCCGGAGAAGATCGTCGGCTGGGACGCGGACATCTTCTGCCCCTGCGCCCTGGGCGGAGTCATCAACGCCGAGACGATTCCTCTGTTCAAGGTGAAGATCATTTGCGGCTCCGCGAATAACCAGCTGAGGGAGGAGCGTGACGGTCAGGAGATCGAGGCCCGGGGAATTCTGTATGCCCCGGACTATATCGTCAATGCGGGAGGCACGATTTTCGACACCGATCGTCTCAACCCCGGCGGGTTCAACCGGGAGCGCGCCATGACGAACGTCTCGCGGATCTCTGAGACGATGTCCTCCCTCATCCGCATCTCCCGGGAGGAGAGGATCCCCACGTACCGGGCAGCCGACCTGCTGGCGGAACGGCGCATCGAAGCGGTGCGGAAGGTCAAGCTGCTGGCAGCACACGGCGAAGTTCACATGTAGCCGTGAGGCGTCGCACACAGGGGGGAGCATGATGCGGCTCAGCGACCGCGTGGCGGTGATCACGGGATCGAGCATGGGGATCGGAGAGGCCATCGCCTGGGCGTATGCGCGAGAAGGAGCGCGCATCGTCGTCCACTCACGCTCCCAGGAACGTGGGGAGCGCGTGGCCCGAGTGCTGCGGGAGGAGGGGCACGACGCGATCGCCGTCGCCGGAGACGTGCGCGAGAAGTCGACGGCAGACCGGTTGGCGGCGGCGGCCCAGCAACGGTGGGGGCGGCTTGATGTCCTCGTGAATAATGCCGGGACCTCAATGATCGGCCCGTCCGAAACGCTGCCCGAGGAGGGGTGGCGGCTGACCATCGACACAAACCTGACCGGGGCATTCTTCTGCGCTCAGGCCGCCGCGCGTGTGATGATTCCCCAGCGGAAAGGCGTGATCATCAACATCTCCTCGATCCTGGGAGAGGTGGGTCTGCCCAAGCGCGCCGCTTACTGCGCCAGCAAGCACGGACTGATCGGCCTCACGAAAGTCCTCGCCACCGAGTGGGCGCGACACGGCATTCGCGTGGTGAGCATCGACCCGGCATACATCAAGACGCCGATGGATGAGCGGGATCAGGTGTCCGGAGACTATTCGAATGCCGACATTGAACGGCGCACCCCGGCGGGACGCTTCGGGACCGCGGAGGAAGTCGCGAGGGTCGCGGCCTTCCTCGCCTCGGATGAGGCCGGCTATGTCACAGGGTCGTGCGTGACGGTGGACGGCGGCTGGGTGGCGTATGGCGGCTGGTAGGCCGCGGCAACGTCTGTTACGCCGCCGCGCTCTTGCGCCGGGCGGCAGGACGGAAAAAAGTGATACCGCGGCAGCACCCCTCACCGCGGTTCCCTCCGGCCTGACCGCCGACGACCTGCGCCGCCTGTACCGGTATATGCTCCTTCAACGGTTTGCCGAGGACCGGATCGTCAAGCTCTACTACCAGGGCGCGATCGTGGGCGCCTGCTTCACGGGATACGGGCATGAGGCCATCGCGGTGGGGGCCGCCTATGCCCTGGGTCCTCAGGATGTGGCGGCGACGCTCCACCGCGATCTCGGTGCCCGGCTGGTCCTGGGGATGCCTCTCCGGTACTACTTTGCGAACTTTCTGGGGCGCACCGGATCGCCGACCCGCGGACGCGAGGGGAACCTGCACATCGGAGGCCTCGGGCCCCGCATCCTGCTCCACATCGATCACATCGGAGCGAGCATCCCTGTCGCCGCCGGTGCGGCGCTCGGCTTCACCGTGCGTCGGGACGCCCGCGTGGCCATGGCCTTCTTCGGCGAGGGAACCCTGGCGACGGGGGAGTTTCATGAGGGCGCGAACCTGGCGGCCGTGCTCCGGCTCCCTCTGGTTCTCGTCTGCTGGAACAATCAATTCGCCTACTCGACGCCCGTCCACCGGGAAGTTGCCGGTCCCCTCGTCGATCGGATGGCGGGGTACGGCATGGACGCCTGCTCGGTCGACGGGAATGACGTCCTGGCGGTCTACGAGGCCGCCCGGCGCGCTGTGAACCGGGCACGGGAGCGGAACGGGCCGTCCTTCCTCGAATGCCGCACGATGCGCATGCGGGGCCATTCCGAAGCCGATGACGCCTCCTATGTCCCGAAGGCTCTGATAGAGGAATGGCGCCGGCGCGACCCCGTGGACCGCCTGGAAAAATACCTGGCCGAGACCGGGCTCCTCCCCGCGGCGCAAGGGGAAGCGCTTCGCGCGGCCGTCCTGGCGGAAGTGGACGAAGCCCAGGCGTGGGCCGAGGCCTGCCCGCCTCCGGATCCGGCCGAGTTGGAGCACGGGGTGTACTGCGAGGGACAGCCGTGGCCATGATGACATACCTGGAGGCGATCGCCGACGGCCTGCGTCAAGCGATGCGGGCAGACCCCTCCGTGATCCTCCTGGGCGAGGACGTGGGGGCGTACGGGGGAGCGTTCAAGCTCACGAAAGGGTTTGTGGAAGAGTTCGGCCTCCACCGGGTGATCGACACGCCGATCAGCGAGGCAGCCGTGGTCGGCGCGGCGATCGGCGCGGCCTTGGTCGGCCTCCGTCCCGTCGCCGAGATGCAGTTCGCTGACTTCGTCTCCAACGCGTTCAACCAGATCGTCAACGTCGCAGCCACGTCCGCGTACCGCGCGGGCGGATGTGTGCCCCTCGTGATTCGCGCCCCCTGCGGCGCAGGGACGCACGGGGGGCCATTTCACTCGCAGTCGGTGGAGGCATACTTCTTTCACACCCCGGGGATGAAGATCGTCCTGCCCGCGACCCCCGCGGACGCAAAGGGATTGTTGCTCTCGGCAATTGCGGACCCGAACCCCGTGCTCTACCTGGAGCACAAAGCCCTGTACCGGGCGCAGCCCGGCCCGGTGGACGAGGGCCTGACATTCGTCCCCCTGGGCGACGCCACTGTCAGGCGCCCTGGGCGCGACGTGAGCGTCGTGACGTACGGGATGATGGTCCACCGCTGCCTCGAGGCCGCCGAGGGAGCGGCGCAGGAGGGCGTCGATGCCGAGGTGATCGATCTCCGCACCCTCCTGCCGCTCGACCTCACGACCCTCACGGACTCGGTGACGCGCACAAGCCGGGTTCTCATCGTGCACGAAGACCGGCTCCGGGGGGGCATCGGGGCGGAGATGGCCGCGTACATCGGGGAACACCTCTTCTCGGTGCTGGACGCGCCGATCTGCCGCGTCGGCGCACCCGACACTCCCGTCCCGTATGCGCCTGCGCTCGAGGCGGCGTACCTCCCCAGCGTCGAACGCATCCGCCGCGCCATCGTCCAGCTCGCACGCTGGTAGCATCCGGTTCCCATGCCGCGGAAGAGGCCGGTCATCGCCGTGCTGGCGCGCGAACACGGGCCGCGGCCCCCGGGCCTTGAGCCCGTGGCGGAGGTGTCCACGGTCCGCCATGTGGTGTCGGTCCAGGAGCTCGAGGACGCGCTCGGCGACGCGGACGTCCTCCTGGTCTGGGACTTTCGCTCCACAAAGCTGCGCGACGCCTGGCCTCAGGCCCGGCACCTGCGGTGGATCCACGTCGCCGGCGTCGGAGTCGAGACGGTCCTGTTTCCCGAGCTCGTGTCGAGCGGCGTGATCCTCACCAATTCCCGAGGAGTCTTCGACCAGGCGCTCGCCGAGTATGTGCTCGGCCTCATGCTGGCGTTTGCCAAAGGGTTCCCGGCGACGTTCGATCTGCAGCGACACCATGCTTGGCAGCACCGCGAGACCGAGCAATTGCGTGGACAGACGGTCCTCGTCGTGGGGGCCGGCGGGATCGGGCGAGCGGTCGGGAGGCTGGCGCGCTGCGTCGGAATGCGCGTCGTGGGGGTGGGTCACACCGCTCGCCCGTCCGACCCTGAGCTGGGACGCGTGGTGGCCGCGCGGGATCTTGGGACCATCCTGGGGGAGGCCGATTATGTTGTCATCGCCGCCCCCCTGACGTCCGAGACGCGGGGGATGTTCGACGACGCAGCGTTTGACCGAATGAAGCCCACGGCCCGCCTGATCAACGTGGGGCGGGGGCCGATCGTGGACGAGGGTGCCCTGCTCCATGCGCTGCGCGCGAAGCGGATCGCCGGCGCCGCGCTGGATGTGTTCGCGGAGGAGCCGCTTCCGAAGGAGCATCCCCTCTGGGACATGCCCGGAGTGATCGTCTCTCCCCACCTGGCGGGCGACTTCACCGGATGGACGCTGGCCCTGTCGCAGCTGTTCGTGCAAAACTTCCTGCGGTGGCGATCGGGGGAACCGTTGCTCAACGTGGTTGACAAGCGGCGGGGGTATGTGCCGACGCAGCCAGGTCCCCCCTCCGCTTAGGGGCCCACCAGCCTGAAGGGGCGTGCGAGCGCGTGCCGAACGGCATGAACGTCGGGGTGGACGTCGGGGGCACCTTCACGGACCTCATCGCGCAGCCACCGGACGGCGGACCTCCGCGCATGCACAAGGTGCTCACCACCCGCGAGCCATCCCGGGCGCTGCTCGACGGGCTGCGCGCGCTGCGCCGCAGCGGCGAAGACGTCGCTCATCTGACATACGGAACGACGATGGTGACGAACGCGCTGCTGGAGGATCGGGTGGCCCGAGTGGCTCTGATCACCACGCGCGGCTTTCGCGACGTGCTCGAGATCGGCCGGCAGCAGCGGGATCACCTCTACCGCCTCGACGCACCCGGCCGGACACCGCCTGTGGTGCCGCGCGCGCTCCGCTTTGAGGTCACGGAGCGGATCGATCACCGGGGACGCGTGCTCGGGCCTCTGAGAGAAGAGGAGGTACGCGGCCTCGTGGACGCGATCCGGCAGGCAGGGGTGGAGACCGTGGCCGTGAGCCTCCTGCATGCGTATGCCAACCCGGCGCATGAACGCCGGATCGGGGCGCTGCTGCGCCCTCACGCGCCGCACGTGTGCCTGTCTTCCGACGTCAATCCCGAATTCCGGGAGTTCGAGCGCACGCACACCACGTGCGTCAACGCGCAGCTCATGCCCCTCGTGGACCGATACCTGACCGATCTGGTCGCCGGGCTCGCAGCCGACGGTGTGCGCGCTCCGCTGCGTCTCATGCAATCCAGCGGCGGCATGGCGACGCCCGGCCAGGTACGGAAGACGCCCCTCACGGTGCTGATGTCCGGGCCGGCGGGCGGGGTGGCAGCGGCGCGGGCTGTCGGCGCCCGCGCCGGCGTTCCCGATGCGGTCACCCTCGACATGGGGGGGACGTCGACCGATGTCTGCCTGATCCGCGGCGGCCAGGTGGACACCGTCTCGGAACGCCGCATCAGGGGACAGCCCGTGCGCCTGCGGTCCCTGGCCGTCGAGAGCATCGGGGCCGGCGGAGGGTCCATCGCCTGGATCGATCAGGCCGGGGCGCTGCGGGTGGGACCGCGCAGCGCCGGGGCCGACCCCGGCCCCGCCTGCTACGGCCGGGGGGGCGAACAGGCGACTGTCACAGACGCGTACGTTGTCCTCGGCTATCTCAACCCTGAGGGAGGGGTCGGGGGCCTCCGCCTCGATCCGGACCGGGCGTGGCGGGCGCTCGAGCCTCTGGCCGCCCGCTACGGCTTCACCGTGCCCGAGGGCGCGGCGGGAATCGTCGAGATCGCCAACGCGGCGATGATACGCGCGGTCCGGGTTGTCTCGGTGCAGCGCGGCTTCGACCCGCGCCACCTCACCCTCATCGCCTACGGCGGGGCAGGGCCGATCCACGCCGGCCGGCTGGCGCAGTTGGCGGCGATGCCCCGAGTCCTGATTCCGGCGTACTCCAGCGTCTTCTCCGCGTTCGGCTGCCTGCTCGCGGACCTCCGATTTGATGTGGTGCGGACGCTTCGGGTGCAGCTGTCCCAGGGCGGCCCTCGTGTCTGGGAAGAGCCTTTTCACGAGATGGAAGCGGAATTGCTGGCCCGGCTCAGGGAGGAGGGCCTCCCCGAGCGGGCGATCGTGCAGCGCTCCATGGACCTCCGCTATCTCGGACAAAATTATGAAATCGAGGTGCCGGTCGCACCCGGGCTCGACGGGGATGCGATCCGGCGGCGATTCTCGGAGAGCCACCGCAGGCAGTATGAGTATGCGACAGATGATCCCGTGGAGGGCGTCAACGTGCGCGTGACCGCGCTCGTGCCGTCTGGAGAGAAAGACCTCCCT
>DASUDA010000054.1:0-10532 GCA_036275835.1 bacterium | reverse complement strand
GCCCGCAGGAGCTCATGTCGACGAAATGAACCTGGATGCCGTAGTGCAGGAGTACGCGCCTCTGGTGAGGAGCTGCTCGAAGCCGTACGCGCTCCGCTATCCGAGGTGGCGCGAGGACATCGAGCAGCAGGGCATGCTCGGTCTCGTCCTGGCGGCCCGCAGGTTTGATCCGTCCCGGGGTCTCAAGTTCTCCACGTTCGCCCATTGCTACATCGTCGGCCTGATCATGCACTTCGTACGCGATTTTGTGCCTGTGGTCAGGGGGCCGCGGGGCGCCCCCGCCCCCAGCGTCTCCTCATTGGAGGACGCCGTCGTCTGCGAACACGGCGAAATCCGCTTAAGCGAGGTCATCGGGAGCGACGACCCGGGCATCGCCGCGTGTGAGGATAGGGCCGACATCGCCAGGGCCGTCTCCACACTGACTCACCTGCAGCGCGGAGCCGCGCTCGCCATCGCGTCGGGCCATCGCTACGTGGACGTGGCCCGCCGGAATGGCGTCGACAAGCGCGCCTTTTTTAAGCGGGTCCGGCGCGCTAAGGAGGCGCTTCGGCAGACCTGGGTCATGCATGGTCGCCCAGCGTGATCGTCGAGCCCACCTGAGCGGGATTCGCTCGGCGCGTCGTGTGTAAGAGAAAATACGCTCATCAATTAATCAAAGATCCCTCGCGAAATCCGGGAATAC
Source organism: bacterium (assembly GCA_036275835.1). Classification (GTDB taxonomy): domain Bacteria; phylum Sysuimicrobiota; class Sysuimicrobiia; order Sysuimicrobiales; family Segetimicrobiaceae; genus DASUDA01. The sequence goes on along the minus strand of DASUDA010000054.1, from coordinate 9,850 downwards.
CCTGAGGTCTACGGTTGGCAAATTTGGGTATGAGACCAGACGATGAGACGAGTCACCCGTGTCTTGGTGTGGCTTCTGCCCGCGCTGATGCTGCTGCTGTATGCGGGACACGCGGGGTCGGCCGAATATCGCCACCCGGCATACAAGGGCAAGACGTGGCACATGTACGAGGCCGTCTACAACCTCGACTCTGAAGCGCCGGGCGGCGGGGTGAGGCCGCTCGGGTGGTCCAGGATACCGCGGGTGTACTACAACCGGCAAGAGTGCGACCGGCGCGCCACGTACATCATGCGCGCGGACGACAGCGAAATCATGGAGTGCCGCGAAGACATACGGTAAGAACGCACGCGAAGCCTCGACTCCCCTCTTTCTTTCGATAACCTGAAACCACTCTTCCGCTGACACCAAGAGCGGCCTTTAGGGTCGTCGACTCCCTGAGTGATCCGGTAGCGTGTCGTTCCGGAGGGCATCGTGAGGTTAACGGTGAAGAGATCAGGATGCGTCAGAAGGCCATGCCCGCAGAGAGCCTCCACGAGTCTACGTCCACCGACCGGGAACACAGGTTGAAAACCGCGGGAAACGCCGGGATGGGCGCGGCTTTTGGCGTGCTCATCTATCAACTCTTTCAACTGCTGCATCATCTGTTGTTTGGTGAGCGATCGCGGGCTGAGGCGTGGCCCGTGTGGCTCGCCGCCCTGATCGTCGCGTCCATAGAACTGAGGATCTTCCGCATGCTGGATCCAGTGGCGCGTGCGGTGCGGTCCCGCCTACACGCGTGGCGCCCGTCATTCCACGCCCTTGGACAGTCCGAGGAGTCTCTGAAGAGCGTCCTGGACGCCTATCCGGCCGTCTTGGCCGCATTGGTCCTGGCCTATACGCTGGTCCGTGCAGCCCGGGGAGAGTCCACGAGGGTCGAGGAGCCGTTCTCCCTGGTGATGGTCGGCGTCATCGCGGCGGTCATGACCTGGTACTGGTGGGAAGGGGTGCGGCGGCAGCCGCGAGACGCGCGGTGGCTCGGCACCGCGGCCGGGGTGGTCACGGGCGCTCTTTTTGCGATTGCCGCGGTCATCTTGTTCGGACGGGGGGCGCCCTTCGTTCCTGTGATGAAGCAGGTGATCCGGTTCGCATTGAGTTGGGGTCTGTACGGGTTCGGCGGTGGGATGGCCCTCGACCGGGGCGGGGTGTGGCGGCCGGGTGTGCGCGCTGGGATCGGCGTCGCCGCGGCTGTCCTGGCCCTGGGCCTCGTCAATGGGCTTTTCGACCGGCCGTTTCCCTGGTGGGAAGAGGCCTGCCTCGCGGCCGGCCTGGGCGCAGGATTGATCGTCCTGCAGCCCTCGGATGGGTTCCTCGCGCCGCCCCGCAGCTCACGTGACTCGTCGAGGCTCTGAAAGCGGCGCTCCCGGGGTAAAACTATCCCAGGGATTCCCTCGATCCCGCCGGCTGTCCAGTACGCGGGGCGATATGTCCTGGGGGCCGGCGCGCCTTGATGGGTGCGAGAGTCGAGGAGTATACTTGGAGCCGAAACGGGGGGAGCGTCACGGTAGATCGGCGGCTCTCTATCAGGAGACGTAACATCTTCGCCGTTTTCGTCGCAGTAGAGAGGGGTTCGAAATGAACGATCTGCCGCGAGGTTCGGGCATGTTCCACACGGGGCGGCTCCGGTTCCGGGGCGCCCTCCGGCGATACCTCTCGGACGCGCAGGTACGCATTGTCGAGTGGATCCTTCTGGGGCTGCTCGCCAGCGTGGGCGCCCTGGTCATCGTCTTAGGCGGCATGCTCGCGGGCGGCGCCCTTGCCATCAGCGGCCGTCTCCCGCCCGTGGACGCGCTCTACACGCCGCCCAGCGAGGCTACGCGGATTTATGCGGCGAACGGAGAACTGGTCGCGAGCCTCTACCGGGAAAACCGCGACAGTATCTCGCTCGCCGAGGTCCCCAAGGCCCTCCAGCGGGCCGTGATCGATACAGAGGACGCCGACTTCTATCACCACCACGGCATCTCTCTGCGCGGCGTCTTGCGGGCCAGCTTTCACAACGTTCGCGAAGGCGCGTATGCCGAGGGCGGCAGCACGATCACGCAGCAATTGGCCCGCAACCTCTTTTTAAGAAGTGAAAAATCACTCTCGCGCAAGATTGGCGAGATGCTGCTCGCGATCCAGATCGAGCGGCGGCTGACCAAGGATGAGATCCTGGAACGCTATCTGAACCAGGTGTACTTCGGCCAGGGCGCGTATGGGGTCGAGACCGCGGCCCAGGTGTACTTCGCGAAACAGGCGAAAGATCTCACGCTGGCCCAATGCCTGCTGCTCGCCGGGATGATCCGGGCGCCGTCCGTCTACTCGCCATATGAGCATCCCGATCGTGCGGCAACCCGTATGGCCGAAGTGGCACAGCGGATGGTGGATCTGGGGGATCTCACTCCCCAGGGGATGGCCTCTGTGCTTGCCGCTCCCCTGGACCTGGCGGAGCAGGGCGAGGCCGGACTCATCGGGGTCCGCGCCCCATATTTTGTCAGCTACATCCTTCCGTCGCTGATCCAGCGCTACGGAGAAGACGTCCTCTACAAGGGTGGACTCCGCATCTACACGACGCTGGACCTCACCCTGCAGGCGGAGGCGGAGGCCGCCCTGCAGCGGGGGATCGCCGACGCACTCCGCCGTCACCTCGACGTCCACCAGGGAGCGCTCATCGTGCTGGATCCGCGCACGGGGTACATCCGCGCGATGATCGGTGGGTACGACTTCCGGGAAAGCCAGTTTAACCGGGCCTGGCAGGCGCGCCGCCAGCCGGGCTCGGCGTTCAAGCCGTTTACGTACACCGCTGCGCTGATGCGCGGGATCCCTCCCACGCATCTTCTGCTCGACGAGCCGATCGAGTTCAAGCTGTCGAACGACGAGGTCTGGACTCCGGAGAACTACGACAAGACGTGGCATGGCGTCATCACGGCGCGCTATGCGCTGGAGAACTCGATTAACGTGGCGTCGATCCGGCTGGAGCAGGAGGTGGGCCCGGAGGCCATCGTCAACATCGCCCGCCGCATGGGCATCACGAGCCCCATCCACCCGCACCTGTCGCTGACCCTGGGGACATCGGATGTCACCCTGCTGGAGATGGCGTCCGCGTACAGCGTGTTCGCCAGCGGCGGGATTCATGCCGCGCCGATGGGCGTCGTCAAGGTCACGGACTGGCGCGGAAAGATTCTCGAGGAGCACGTTCCTCAGCGGCAGGTCGTGCTGAGTCCTGAGGTTGCCTATCTGATGACCGACCTCCTGAAAGGGGTCATCCTCCGCGGCACCGGCACCGCGGCCTACCTCGGGATTCCAGAGGCAGGGAAGACCGGGACCGCGGACGACTACCGCAACGCCTGGTTTATCGGCTTCACACCCTACCTGGTCACCGCCGTGTGGATCGGGAACGATGATGACTCGCCGATGAATCATGTCGTGGGGGGTGCCGTCCCCGCACAAATCTGGGCGACGGTCATGAGGAAGGCCACACAAGGAATGCCCAGAGATGACTGGCCGCGGCCTGAGGGCATTGTGCAGATCACGGTCAGCGGTAATAGCGGTCTGCTGGCAGGCCCGGGCTGTCCGAACCCTCACCCGGAACTCTTCATCAAGGGGACCGAACCCGAGAGCTATGATGTGTGCACCGGAGCCCCCGCCGGAGCGCCTCCGGGGACGCCGGCAGCCACCCCCGCCCCCCCTGGGCCGGGGCAGCCCGACGCGGGGCAGGGCGGGCTTCCGACCGTCATTCCTGGGGTCACACCGGAGCCCGCGGTGAGTGGGCATGCCTCATTCCCGGTGACGCTGATCGCTCCCAAGGAGGGGAGCCAGGTCACGCCCCCATTTACCGTGCAGGGAACCACTCGTCCAGGGGCAACGGTGCATATCGTCGCCTACAGTGTGAACGGCGTGGTGCGCGCGCAAGTGGCAGATGTCTATCTCCAGGCCGACCAGGGGGGCAGCTTCGTCTCTCAGGTCACCCCCTGGGTCAAGCCGTCCGGGACCGTCGTCATCACGGCGATCGCCTCCGTCGGCGCGGAAACGGCGTCGACCAGCGTCTCCGTTCAGGTGCAATAGCTCCGGCGTTAGCCGCGGCGCTTGCGTCCCGCGGGGACGGCAGATTATAGTAGAAGTCGCGGATCGCTCGGGGGGAGCGCACGGGCTGCGCGCAGAAAGGGCTGGCCGTGTCTGGACATTCCAAGTGGCATAACATCAAAATCAAGAAGTCGAAAGTCGATCAGCAGCGGGGCAAGCTGTTCAGCAAGCTCGCCCGAGAGATTATCATTGCGGCGAAGGAAGGCGGGGGCGACCCCGCCGCAAACATGCGCCTCCGCACCGCGATCGAGCGGGCGCGCGACGCGAGCATGCCTAACGACAACATCCAGCGGGCGATCGCGCGCGGTGTCGGCGGAGGAGAAGGAGAAAATTACGAAGAGGTGACGTACGAGTGCATGGCCCCCGGAGGCGTTGCCATCCTGGTCGAAGCCCTGACCAGCAACCGAAACCGGACGGCGTCCGAGATCCGAAATATCGTGACCAAGGCGGGGGGCTCGATGGGAGCGTCCGTCGCCTGGATGTTTGAGAAAAAGGGCTTGATCACGCTCAGCCGGTCCGCGGCCTCCGAGGACGAGGTGCTGACCAGGGCTGTTGAGGCGGGAGCCGAGGACATGAAGACGACGACGGAAGACTATGAGATCACGACGGCTCCGGAGGACTTCGTCAAGGTCCGGCGGGCTCTCGAACAGGCCCGGTACACCCTCTCGTCTGCGGAGATCACGATGGTCCCGAAGACCACCGTCCCGCTGACGGGCAAAGAGGCGCAGCAGGTGCTGCGCCTGATGGAGGCCCTTGAGGAGCACGACGACGTCCAGCACGTGTACGCCAACTTCGATATTCCTGACGAGGTGCTTGAACAGGTCAGCTGACCCGCTACCAGGAGTAGGCCCCCCGCATGGCGAACATTGGTTCGGGTCGGTGTGTCGACCCGGTACGTCATCCGGTGCCCGGACGGAGCGGCGATCGTGCGCATCCTTGGAATCGACCCGGGGCTACGGCTCACGGGCTACGGGCTCGTGGAAGCGGCTGGGCCCAAGATGGCGCTCGTCGAGGCTGGCGTGATCCGCACGGATCTCCACAAAGCGTTCCCTGCGCGGCTTCATGAGTTGCACGCCGGAATCTACGAGCTTCTCGCGCACGGACGGCCAGCCGCGGTGGCGCTCGAGGACCTGTTCGCCCACCCGGGCTTTCCCCGAACCGCAATCCTCATGGGATACGTCAGCGGGGTGATCTGCCTCGCCGCGGCACAATCCGGAGTCCCGGTGGACGCCATTCCCCCGGCCGCGGTCAAGAGGGCCATCGTTGCCTCAGGGCAGGCCGGGAAGCGGCAGGTCCAGCGCATGGTGCGGGCTCTCCTCGGTCTGGCCGAGGAGCCGGGAACGCACGTCGGAGACGCCCTGGCCCTGGCTGTCGTGGCCCTCTCCCGGCGCGGGAAGCACGCGGAGCGGTCGCGACCGGCGTGGGGGGCCGGATGATCGCGTTTCTGCGCGGCCGGACCCTCCGCCGGTCCGACGACATGCTGGTGATCGAGTGTGGCGGCGTGGGGTACGAAGTGCACCTCCCCGGGTTTCTTGGAGATCTGGCGCGATCCGACCCGCAGGGACTGAGCGAAGATGCGGAGTTTCACATCTCCTATCACGTCACGGCGAACCAGCCCCGGCCGCTGCTCGTCGGCTTCCTCCGGGAGATCGAGCGGGAGTTCTTCGAGAAGTTTATCACCGTGGACAGCATGGGCCCCACGAGAGCGATGAAGGCGATTGTTCATCCGATCGAGCAGATCGCCGATGCCATCGAGCGGAAGGATGTCGGCTTTCTCCGGCGGCTCCCGGGGATCGGGGAGAGGACGGCGGAAAAGATTGTCGCCGCCCTCCACGGGAAGATGGGAAAGTACGCCCTTCTGCGCAGTGAACCGCCGGCGGCTGTGGAGAAAGGCGCGGACGACTTCCGGGAGGAGGTTGTCCAGGTGCTGACGGGCCAGCTCGGGCACCGCAGCGGGGAAGCCCAGCGCATGGTCGAGGATGCGCTCCGCCGGAATCCCCGAATCGCCTCAGCGGAGGAGCTGTTCCAGGAGGTGTATCGTGCCGAGCGGGGCGCATTGACATGACGCGGGAGCAGACCACCGGGACGGGCCCGGATCCTCACCCGCCACGCGGGACCGGTGCGGCCGGCACGGGCGCGAACGTCGAGGAAGAGCAGTTCATCCGCAGCCTCCGGCCCCGACGCCTCAGCGAGTGCATCGGTCAGGGGCGCGTGGTGAGCGGTCTCCGCATCAGCCTTCAGGCCGCCCGGGAGCGGGGGGAAGCCCTGGATCACGTGCTGTTCCATGGCCCCCCGGGGCTTGGAAAAACGACGTTTGCCAACGTCATCGCCGCGGAGATGGGCACGGAAATCGTCACCACCTCCGGCCCGGCCCTCGAGCGCGGCGGGGACTTGATGGGCGTCCTCACCAACCTCACCGCGGGCGACGTCCTGTTCATCGATGAGATCCATCGCCTGCCGCGGACGGTGGAAGAGCTTCTGTATCCGGCGATGGAGGACTTCTGCGTCAACTTCGTGATCGACAAGGGCGTCCACGCCCGCACACTGCGCTACACCCTCAAACCCTTCACGCTCGTGGGCGCGACAACCCGAGCCGGGCTGCTCTCCTCGCCTCTCCGCGAGCGGTTCGGGATTACGCACCACCTCGATTTCTATCCCGTCGAGGATCTCGCGCTGGTCGTCCTCCGGTCCGCCTCGATCCTCGGCGTGGACATCACGGACGAGGGCGCGGCGGAGATCGCCCGGCGGTCCCGGGGCACGCCGCGCATCGCAAATCGGCTGCTGCGCCGTGTCCGGGACTTTGCCCAGGTCCGCGCCGGCGGGGCGATCACGCCGGACGTCGCCCGTGAAGCGCTGGAGTTCGAAGGGGTGGACCCGCTGGGGCTCGACGCGCAGGATCGCGAGTTGCTCCGAGCCGTGATCCAGGTCTATGGGGGAGGTCCCGTCGGGATCGACGCACTCGCGGCCACGCTCAACGAGGAGGTGGACAGTCTCGTCGAGCTCATGGAGCCGTTCCTCCTGAAGATCGGATTTCTCACGCGGACCCAGTCCGGCCGGCGGGTGACCCCACAGGCCTACGAGCATCTCGGGCTGGCGGTCCCGGATCGGACGACCAGGGGTCAGGGTGCCCTGTTTCCGCAGTGATGGGGCAGATCGGGCGCCTCCTGGTCATCATGGGGATCCTGCTGATCGTGACAGGTGGCGCGCTGATGCTGCTCGGCAGGCTACCGCGGCTTCCGGGAGACATTTACGTGCAGCGAAAAGGGTTCACGTTGTACGTCCCTCTGGTGAGCAGCCTCCTGCTGAGCCTGGTGCTGACGATCCTGCTCAACGTCTTTTTTGCCCGCCGGTGAGCCGAAGAATTCTCCCGGCGGCGCTGGCCCTCGCGGTGGCCGGCGCGGGTGCGGGCGCCTTCACCTCGGGCCGCGCAGCCGATGTACTCATCCTCCGGGTGGGAGTCGCGGTCGAGCGGCCCTCGCTCCACGTCGCAAGCGACGGCCCCGTCTTGGCTGAGGATACGGATACCGGCGTTGCCGTGGCGCTCGCTGGGCGGACCTGGATCATTCTGCCCGCCCTCGGGGGCCTGGACGTGGGTGGCAGCATTTTCGGCCCCCGCGCCCGCTTGAGCCCCCAGGTGGGGGTCCTCCGGGTGGAGGGCCGGGGGTATCGGGGCGTGATCGAGATCCGGCGCACGCCCGAAGGCCGGCTCACGGCCATCAACGAAATCGACCTCGAAGCGTATCTCTACGGCGTCATCAAGGCGGAGATCGATCCCCAGTGGCCCCCGGAGGCCGTGAAGGCCCAGGCTGTGGCGGCACGGACGCTGGCGCTGGAGCGTGTGAACGCGTCCCGTGCGCATCCGGCGGTCACGGGCTTCGACCTTCCCGCCACCACCGACGCGCAGCTCTATCTGGGGGTGGCGGCGGAAGACCCGGCGGCCGTGGCAGCGGTCGATGCGACCCGTTCTCTTGTCGTGACGTATCAGGGACACCCGATTTTCGCCGCCTACCACTCCAACTCAGGCGGGCACACCGAGGATAGCGAGCATGTCTGGGGGACGATCTATCCCTACCTGCGGGGTGTGCCCGACCCGTACGCGCTGGGAGCGCCCGGCGCATGGTGGAGCGCCCGGCTTCCGCTCGCCGCGGTCGCCGCCCAGTTGCGCCGGGGCGGGGTCGGGGTCCCCGCGCTTCTCGGAGTCCTGCCGGCCAGCATGACCCCATGGGGCCGGGCGATCACGGTGCGTCTTCTGGGGGAGGACGGCCGGACACGCGAGATCAGCGCGAACCGCTTCCGCCTTCTCGTCGGCCCCGAGGTTCTGCGCAGCACGATGTTTACAATCGTCCACAGGGGTGCGGACATCGAATTCAGCGGGCGGGGCGCCGGGCACGGTGTGGGGCTGGACCAATGGGGCGCCCGCTCGATGGCCGCAGGCGGATTCACGTACGAGCAGATCCTGAAATACTACTACACCGGCGTCGCAATCGAACAGCGGTTCTGAGCAGCGGTCCTTATGCCCGGTCGCTGCGCTGCTTCACAATCTCGTGTCTAATCTCGTCCACCACGCCGAGGAACTTCTTGACGTCGAGCGGCTTCGTGAGATAGGTGCGGGCCCCGGCCTCGCCCAGCCGTCGAATCTGCGCGGACGTAGCATCGGCGCTGATCACCACCACCGGGATCGGGCGTGTCGTGGGATCGTCCCGCAGCAGGCGCATCACCTCGATTCCCCCGATGTCGGGGAGATTCAGATCCAGCAGGATCAGATCGGGGTGGTGGTCGCGGGCCAGATCGACGCCCAGCCGCCCCTGCATGGCCGACAGGAGCGTGACCGCGCTCCTGCGCCCCAGGAGGCGCTCCATGAGCTCGAGACTGGAGAGGTTGTCTTCAATATATAGCACCGTGAACGCGCCCTGGGATGCCGCATCCGGCGGGGCGGGTATGCCCGGGCCGTCCGGCTCCACGTGCCGGGTCGGTGCTTCGACGGGGGCGAATTCCACCCAAAACGTGCTCCCGCGGCCGACGGTGCTGTCCACGCCCAGCGTCCCCCGCATCGCCTCGACCAGACGCTTGGAGAGGGCCAGCCCGAGTCCGGTGCCTTCGACCCCGGTCTGCTCGGCCCCCAGGCGCTCGAAGGGGGTGAACAGCTGCCCCAGCCGGTCGGGCGGGATCCCGGAGCCGGTGTCGCTCACGTTGATCCGCAGCCGGCCTCCCTGGACTTCCGCGTAGGAGAGGGTGACCGAGCCGCCCGGGCGATTATACTTGACCGCGTTGGAGAGGAGGTTCAGGAGGACCTGCTTGAGGCGCTGCCGGTCGACGAAGATGAACCGGTCGGAGATGCCGGCCGCCTCGACCCTCATCTGGATGTCCCGGGCGGCGGCCAGCGGCACGACTAGATCGAGACCCTCTTGGGCCACCTCCTTCACCGAGACCGTCTCTGGAGAGATGGCGAGCCGGCCGGTCTCGATGTGGGCGATGTCCAGCACCTCGTTGACGAGATCGAGCAGGTGCCGCCCAGCCTTGAGGATGTGGTCTAGGCTCTCCCGCTGCTCCGGATGCTCCATCTCGAGGAGTTGGGCAAACCCCAGGATGGCGTTGAGGGGCGTGCGCAGCTCGTGGCTCATCCGCGACAGGAACTCGCTCTTGGCGCGGCTGGCGTGTGCCACCTGAGCGGTACGCTCAACGACACGCTGCTCGAGTTGCTCGTGAAGGCGGGCCACCTCGATGACGCTGGCGAGGTAGCGGGCCACCACGG
>DASUDA010000053.1:0-10970 GCA_036275835.1 bacterium | reverse complement strand
GCAAACGGCGGGGCCAGGATCGGCCAGCGGGGATTGTCCAGGTCGAGCGCCGGGGACTCTCCCAGCAGGTCCATGTTGGCCCGCCAGTACGCCTCGATCGTCCCGACGTCCCGCCAGTAGCCGCGCTCCTCGGTGGGGTGGAGCCCGGGAATCTCGTTCTGCAGGAAATCGTAGGCGAAGACCCGTGCGTACGGATATAACTCCGGGATGATCGTCCTGCCGAAATCGTGGTCTGTGCTCCGCCGTGCGTCCTCCGCCAGGACGTCCGCCAGAACCTCGGCCGAGAAGACGTAGTTGCCCATCGAGGAGAGGGCTTTGGCCGGATGACGCGGCATCGGGCGGGGCTCTGCCGGCTTCTCCTCCCAGCCGATGATCCGGCCATCGTCGTCGGTCTCGAGGATGCCAAACACCGAGGCCGTCTCGATCGGCACCGGGAGAGCGGCGACCGTGACGTCCGCCCGGCGGTCCAGGTGGGCGTCCACCATCTGCCGGAGGTCCATCCGGTAAACGTGGTCGGCCCCGAAGATCGCGACGAGGTCGGGGTCGATGTCGCGAATCAGGTTCATGTTCTGGAACACCGCGTCCGCGGTGCCCCGGTACCACGACTCGCCCCAGCGCATCTGGGGTGGGACGGTGATGACGAAGTGCTCGTCCACGAGCGCGCTGGACCGCCAGCCGCGCCGGATGTGGTCGATGAGGGACTGGGATTTGTACTGCACGAGGATGTACAGGGAGTAGATTCCCGAGTTGATGAAGTTGCTCAGGACGAAGTCGACGATCCGGTACTTGCTCCCGAACGGCACGGCGGGCTTGCTGCGTTCCTTGGTCAGCGGATACAGGCGTTCGCCTTTCCCTCCGGCAAGAACGACGCCGAGAATCCGCGGCCGGATCATCTGACGCAGAGATCGTGCGGGCGCACAGGAGATCTACGCGCGCGGAAGATGGGCGGACGCTTCGAGGTGGTCGGCGATATCGGGGAAGCAGAAGTCCTGGGACTCCTTGCCGCTGAGGAACTCCTCGTCCTCCCACGAGAGGGTGCTGCCGCCCTGGACGCGCTTGGCGAGTTCGAGGAGGCGGGTGAAGTCGGCGTAGTGTTCTGCGAAGCGCGTTTCCGCATAGTTGCGGGCGGCCCACGTGGTGATCAGGAACTGCCAGTCGGAGGCCTGGAGGAGGAGCAGTTCCCGTCCAAGCTGCGCCACGATCCGGCGCAGGAGCGGCGTCCGCTGCCACGGGGCTCCGGTCACGAGCGCCCACAGCTCGTCCTCCGCCTGGTAGATCATCTCCCAGGTCCACTCCGTGTCCTTGTTGAGCCAGACCCGGTGATCTCCGCCCTCTCCCCACGACCCTTCGAGAAGGGTGACCGTGCCGTCGGCGGGGAAGCGCGCATTGTACTCCCCGGCGGTGATCGGCGCGACGCCCGCCTCTCCGAGGCGCCGGAAGACGTGGCCCAGCCACCGGGGCCCCTCGAACCACCAGTGGCCGAACAGTTCGGTGTCGAAAGGGCTGCACAAGGCACCCGGCCGGCCGGCGTCGCCGGCGTACCGGGCGAGGGTCTCGCGGACGATGCCGGTGTAGTGCTCCGCCTGCGCCCGCGCGCGCTCTTCCGCCCGCTCGGGAACGTAGATCTGCTTGTCAGCCAAGTCGCTCTTGGGATGGGTGACGCGCCAGAACCGGAGCCCGCCGGGGAAGTGCCGCTTGTGGAACTCCAGGTACCACTCGTCCCCCGGGTACCCGATGTCCCGGCTCCAGACCTGGAGGGTGGTCTCCGGATCGCGGACAAACGCCGTCGCGTCGCCAGTCCCGCCCCGCGAGGCGACCCGATGGGACGCATACGGACTCCGCTCGCCCCGCCGGGAGAACTGGTTCTCCGGGCCGGGGACCGTCCGGAGGCGCGGAAAGTAATCCCGATACGCCGAGACGGCGCGTCCTCCCCGCAGGAGGTGCACGTCGGTAAAGAAGTAGTCCAGGTGATGCGCGGCGAGAAACTCCTCCACCCCCCGTCGGCGGTACCGGACCTTCCCGCTGTGCGGACCGACCGGGGGTGTCCACTCGTATCGCGGGCGGTAGGCGCACTCGGGGAGCCACATGCCCTGCGGGGGGCGCCCGAAGTGCCGCGTGTGGGTGGCAACGGCGGTGCGGATCTGGAGGTCCAGGCTCTCGTCCCGGCTGAGGAGCGGGAAGTATCCGTGCGTGGCGGCGGTCGAGATCAACTCGAGCGCTCCGCGGTCGGCGAGGCGCCGGAATCCCCCGAGGAGGTCGCCGCCGAGGGCGTCAAACTGCGCCCGCACGTCTTCGTAGAACCCCCGCCAGAAATCGCACAGGGCGACGAGGCTATCCTCGTGCGTGTCCGTGTAGTGCCGCCGCGCCCCCGCGCAGCTCACCAGCCGCTGGTCGAGGAACGCCGCGATCTCGTCGCGGAAGCCGGGGCTGGCCAGCTGCTCGCACAGGACCGGGGAGATGTTGAGCGTGACCGTCGGCGCCACATCGTCCGCCGCCAGCCGGGTCAGGGTGCCCAGCAGAGGGACGTAGCTCTGCACCGTGACCTCTGACAGCCACTCACTCCCGTGAGGCCACCGCCCGTGGTTCAAGACAAACGGAAGATGGGTGTGAAGCGTGAAAACCAGGTGGCCGACCGGCTTCGCCATTGTGTCCCTACTAGGCTCCACTTAATTCTAACAGAAAATCCCGGCGTCAATTGCGCCCGTGATCGATCAGGACGGGATCGGCAGGACAGAGGGTGTGGGGATGCCGCGGCCGGCGAGGGCCTGGAGCGCCCGCTGTCGCAGGTCCGGTTCCGCGGCGAATTGGCGGCCGGGACGCACCCGAACGGAGAGCTGCAGGGTGACGCCGGTCGCCTTGAGATCCACCGCCCCATCCACGGCGGGTTCCCCCAGCGCGTCCTCGGGGTGGGCGGCCGCCCACTCGTGTCCGACATCGCGCAGGGCCTCGAGCGCCGCTCTCACATCGGCCTGGTAGGGGACGATCACCTGGACGATCGCGCGGCTGTAATCGCGGGTGAGGTTCCCGATCCGACCGATCGACCCGTTCGGGATCGTCAGCAGTTCCCCGCTGTACTTGCGGATCTGCGTTGTGCGCAGGGTGATGCGCTCGACCGCCCCCATGTCGCCATCGATGCGCACCCAATCGCCGATCTGGACGACGCCCTCGGAGAGGAGGAAGAAGCCCGCGAGGATGTCACGGATCAGGTATTGAGCCCCGAAGCCGAGAGCGACGCCCACAACGCCGGCGCTGGCCAGGACGGCCGTGATGTTCACGTGCACCGCGTCGAGCATCAGGACGAGGGCGGCGAAGGCGATCGCGTACCGGACGGCGCTTTCGAGAACGTGGGTGATCGTGGGGGCCGGGTGACCGGTCAACCGGAGCCCCGCCCGCCGGACAACCGCGAGGGAGCCGCGCAGGGCCACCCATGCCGCCGCGGCAATCAGGATCAGACGCACGATCACTCCCGCAAGGGGCGAGGCCAGGGCCTCGTGGACAGCCTGGCGCAGGGCGTCGGGCAGGGGCATCAGTCCGGCCGGGAAGCGAGAGAGGCCGCGGCCGGGGTCTTGCGTGTCTCCGCCGCCCTGGTCCGCCGCTCCGAGCGCCACCTGCTCAGCCGGCGGATATACCACGCGATCACCTCCGCGTCTTGCGGAGGAAGCGTGCCGATACGCCAGTTGATCTCCCGGACCATTTCGCCGTCCGTCATCTCCGGCAGCGGGACCGCCGGGTCGGGGAGCGGTTGTCCCGAGCGATTGGTCATGCGCTCCCGGCGAAGCCGCTCCATCATCTCGAGGACCTGACGCTTGGTGGGGGTCGGAAGCACGAACGCGGTGACCTTGATGAACTCGCGGTCGCGAAGAAGAGCGCGGATGTCGACGGCCGGGCGGTATGCCCGGTCCTGACGTCGGGTGTGCTGCGATTTGTTCCGCACGGGCGGCCCCCTCCGTCTCTGATGAGATGTGGGGTTCGGGCCCTCCGCGGAGTCTCCCTGCGGTGGGGTCGCCCAGCCGCAGGCGGGGGAGCAGGTGGCCCCGGCGAATAGATGACGTCGTGCTGTCGCTTGACGACACGTCCTTGCATCGCGCAGCGGACCCCTCGGGAATGCTCGAGGTGGCGCTGAGCTTGCATCGCCAGGTGCGGGAGGGCTGGCGGCTCGGGTCCGCGGCGCCCCTGCCGTCCCTCCCGGCGTCGCCGGCGCACCTCGTCATCGCGGGGATGGGCGGGTCCGCGATCGGCGGCGATCTCCTGGCGGCCGTGCTCGAGCCCCGGCTCCCGCTCCCTCTCGTTGTCGTCCGCGACTCCCGCCTGCCATCGTATGTGGGCCCGCGCTCGGTGGTGATCGCTGTGAGCTACTCCGGGGAGACCGAGGAGACTATCGCCGCAGCCGAGCAGGCGGTCCGGGCCGGGGCGGCCCTGCTGGCCATTACGTCGGGCGGGCGCCTCGCGGAGATCAGCGGCCGCGTGGCGCGTGTCCCCGCCGGGCTCCCACCTCGGGCGGCCCTCGGATATCTGATGATCCCGGCGCTGGCGGCGCTCGAGCGCTGGGGCTTGACCGGTCCGTGCGCCGGAGACGTCGAGGAAGCCGCCACGGTGCTGCAGGAGGTCGCCTCCGAGATCGGACCGGCGGTGCCAACATCCCGAAATGCCGCCAAGCGCCTCGCCGGGCACATGTCCGGTCGTATCCCCGCGGTCTACGCGGGATCTCCCGAGGTCGAGGCCGCCGCCCGCCGGTGGAAATGCCAGTTTAACGAGAACAGCAAGGCGTTCGCGACATGGAACACCTTTCCCGAACTAACCCACAACGAGACCGTCGGGTGGGCGAGCCCGGCGGAGGTCCTGGGGATGGTTGCGGCGGTTGTGCTGCTCGGGGGTGACGAGTCGGAGCGCGCGATCCGCCGCATCCGGGTGACCTGTGATCAGGCATTTCGGAAGGCCGCGGGGGTCCACGAGATCCGCGGCCGCGGGGGAAGTCGATTGAGCCGGCTCCTGTCGCTCGTCCTGATGGGAGACGCCACGAGCATCTACCTGGCCTACCTCCGGGGCGTCGACCCCACGCCCGTGGAGGCGATCACCGCGGTGAAGAGGCGGATGCGGGAGTCCTGAACGGGATGGGCGGGAGCGAGGCCGTGGTCTGGGGGCGGGGGCCGCGGCCCGCAGGAGGGGCGACCTGCGGCTGCGTCGTAGAGGAGCATCGGATACGGGGACGGGGGAAACTCATGGGGCGCGGGATTCCGCGCTGAGACTGGTCTCCCGTCGGGGGAGGGCACGATGGCGAAAGTGATGCTCGAGCAGGTGACGAAACAATTCGGACACGTTTTGGCCGTGAACAACGTGACGCTGGAGATCCCCGATAAGCAGTTTACCGTGCTCGTTGGACCCTCGGGGTGTGGAAAGACGACCTGCCTCCGGCTTGTCGCCGGCCTCGAGGAGGCGACGGCGGGCAACATTTCCATCGGGGACCGGATCGTCAACGACGTCGCGCCGAAGGACCGCGACATCGCCATGGTGTTCCAGAACTACGCGCTCTACCCGCACATGAGCGTCTACGACAACATGGCGTTCGGGCTGCGGCTCCGGAAGTACCCGCGGCCGGAGATCGACCGCCGGGTCAAGGAAGCGGCGGAGATGCTGGGCATCCAGGAGCTGCTCAGCCGGAAGCCCAAGCAGCTGTCCGGCGGACAGCGGCAGCGGGTGGCCCTGGGACGGGCGATCGTCCGGGAACCGCAGGTGTTCTTGATGGACGAGCCGCTCAGCAACCTCGACGCGAAGCTTCGGGTGCAGACCCGGGCGGAGATCAAGAAGCTGCATGCGCGGCTGCAGACAACGACGATCTACGTTACGCACGACCAGGTCGAGGCGATGACGATGGGGGACCGCATCGTCGTCATGAAGGACGGCGTTGTCCAGCAGGTGGACAACCCCCTCAGCCTCTATGAGCAGCCGGCGAACCTGTTCGTGGCGGGGTTCATCGGCTCCCCGGCGATGAACTTCATCGAAGCGCGGCTGGCGCGGCAGGACGGGAAGGTGGTCGTCGACGGCGGCGTCTTCCGCGCCGAGGTGCCTGCGGAACAGGCCTCCCGGCTGGCGGACTGGGTGGGGCGGCCGATCATCCTTGGCATCCGCCCGGAGGACATCTACGACCGGGCGCTTCACCCGGCGTCGGCCAACAGCGCCGTCATGCGGGCGATGGTGGACGTCCACGAGCCGTTGGGGTCCGACATCATTCTCTATCTGACCGCGGGCGAGCACAGCATCGTCGCCCGTGTTGACGCGCGGAGCCAGGCGCGGATGGGCCAGTCCGCCGAGGTTGTGCTCGACATGAAGAAGATGCACGTGTTCAACCCGGACACGCACCAGGCCATTTTGTAGGCTTAGCGAGCGACAGGGGGTCTAAGTTGCGCCTTAAACAGTAAGCCCGCCTTATCGGTGCATTACCCTTTTGCGGCGCCCAGGACTTTCCCCAGCACGTCGCAGATCTGCGTTTCCACATAGCGCCGCGTGACTTGGTCTAGCGGGAGCGTATCCGTGATCTCGGCGCACCCTTGGCCGTTTGGCATCAACGTGCTCTGGGCAATATGGATCCTTTCCGTCGAAGCATCTCTCGAAAAAGACACGTAGGGACTACACGAAGTCGTGTATGCCGACCGTCGCAGGACTGGGGGATAGAGGTGCATGGTGATCTGTTGCCCGGGTGCGATGAGGATCTCGTACTCTTGCCCTCTCCGCTCCAGTTCCGCTCCGATCTCTTCCATGGCGGGGCGAATGACGTCGCGCGTGAGCCGGTCAAACGCTTCGACGATGGCCTCTTGCTCCGCTTGGGTCGGCTGAGAGGCGGGCTCCTTCACCACCGTCAACGCCCCGTACCTCGTCAGCAGATCGTTTAGACGGAATCTCGGGTCATCCAAGTTTAGCATTTCACACCCTTCCAATCGTTGCAGGTATCCGGCTTGAGAGTCAAATAGGCAACCTCTGATTCTTTCTGCGAAGCCCGTTGAACCAGGTTATCCTATCAACATAGTGTTGTCCATATAGTTTCGGGCAGCATTAGCGCCTGAAACGTCGTATCAGCGGCAAAGAGTCCCGCCAACTGTCGTCGATTCGCTCCGTCCAGTGCACCTCCCTTTTACCCTCTGCCGTCTCCCGCATCGTGGCCTCAAGTCCGCTCCGATACATCGACCGGCTCAGGCCGCGGTACAACACCCGACACGCGCCGCCCGCCGTCTGCTTGAAGATCCAGCCGTCCACGCTACACTCCGCCCGTCCGAAGGGGCGCCGTTGGGCCGCCGCTACGGAGCGGGCCATCGTGATCGGCGTCCCCCAAGGCGGTGGTCACTTTGCGCAGCGAAGTGGCGACCAGGGCTTCGAAGTCCGAGCGCTGGAGTTTAAACACGGCGAAAGCCGTCAGCGCTCGCACCGTCTCGGGTTGTGGCACGTGCCGCATCAGAGCGACCTCGCCGAAATAGGAGCCCCGGTGAAGCAGACGGCGCCGCTGCCCGCCGACGAGCGCTTCGGCCTGTCCGGAGTCCACGAGGTAGAATGCATCCGCCGGGTCCCCCTCCTGGCACACCACCGTCTCGGGCGGAACGCGTTCCCGGAGCAGCCGGGACGCGAGGGCGTCGAGTTCGCGCGACGTCAGGTCGGCGAAGATTGAAAACCCTCTCAGGGCCTGCACCATGTAAATCCGATCGTCGATGTGGGCGCAGATGTGCGCGGCCAACCAGCGGTCGAAATCACCCCGCAGCACGGTGAACACGCTCAGCCGCGATGCGGCGCGGACGGTGCCGGGGTGCGGCACGCGCTCCACGAGCGACGTTTCTCCGAAGTAGTCGCCCCCGGTGAGGTGTCGGCGCGGCCGGGGCTCATCGTCCACCCACATCTCCGCCACGCCGCGCGCAATGATGTAGAAACGATCTGGCTCGGTCCCCTCCCGGACCACGATCTGGCCCGGTCGGAAGGTCTGATGCGGCATGCGGGTCGCCACCTGCGCTAGCTCCTCGGCTGACAGTGCGGAAAGGCAGGGCACCTGGCTCAGCAGCCCCTCCCGCTCCCGCAGGGCGCGGCCGTGGGGCACGCGCCATCGTCTTTCCCACTCCGCCGCGCCGCGCGCCGCCGAGGCAAGCCGCTCTACACCTTCGATGGCCAGCGGGGAGCCCAGCATGAGCAGCAAGACCACCAGCACCACTTTGGACCCCACACCCCCTGCCCACAGCGCCAGCGCTACCCTCTTCAGGCGGTACTCCCATGAAAAGACGGCGGACGCGAGGACGAGCCCGGAAAACAGAAGGGAAAGCCCCCCAAACCAGGCCAGGAGGCGCTCCCGCCCCGTGAGGGGCTGTCGGTGGCGCAGGCATTGCCAGAGTTCCGTGCGGAAGAACGCCAATGCCCTCGCGCGCAGCAACGGAATCTCCAGCCAGTCGACGGCCATGTAATAGCCGTCGAGTTCCAGGAAGGGGATGACGTTGAAGAGCAGCGTGAGGAGCCAGAGAAACGACAGCCGGTGTAGGGTCGGCGCGACCCAAGAGTCGGGCACCGCCTGCACCACCACGGCGCCGAGCCCGGCGAGAATGGCCCCGGAGTAGGGCCCGGCCCAGGTGGTCGCGATCCGCGCAGAAGCGGGTTTCGTCCAGATATCCGTCGTATCGACGAACGCGGTTGGGAGGCCGAAGTAGAGCATTAAGCCGGCGCTGTGCACGCGCGCACCATAATGCTTGCAGGTGAGGGCGTGCGAGGCCTCATGCACGGTCACGCTGAGGAAGTTGAGCCCGATCAGCAGGAGCAGGCCCGTGCCGTAGGAACCCCCCGCCTGGAACAGATCATACCGGCCAGAGGCGAAGTGCCGGAGAAAGAGCGCGCCGCCCACGACCGATAAGCCCACGTAGAGGACCTGGAGCGGTGGGGTATACAAGACCCAGCCGACCCGGCGATGCAGTTCTCCCATCAGCCCGTCGATATGATGAATCTCGAACGTGTGCTGCCCCGTGATCACCCGCCAGACGGCGCGCGGGAGGGACTGGCTCCGGCGGCTCGCTGAGGTCCTCTCAACCGAAGCGAAGACGTCCTCGGGCGGGTCGGCGAGCATGTAATTGAGTCGCAACTGCACCACGAGTTGTGCCACCTGGTCGAACGCGAGGGTCTTGAAGGCCGTGAAGTACTCGTAGATCAAATCCTTCACGGTCCGTGTGCCATCCATCAGGGTCCAGAGGTGATGCTCGTCCGGCGCCAGCCGCAGATACTTCCCCTGGTCGCGGTTCGCGAAGATGTAGTAGCGCTCCCCGTGCCGCGTGACAAACGGAACGGCCGTCACCTTCGGAGACTGCATCGGGCGGTATTCTGCAAGGGTGACGTGCGGCTGAAGAGCGTCCCGGATGCCGCCGGGCGATCCGGGAACACGAGGAGCGTCCAGTTGGGCAGGGTCCTGATGCGCCGGGTCCGTCGCAAGCCCCCGCTCAACAGAACCCGTCGGCGGGACCGCGCGAGTCTCCGCGTCGGCGTCGGGATTACGAAACATATGGCTTCCCGGTCGAGTAGTCAACTGCGTCGCCCTCCTGTTAGCACAACCCATGGAGCTAATGTCAAGAGGGGTGGAAATTTTCTCAAGCGGCGACCCCTCGCGCTCGGAGGCGTCTAGTGCGTCGTGTGTTGCTCAGACGTCCTCATCCACAGTCTAGTCAATAAGGAACGCCCCAGGATACCATATGACGATCTTCCAGACGTAGCTCTTCTTGACAATTGTGGTATCGGTGCCCCAAAACCGGCGCGCAAACGCCTCAAAAAACAGAGGAGCCAGAGACCTCGCCTCTGGCTCCCTCCTAGATCAGAGGCATTTCTTTCTAGCGCACCCGACCGATGGCTTCTAACCTCGTGTTATCGACGACCCTCAGCTTCGCCGCCCGGCAGAAATGCGCTCTTTGTGATCCGCTCGTCGACGCCAAGTTCCCGGAGTTTGGCGGTGTCACCGCTCTTGATTGCCGCCTTCTCTTCGGGTGTCAGATCGTATCCCGCCAGAGCCGCCTCGGGACTCTCCTTGACCTTCCGGCGGAATGCCTCATCGGCCATCGCTGTGACTACCCTCTCGACGCCAGCCTTAGACACTGCCGTTCACCTCCTCGAATATTGGTAATGCCTTCCCGTCGTGCGCTTCGGAGGCGTGTTCTAGACCCGAGTCAGTCTCCGCTCACCTCCTTTCCCTCAGCCCCCGAAGAGGAGCAGCCCGCCGATAAGCCTGTCGACTCGACGAATCTGGAAGGCGCACTGCCCGCTGATCACGTCCCGGAAGACCCGAGGAATGGATTGACCTCGCATCCTCGACGCGTACCGTCCATAAGCGTCCAAAGGTGATAGTCGTCCGGAGCCAGCCGCATGTATCTAGAGCGTCCGCGGTTCGCCAAAATGAAATATGGCTGACCATGCCGGGTCATGAGCGGAACAGCCTCTACCTGATCAGACTGAACAGGGCGATAGAGGGCGGGATTGAGGTGCTCGCGAAGAGCCCCCCAGAACCCGCTGAAATGTGCGGATATCCGGCGAAGATTGGGCTCAGCGAGCCGCTGCCGAACAGAAGCTGTTGGGGTGGCCATAATGCCCCCCAGAAGGCGTGACGACTACAATGATAACAATCCCCTTCAACAATCCCTTCATTTAAGCGCAATTTGCTCCCAGATAGCCGCAATCCTTCTTTCTCTTCCCGGGCCAACGGGCTTCCGATCGACCTTTTTCGATGTGGCCAAACACTCTCCACTTGTGTGACAGGCTTCACAGCGACGTCCAGGCCAGAAGATCCCGAGCGTTCCTGCAAGGATCTTGTGGGTTCCCCCCAGTCCGGCACCGATTTCCACCCGATTCCGACACCAGGCATGTGGCTAAGATCGAATGGAAACGGGTATTTACGCTTGAGAACACGAAGCCCCGTCGGGGCCAACGGGAATACGGAGGGAGCCACACGGTGCGGTATACGGTCACAAAGGCAA
>DASUDA010000052.1:0-6293 GCA_036275835.1 bacterium | reverse complement strand
CCCATACCATCGTCGGCCTGATCGGGCCCAACGGGTCCGGCAAGACGACATTCTTTAACCTCGTGACCGGCCTGGACAGCCCCAACGGCGGGCGCGTCCTCTTCCGGGGGACCGATATCACGGGCCTTCCCGCGCACGCGATCGTCGAGCGGGGGATCGCCCGGACGTTCCAGACGCTGCGGTTGTTCAGCAGCATGACCGTGCTCGAGAACGTCCTCGTGGGGATGCACGCGCGGACCCACGCGAGCGCCGTGGGTGCGGTCATCCGGCCTCCCTCCGTGCGGGCCGAGGAAGCGGCCACCCGCGAGTGGGCGATGGAGGTGCTCCAGATCTTCGGCAACCGGCTCCTGCCGCGCGCGAACCACCTGGCGAGCAGTCTCTCCTACGCCAACCGGCGGCGCCTGGAAATCGCGCGGGCGATCGCGGCGCGGCCCGCCCTCCTCCTGCTCGATGAACCGACCGCGGGGATGAACCCGGCGGAGACGCTCGAGCTCGCCGATCAGATCCGGAGCCTGCGGGACATCGGTCTGACCGTGCTCATCATCGAGCACAAACTGAACGTGGTCAACGACATCTCCGACAAGGTCACCGCACTCGACTACGGCGAGAAGATCGCCGAAGGCACCGCGGAGGAGGTTCACCGGAACGAGGATGTCATCCGCGCCTATCTCGGACGGACGTCCGCTGCTCGAATTTAAGGACGTCGACACCTACTACGGCGAGCTGCACGTCCTGAAGCGGGTCAACTACGAGATCCGCGCCGGGGAGATCGTCTGCCTCCTCGGCGGCAACGCGTCGGGGAAGTCCACGACGATGAAGACCGTCCTGGGGATCGTCCGCCCGGCCCGGGGGACGGTGTTATATCGGGGCGAGCCGATCAACTCCCGGTCGACCTCGGAGCGGGTCCGGCAGGGGATCGCGCCGGTGCCGGAAGCCCGCCGGCTCTTTCCCAAGATGACCGTGTATGAAAACCTCGAGATGGGGGCGTTCACCCGCACGGATCGGTCGGGGATCGAAGAAGACATTGAGCGCATCTACGGCCTGTTCCCGCGCGTGAGAGAGCGGCGCAATCAGGTGGCCGGAACGCTCTCCGGAGGCGAACAGCAGATGGTGGCGATCGGGCGGGCGCTCATGGCCCGGCCCACGCTCTTGTGCATGGACGAACCCTCGATGGGCCTGTCGCCGGCCTTTGTCGAGCAGGTCTTCGACATCATCCAGGAGATCAACAAACAGGGGACGACGATCTTCGTCGTGGAGCAAAACGCCAACATGGCGCTCTCGATCGCCACGCGGGGGTACGTCCTGCAGACAGGCCAGGTGGTGCTCTCCGGGTCGGCGAAGAGCCTCCGCGAGAACGAGATGATCCGGCGCGCCTACCTCGGAGAGATGAAGACCGCCTGAGGCGTCGCAAGCCCACGGCCCGGCCCAGCCACACACGAATTTAACGCTCTCAGCCCCTAGTGAACTCCGCGCCGCACCGCTCCGTTTCCCCTCAAAAGGGGAGGGGGAGTGTGGTCGATTTCGAAAGGATCGCCTTCCCGAAGTGGAGAATATACCTCACAGACTGGAGAAACACAATAGCACGGGAAGAGAGTGCGGGCCTTATCTTCGCCAAAGATAGGGCTTTTTCTGCGGGTGCAGGGGCGTGGCCGGACCATCACGTGAGGTAACGGACGAGATCCGCCGCCGGGCAGGGATTCTGGAGGTCATTTCGCCGCACGTCACGTTGCGCCGGGCCGGGCGGAGCTACAAGGGGCTGTGCCCGTTCCACTCCGAGAAAACCCCGTCGTTTACGGTGGATCCCGAGCGGGGGTTCTTTTACTGCTTCGGCTGTCACGCCGGCGGCGACGTCTTCGATTTCGTCATGCGCATAGGGTCCGTTCCCTTCAAGGAAGCGCTGAAGGACCTGGCGGATCGGACCGGCGTGCGCCTGAAGCAGACGCCTGCGGAGGAGCAGCGCGCGGGGGAACGGGAGAGGCTGCTGCGGGCCGTGGCCGAGGCCGAAGCGTTTTTCCGGGCGCAGCTCGCCGGAGAGCCCGGGGGGAGCGCGCGGCAGTACCTGGCCTCCCGCGGCGTCGATCCGGCGACGCAGGAGATGTTCCGGATCGGGCTCGCGCCGGTCGGGTGGGACCATCTCCTCCGGGCCCTCCATGCCCGCGGCTTCGACTCCGGGGACCTGGAGCAGGCCGGGCTCATCGTCGCGCGGCCGGCGGGCGAGGGACATTATGATGCGCTCCGCGACCGGGTGGTCTTCCCGATCCACGATCTGCAGGGGAGGCCGACCGCGTTCGGGGGGCGCGCCCTCGGCGAAGGCACCCCCAAGTACCTGAACACGCGCGAGACGCTGCTGTTCGTCAAGGGAAAGACGCTGTACGCGCTGGACAAGGCCCGCGCGGCGATCCGGGAAACCGGGGAGGCCGTGGTGGTCGAAGGATACATGGATGCGGTGACCTGTCACCAGTTTGGCGTCCGCCACGCGGTGGCGTCTTTGGGGACCGCCCTTACACTCGACCAGGTGCTCCTGCTCAAGCGGTTCGCCTCCCGCGCCGTCCTCGTCTACGACGCGGACGCGGCCGGCGAGGAGGCGGCAGGGCGTGGCCTCGCGGTGTGCGAGCAGGCCGAACTACCCGCGCGCGTCGCAGTGCTCCCGGGGGGAGCCGACCCGGACGCCTTTCTCCGGTCCCGCGGTCCGGACGCCCTTCGGCGCGTCTTGGAAGAGGCACGCCCCGTGTTTGAGTACCGGCTGGAGGCGGCCTGGAAGCGCCACGACCCTCGAACGGTGGAAGGAAAGGTTGGAATTGTTGACGAAATTAATCAGTTAATCTCTACGGTGCCCAACCCAGTGCGCCAGGCTGAGTACGTGCGTCTCCTGGCGGAACGGCTCGGGGTGCGGGAGGACGCCATCCGAGGCCAGGTTCGGCGGGCCGCCCGCGGGGGCGACGACGCATCGGGTATCGCGCCGGGGGAGATTCGGCCGGTGTCGGAGGCGACGGCCCGGGCAGGGGCGGAGCGGTTGCTCCTGCACCTTCTCGTGGCCGATGCCTCGGTACGGAAGGACCTTCGCAACGTTGTCGAGCCCGGCATGTTTCGGGAGGCCGGACATCGCCAACTGGCGGAGGCGCTCCTGACGCCGGGGGTGCCGGCGGAGGATCCGGGTCGGCTACGCGAGCGGCTGCGGGACGAAGCCGCAGTCTCGCTCCTGAGCCGATTTTTGATTGCCGAGCCTCCACCCGGAGATCCGCACCGAACGGCCGAGCAGTGCGTGCGGCGGATTCGGAAACTGACGCTTCAGGAGCGCGTGGAGGAGTTGCTCGGACTGCTCGGCGATGCCGATCGGGCAAAGGACCACACCCGAGTGGAAGCGCTCCAGAGCGAGCTGAAAGACGTCTACAGGGAGTTGAAGTGAGTGGCTAAGCGACGACCACATGCGACACCGGAGTCGGAGGCGACCGCGACAAAGCGGAAGGCCGAGGCCGAGAAGGCGCTGAGCACCCTTCCGGGCGAACTGCGCCAACTCGTCGAGCAGGGCCGCCGGCGCGGATACGTCACGTACGACGAGATACAAGAAGCCGTGCCCGAGATCGAGCATAACCTCGACGAGTACGATCGGATCTACGGCATGCTCGGAGACCTCGAAATCAAGGTGGTGGACGACCCCAAGGAGGCGGAGAAGAAAGCCGACGAGGAGGAGGCGGAGCCGGTCGAGCTGGAGCCGCTGGAGGGGGTGAGCATCGACGACCCCGTCCGGATGTACCTCAAGGAGATCGGCAAGGTTCCTCTGCTCAACTCGGCTGACGAGATCAAGCTGGCCAAGCGGATGGAGCGCGGCGACGAGGAGGCCAAGCGCCGCCTGATCGAAGCGAACCTCCGCCTGGTCGTGAGCATCGCGAAGAAGTATGTCGGCCGGGGGATGCTGTTCCTGGACCTGATCCAGGAAGGCAACCTGGGGCTCATCCGCGCCGTCGAAAAGTTCGATTGGCGAAAAGGATACAAGTTCAGCACGTACGCCACCTGGTGGATCCGGCAGGCGATCACCCGCGCTCTCGCCGATCAGGCGCGGACGATCCGCATCCCGGTGCACATGGTGGAGACCATCAACAAGCTCATCCGGGTGTCTCGCCAGCTCCTGCAGGAGCTCGGTCGGGAGCCGAGCCCGGAGGAGATCGGCCAGATCATGAAGATGCCGACCGAGCGGGTCCGCGAGATCATCAAGATCGCCCAGGAACCGATCTCCCTGGAGACGCCGATCGGCGAGGAAGAGGACAGCCACCTCGGAGACTTTATCGAAGATCAGGATGCCCTCGCGCCGGCCGAAGCCGCCTCATTTACGATGCTGAAGGAGCAGCTGGGAGGCGTCCTGGATACGCTGACCCCGCGCGAGCGGAAGGTCCTCAAGCTGAGGTTCGGTCTGGACGACGGCCGCCCCCGTACCCTCGAAGAGGTCGGGCGGGAATTTGGTGTAACGCGCGAGCGCATCCGGCAGATCGAGGCAAAGGCCCTGCGCAAACTGCGCCATCCCAGCCGGAGCAAGCGCCTCAAGGATTTCATAGAATAGGGCGGCGGCGGTATCACGCGGGCAGCCCCCCCGGCCACGAGACACTCCCTGACGTTCAAAATAGCGTGCGCGCGGAGGCGGGGAATAGAGCGTCTCGGGTCGGCGTATTTCCAGAAAACGGCGTGAGCAGACCGAGAATGAGCATCCGCGATCGGATCAGCGAGGCGGTGTTGAGCTGGCCCGAGGTCACCGAGCGCCGCCACCGTTTCGGCGGAGTGGAATTCAAACTGGGGGCGCGCGAGTTGGGCCATCTCCACGGCGATCACACCGTGGACCTTCCGTTTACACGTGCCATACGCGACGAGTTGATCGCCGCCGGCCAGGCGCGGGTGCACCACAGCGTGCCCGACAGCGGGTGGGTGACATATTCCATTCGCTCCGAGGCCGATGTGCCCGCGGCCGTGGCGCTGTTTCGCCTCTCCTACGAACGGGCGGCCGCCGCCCGGGCGGAAAATACCAAGCGGCGTGGAGGAGGATGAGGGTCATGGTCGTTCCATTCCCCGAAGTTCCACGAGTCTCCGTCGACGAGGTGAAACGTCGCCTCGATGCGGGCGATCCCGTGCTCATCGTCGACGTGCGCCCGCCCGAAGCGTTTGCCGCGAAGCATATCGCCGGCGCTGAGTCGATTTCGGTGCGGGCGATCCTCGAGGGGGCGCACGAGTTGCCCCGCGACCGCGAGATCTTCCTGTACTGAACCTGAGGGGAGGAAGCCTCGGCCGCCCGGGCGGCGGCCGCGCTCCGAGAGCAAGGCTGGGTGCGGGTATCGGCGATCAAAGGCGGCCTGGTGGCGTGGGTGGCGCAGGGATATCCCATCGTCCAGGGAGGTGCTGCCGAAGCGGACGCGGAGCAGAGGAGCCGCGCCTACCGCGCGTCCGGATCGGAAGGCAGCCGTCCCGCATAAGGGGGCGTGATGCCGAAACCCCTGGACCGGATCCAGAAGGTGTTGCGCGGTGAGGCGCCGCTCCCGCCCATCGCCACGCTGATCGGGTTCACCCTCACGGCGGTCGAGCCGGGTCGCGCGATCGTCGAGTTCGAAGCGGCCCCGCGCCACGCGAACCCCATGGGAACGCTCCACGGCGGAGTCCTCTGCGATATCGCCGATGCCGCGATGGGAATGGCGTATTTCAGTACCCTGGAGGAGGGGGAGACCTTCACGACCCTGGAGTTGAAGATCAACTTCCTCAGGCCGGTGTGGAATGGGAGCCTGCGTGCAACAGGCAAAGTCGTGCACAGAGGCCGGACCGTCGGCCTCGTGGAGTGCGACATCACGGACGAGGCGCAGCGCCTGGTGGCGCGGGCGTCGAGCACGTGCATGACATTGCGCGAGGAGCAGGCCAAGGGCCGGTAATCCGGAGGCTCCATCTGTCTTTCTCCGGCCCCCACGGCGGGTGCTTCACGCAAGTCCCACCCGCCGCAAGAGGGCCCGGATGGATAGTCCCTGGCCCAGTAGGGTGAAGACGACGAGGCCGAAGGTGCTTGCTACAATTGCGTCGCGCCCCGGGAGGCTCTGATCAAGGCTTAGAGCGAGCGCGATCGCTACGCCTCCGCGAAGGCCGCCCCAGACAAGCACGTAACGCCAGCCCTGCGGGATGGGACGTGAGAGTGCTCCGCTTATGGTCGAGGACCCGTAGACGGTCGCTGCCCGCACGGCGAGCGCCGCGAGGATAACGGCGGTGATGAGCCCCCCGTGGCGGGCCAGGAGGATGGCGGAGACCTGCAGTCCGATGAGCAGAAACAG
>DASUDA010000051.1:0-6914 GCA_036275835.1 bacterium | reverse complement strand
CGTCACCGTCGACGCTGGGGACCGGATGACCGGCTCTTCCCTGACGATGCCCGTGCCGGTGCCGTTCTCGCAGACGGCACCCGGCCAGGCGTGTAGCGCTCGATGGCCTGCCGGATGCGGCGCAATCCCTCGGTAATCACGTCGACCGAGGTGGCGTAGCTCAGGCGCAGATACCCCCGCCCCTGGGCGCCGAACGCCGTCCCCGAGAGAACAGCCACCCCTGCCTCGGTGAGCAGATATTCTTGTAAATGTCCGGCATCCGGGTCGATCGCGCGGACGTTGGGAAACGCATAGAACGCCCCGTGGGGCCGAAAACACCGCACGCCCGGCAGGCGGGTGAGCCCGTCCGTGATCGCGTCCCGCCGGCGGCGGAATTCCGCGACCATCCTGTCGACGCAGTCTTGAGACCCCCGGAGGGCCGCGATCCCGGCCATCTGCGTGAACGCGGCCGTGCACGAGTTGGAATTGACCATGAGCTGGGCGAGGCGGGCGGCGAGGCTCGGACGCATGACGCCGTAGCCGAGCCGCCAGCCGGTCATCGCGTATGTCTTGCTGAAGCCATCGAGGATGACGGTCTGCTCCTGCATCCCCGGGACCGACGCGATGCTGTGGAACGTCCCCTCATACAGGATCCGGCTGTAGATCTCGTCCGACAAGACCGTCACGGGCCGTCCTCTGACGATCCCGGCGATATCCTCCACATCACCGCGAGAAAGAACGCCTGCGGTCGGATTGTGCGGAGAGTTGATGATGACGAGCCGCGTCCGGGGGGTGATGAGCGCCCGCAGATCCTCGGGGTCCGCCCGGAACTCCCGGTCCTCGCGGAGCACCCAGGGCACGGGCCGGGCGCCGAGAAAGCGGGCCACGGACTCATAGATGGGGAATCCCGGATCGGGGTAGACCACCTCGTCCCCCGGATTCACCAGCGCGAGCATCAGAAAGAACATGATGGGCTTCGCCCCGGGGGTCACGACGACGTGGTCCGGCCCGACCGGGATGCCCCGCGACCGCCCCACGTACTCGGCGATCGCTTCGCGGACCTCGAGGATCCCGGCGGCCGGGGTGTAGTGCGTGTAGCCGTCCCGGAGCGCCCGTATCGCCGCCTCCTTGATGTGCTCGGGAGTGTCGAAGTCGGGCTCCCCAATCTCCAGGTGAATGATCGAGCGACCGGCGGCCTCGAGGGCCTTCGCCCGCGCGAGAACTTCGAACGCGGTCTCCGTGCCCAGCACCCCCATCCGGTCGGCCAGCCGATCGTTCCGCGGCTCCTGTGTCCTCACCCTACCCCCTCCTTGGCCTCGCCGCTTCCGCATCTGCGATGATGCGCGTCCCCGCCCGACCCTCCATGGCCCTGGTCAACGCCTCCGGAGCGGTGATGATCACCTCGCGGCCGCCCCCTTCCAGGAACTCCACCGCTGCCTGGATCTTCGGCCCCATGCTTCCCGGGGGGAAGTGCCCTTCCGCGAGATACTCCCGCGCCTCCCGGACCGTCAGGCGATCCAGGGGGCGCTCGCCGGGAGACCGGTAATGCAGGGCGACCTTCTCCACCGCCGTGGAGATGATGAGGCGCGCCGCGCCCAGGTCGCGGGCCAGGAGGCTCGCCACCCGGTCCTTGTCGATGACGGCTTCCACGCCCCGCAGGGATCCGTCGTGGTCACGGACGACCGGGATGCCGCCTCCTCCGGCCGCGATCACGACGATTCCGCGCGTCACCAGCGATCGGATCGCGCGCAGCTCGACGATGCCCCGGGGGAGCGGGGATGGCACCACCCGCCGCCATCCCTGGCCCACGTCCTCGGCCACGGCCCAGCCGCGATCCCGCGCATACCGCGCGGCTTCCTCCTTCGTGTAGGCGGGGCCGATAAACTTCGTCGGGCGGACAAAGGCCGGATCCGCGGCGTCCACGATCACCTGCGTCACGACGGTGATCACGGCCTTGCCGATGCCGCGGCGCCGGAACTCTTCGGCAAACGCCTGCTGGACCAGATACCCGATCGCGCCCTGCGTTTCGGCACCCAAAACATCCAGCGGAGCCGGGGGCGCGACCGCGGAAGCCATCTCGTTGCGAAGCAAATTGAGCCCGACCTGAGGGCCGTTCCCGTGCGTCAGGACGATACCCCAGCCCCCGGTCACAAATCCCGCCACGTGCGCGGCGGTCTCCCGCAGTGCCGCGCGCTGAGTGTCGATGTCGACACGCCCGCCCCGCGCCAGCGAGTTGCCGCCGATCGCCACGACGGCGATTGCGCTCACAGGCCTGCCTTCGCCGCCCTCCGCCACCCCCCCTGCGGAGAGCACCTCCACGGCGCGCACGGATCCGCGGCGGCACCCTCGGCGCTGCGCCCTCGCCGATCACGATCCTGTCAGGCCGGCCCAGCGGTCACGTGCCCGTCTCCCACGACTGGAGATACCGCTCCTGCGCCGGCGTCAGGGTGTCGATCGCAATACCCGACGCGTCGAGCTTGACCGCGGCCACCTGCCGGTCGATCTCCGGGGGCACCGCATAGACCTGCGGGGTGAGCGCACGCCCGCGGCGGGCCAGGTACTCCATCACGAGCGCCTGGTTGGCAAAGCTCATGTCCATCACGGCCGCCGGATGTCCTTCGGCCGCCGCCAGGTTGAGGAGCCGTCCCTCCGCGAGCACGTAGATTCGCCGGCCGTCCCGGAGCCGGTACTCCTCGACGTTCGACCGGACCGTCCGCCGTTCCGCCGCGAGATCGGCGAGGGCGGGCAGGTCGATCTCCACGTCGAAGTGGCCCGAATTCGCCACGATCGCTCGATCCTTCATCACCTCAAAGTGCTCGCGCCGGATCACCGCCGTGTTGCCGGTGACCGTAATCAGAATGTCGGAGATCCGCGCCGCCTCCAGCACCGGCATCACGCGATAGCCGTCCATGTGCGCCTCGAGCGCCCGGGTCGGATCGACCTCGGTCACGACCACCTGAGCCCCCATGCCCCGGGCGCGCATCGCGAGCCCGCGCCCGCAGTTGCCGTACCCCGCCACGGTCATCGTCCGCCCGGCCACGAGCACATTGGTGGCCCGGAGCAGGCCGTCCAGGGTCGACTGTCCGGTCCCGTACCGGTTGTCGAAGAGGTGCTTCGTCAGCGCATCGTTGACGGCCACGATCGGATAGCGGAGGGCGCCCGCGCGGGCCATGCTGCGGAGCCGGATCACGCCTGTCGTCGTCTCCTCGCTTCCGCCGATCACGCCGCCGACGAGGTCGGTCCGGTCCCGGTGGATCGCCGACACGAGGTCCGCGCCATCATCCATCGTCAGGTGCGGCCGGGTATCGAGCGCCTGATGAATGTGCCTGTAGTACGTGTCGCGATCCTCCCCCCGGCGCGCAAAGACGGGCAGGTGCCACTCGGCCACCAGGGCGGCTGCGACATCGTCCTGCGTGGACCGTGGGTTGCTGGCGCACAGGGCGACGGAGGCCCCTCCGTCGCGCAGGGTCCGCATCAGGTTCGCCGTCTCTGTCGTGACGTGCAGGCACGCCGCGATCCGGAGACCCGCGAGCGGACGTTCCCGCGCGAAGCGCTCCCGGATGGCGCGGAGGACCGGCATCTCCCCGTCGGCCCAGCTAATCCGTTCCCAGCCCTTCGGCGCCAGGCTGAGGTCGACAACATCAGCGTCCACTCGCTCTCCTCCTCTCGGACCCGCCGGCACCCCGCGGCACCCGGCCCGACCGGGGACGCCGCAGGCGCGGAGCGCGGCGCAGCGACGATTCGACGGGAGCCCGCCGCCCCCTCCACGGCCGCAGAAATTTGCACCGCGCCCGCTGCGTTAACATGGGCACAAGGAGTGCATGAACAGCGCCGAACAGCAGGGTATCGCGGCGTGCGCCAGCACAGGCACCGGGAGGGACATTGATGGGAATTTTTCAGGTTTCAAGCGAACAGTCCGCCGATAACACGAGGCCGCAGAGATCCGACCCCACCCGGGGTGGGGAGACGGACGCACTGGACGCCTACTCCCAAGCGGTCGTCAGGGTTGTTGAGCGCCTGGGACCCGCCGTGGTGAGCCTCGGCATCGCCCGGCCCGCGCCGGCGCAACTCAGGCGGCGGGGTCTGGAGGAGCTCCGCGGGGCAGGCAGCGGGGTGATCATCGCCCCGGACGGCTACATCCTCACGAACAGCCACGTCGTGCGCTCCGCCGGCCGGATCGAAGCCCGCTTCCAGGACGGGAGCACGCTGTCCGCCGAGGTCGTCGGCGAGGACCCTTATACCGACCTGGCGCTCCTACGCGTCCCGGATGGGCGTCTGCCCGCGGCCGGGTTGGGGGACTCCTCACGGCTGCGAGTCGGCCAGCTGGTGGTGGCCGTCGGCAACCCCCTCGGCTTTCAGGCGACGGTGACCGCGGGGGTGG
This sequence comes from bacterium, assembly GCA_036275835.1. Taxonomy (GTDB): domain Bacteria; phylum Sysuimicrobiota; class Sysuimicrobiia; order Sysuimicrobiales; family Segetimicrobiaceae; genus DASUDA01. The sequence continues at coordinate 2,554 of DASUDA010000051.1, read as the reverse complement.
TCAGCGCGCTCGGGCGCACGCTCAGAGCCGAATCGGGACGTCTGATCGAAAACGTGATTCAGACCGACGCGGCGCTTAATCCGGGCAACTCCGGCGGCCCGCTGGCAGACTCCCGCGGCGACGTCATCGGCATTAACACCGCGGTGATCGCCGGCTCTCAAGGGATGAGTTTCGCCATCCCCTCGAACACGGCTGCGTGGGTGGCCTCCCAGCTCATCCGCGAAGGGCGGGTGCGGCGGGCGTACCTGGGGGTGGCTGCTCAGACGGTCACGCTGGACAGACGGCTCGCCGTCGCCCACCGGCTCGACGCGACGACGGCGGTACGGCTGACGGAGGTCCATCCGGACACAGCCGCGGCTCGGGCCGGCCTGCGGCCCGGCGACCTCATCGTCCGGGCGGGGGATCGGCCCATCATCACACTGGACGATCTGCTGCTCACGCTCGGCACCCACGCACCCGGTTCTCCGCTGTCCCTTCAGGCGCTCCGGGGCGAAGAGTTGATCGCCGTCACCACCTACCCGGGTGATCTCCCGGACGAGCGGTGACCGCGACGCGACGAGCGGTGGCGGCGACGCGCTAAACGACCGCCCGCACCCCCGTCCGCCTCGGTGACGGCGGCCCGAAGGTAGGCCAGCACCTCGCCGGCATTCCCGGCGGGAACGCCGATATCGTCGAAGACCCTGCGGATTCGCCCGTCCGGACCGGCGACGATCGCGATTCGGTGAAGCAGCCGTTCTCCGGCCGCAACAAATGTGGGGAGCCCGATCGCGCGGGTGAAGCGTAACTCCGCGTCGCTCAGCAACGGAAACGGCAGGTGGAAGCGGCGCACAAACTCCCGTTGATAGGCGGTTGTCTGGGCGCTGATCCCGAAGATCCGAACTCCCAGTGCGTCAAACTCGTTGTATGCGTCCCGGAACCCGGTCGCCTGGGGAGTTCAGCCGAGCGCACCGGGGATCTGGTCCCAGTTTTCCGGACGGACGACCCCGGGCATATCCACCATGTTCTTGGGATACGTGTACAGGACGGTCCACTGACCGCGGAGGCGGTCCAGCGCCACGACCCGCCCGTCCGTAGAGGGAAGACTCAGGCTCGGGAGACGTCCCCCCTCCAGGCGCCATGCGATGTCCACATTCACTCATCCCACCCCCTTACCACATCCCGGTCGCGGCTCACACCGCACCGGCGCCGCCGGGCCCATAGGCGCCCTGTCCTTTATGATTCAATCCGCATCTGGACGGCGGCATCGAAGCCCGTATAGTAGCGGGCTACCTCCTCCGGAGTGTACTTGCTCCGGAACTTCTGGACGACCGCCTGCACTGACGTGGCATCGGTCACGGGACGGGCCGTGACCGTCAGATGGCCGCGTCCGGCGCGGATGGTCATTGTGGGGTCCGCCTGCACGTTCCGGAACCACTGGGACCGGGAGCCGCGTACGGGCAGGAGCAATAGAATTTTGCCGTCCAGCGCGAACCAGACGGGGAGGGTGATGGCCTTTCCGGTGCGGCGGCCCTTAACGGTGATCGAGATTTCCTCGCGATCCTGAAGCGCCTGACGAAAATCGGTCTGCGCCATTTCGGGCCTCCTCGGATCTCTTCACTCCGACGGGGGGTGGAGCGGCGTTGGAAGAGTTCCAACCGCATCCCCGCATTTCCTATATGCCGCGTATCTTCCGGCGCCGGAGGCGCTAGGGGAGGGACCAGATCCCCCGGCGGCATAGTGTGCCGCTCGGATGAGCGTCCTAGACCTGGCGCTGCTGCTCATGGTGGTCGCCGCGGCCGTTTCCATCATCGCGGAACTGCTGCGGTTTCCGTACACGATCGCGTTGGTGGTCACGGGCCTCGTGGTGGGGAACTTCCACCTGCTTCCCGCCGTTCCCATCACCCCGGAGGTGCTGCTCACCTTCTTCATCCCTCCGCTCCTGTTTGAAGGTGGCCTCCGGCTCCCGCCTGAGCACCTGCGGTCCTACGGTTGGGTGATCGGCCTGCTCGCGATTCCCGGGACTGTGATCGCCGCGCTGGCCATCGGCGGGGCCGCGGCCGCCGTATCTCACCTCACCCTCCAAGGCGCGCTTTTAATGGGGGCCATCGCTGCCGCGATCGATCCTGTCAGCGTGATCGCTCTCATCAGAGAAGCGGGACTCGACGCGCGTCTGGGGGCCGTCCTCGAAGGAGAGGCTGTGCTCAACGATGGAGTGGCGATCGTGTTGTTTACCGTTATCGCCGGCGGCTTCGCCGGGGGCCTTTTTGCGGCAACCTGGCAGTTCGTCTGGCTCATCGGGGGCGGTCTAGCCGTCGGTTCGCTTGTAGCGGCGGTCGTCTCCTACGCCCTGCGGCGCACGTACCAACCGAGGGTGGAAGCAATGGGAAGCCTTATCGCCGCGCTCGCATCGTTCGTCGCCGCCGACACCCTCGGGGTCAGCGGCGTCATCGCCGTGGTACTTGCCGGCGTCGTCTTCGGGAGCTACGGCCTCCGCTACCTCACAGACGCCGGACAGGAAACCGTCCGTATCCTGTGGGATGTCATTGCGTTCCTCGCGAACTCCGTGCTGTTTCTG
>DASUDA010000050.1:0-5917 GCA_036275835.1 bacterium | reverse complement strand
GGCTCATCCTCGCCGATGAGCCGGTGGCCAGCCTCGATCCGGCCCTGTCCCACACCATCCTGCGCTACCTCGAAGAGCTCAACAGAAAGGACGGCATCACCGTACTGTGCTGCCTGCACTTCCTCAGCCTCGCCCGCCGATACGGGACGCGAATCCTGGCGCTCAAAGCGGGGAGGATCGTGTTCGAAGGTCTGCCCGGGGAGATCGACGAGGCGCGCTTCAAGGCGATCTACGGCGAAGAAGCCGTCGAGGTGGACATCACCTGATGGCGGCCCTCAAAGCGGCCGGCGATCTCACGCCCCGCTCCCCGGGCCCGGTCCACTGGTCTCGCTCCTGGCGGTTCTATCTGCTCTTTCTTCTTGGGGTCTTCGTCTACGCCTACGGGTGGAAGGTCACCCAGATCAACCTGGGAGAGTTGTGGCGGGGGGCCCACCTGATCCAGCCGTTCGTCGTTGCCCTGGCCTTCCCCGACGTCGTCACACGGGAAGCTCAGATCCAGAAGCAGGTGGTGCCCTTCTACTACGGAGGGGAGGTCCCTCCTCAAGGTCTGGGCGGAGCACAGGCGGTGGGGGGTCCCCGCGTCATCCTGTCCCGGTCGAGCGGGAGGATCGGGGACCGGGTGACGGCGACCGGCACGGGGTTTGCGCCGCACCGGCCGGGGATGCTCTGGTGGGAGAACCAGGTCGGCCAGCGCCAGCAGCTGGGACAGTTCACGACGGATGCCCGGGGCCGGTTCACGCTGACCTTCACCGCGCCGGAGGTGCAGGGGACCCGGAACCTGGTCAGCGCCGAGGTGGTCACGGGTCTGGGGCCGCTGCGTCCGAGCCGGACGTTAGTCGTTGTGCTCGACCGGATGGTGGAGACCATTTTTCTCGCGCTGATGGGCACGACGATGGGCGTGGTCTTCGCTCTCCCGCTCTCGTTCCTGGGCGCCCGCAACCTCGTGGGGCATCTGCCGGCCGGGAGCGTCGTCTACGGCCTCACGCGCGCCGTCTTCAACATCACGCGCTCGATCGAGGCCCTCGTGCTGGCCATCATCTTTACCGTCTGGGTGGGCCTGGGCCCGTTTGCCGGCGTTCTGGCCCTGGGCGTCCACAGCATCGCGTCTTTGGGCAAGCTCTACTCGGAGGCGATCGAAAGCATCGACGTCGGGCCGATCGAGGCTATCACGGCGACCGGAGCCAGTCCCCTGCAGGTCATCCGCTACGCGGTGGTCCCCCAGATCGTTCCGCAGTACCTGGCGTTCACGATCTACCGCTGGGACATTAACGTGCGGTTCAGCACCGTCATCGGCTTCGTCGGGGGAGGCGGGATCGGGTTTATCCTTCAGCAGTATATCAACCTCCTTCAGTGGCGCCAGGCCGCCACGGCGCTGTGGATGATTGCGATTGTCGTGGCTGTGCTCGATTACGCGAGCGCGGTGGTGCGCGAACGGCTCGTATGACGCCCGGTCTGCTGCCGGCCCGATCCCTCGAGTCCACCGGGCGGGTCCGGGCGGCCTTCACGACCCGTACCGGCGGGATCAGCCAGGGCCGGTATACGAGCCTCAACCTGGCGCACAATGTCGGAGACTCTCCTCACGCCGTGGCGGAGAACAGGCGCCGCCTGGCAAAATCGATGGGAGCGCGCCTCGAGTCCCTGGTCGAGGCCGAGCAGGTCCACGGCAGCGCCGTTGCGGTCGTCGGGCCCGGGGCCGGCGGCACCGTGGTTCCCGGGGTCGACGCCCTTGTGACGGGATCAGAGGGGATCTGGCTCGCCATCTACGCGGCGGACTGCGTCCCCGCGCTCGTGCTCGACTCCGCGTCACCGGCGATCGCCGCGCTCCATGCGGGGTGGCGGGGGACCGCCGCGGGCATTGTGGAGGAAACGCTGCGCCGCATGCGGGACGTCTTCGGCACGGACCCCGCCCGCTGCCGCGTCGCGCTGGGGCCCGCGATCGGAGGGTGCTGTTACGAGGTAGATGCCCCGGTCGCGCGCGCGATGGAGCACATGTCGTGGTGGGCTGAGAGTGCCCGGCCGACCGGGCCAGGCAGGTGGCACCTCGACCTGCGTGCAGCGATCCGAAGGCAGTTCCTCGCCCTGGGCGTTCCCCCCTCGGCGATCGAGGTCGTCTCCGACTGCACGAAATGCCGCCCCGAGCTCTTCTTCTCGTACCGCCGGGATCATGTGACCGGACGCATGGCAGCCTGCATTCACCTCTCCGCGCGCGCGCAGAGGGAATAGTCCAGAGCCGTCGAATACGACGGCGCCAGGAGTGGGTCATGGCGGATATCGCGGCCAATCTCGCGCGCGTCCGCGCCAGGATCGCGGAGGCGGCGTTGCGGTCCGGCCGGCGGGCCGATGACGTGCTCCTGGTGGCGGTGACAAAATCGGTCGGTCCGGATCGGATCCGCGAAGCGGTGGCCGCCGGCGTGCGGGTGTGTGGGGAAAACAGGGTTCAGGAGGCCCGCGACAAAATTCCGCTCGTCCCCGGAGTGTCCTGGCATCTCGTTGGGAGCTTGCAGCGCAACAAAGTCAAGGAGGCCCTGCGGTTGTTTCATCTTATTCACTCCGTGGACTCGCTGCCGCTCGCGGAGGAGATCAGCCGGCGGGTCCTCCTCGCTGGCGGAGGCCGCCCGGCCGAGATTCTCGTCCAGGTCAATATCTCAGCAGAACCGCAGAAGCACGGCGTCTCTCCTGAAGGCGTCGGCGAGCTGGTCGCGCAGGTGCTCCCGCTTCCGGGCGTGCGGATACGGGGCCTCATGGGCATCGCGCCGCTCGCGGAGGAGCCCGGCCGCGCCCGTCCGTTTTTCGGCCGGCTGAGGGAGATTCGTGACCGCATAAACGCCGCGGTGCGCGGTGCGACGTTAGAGGAGCTCTCGATGGGCATGACGGATGACTTTGAAGTGGCGATCGAAGAAGGAGCGACGATGGTCCGCATCGGGCGCGCCCTGTTCGCGTAATCACTGCACCACGGCCGCACCAGAGGACGCAGCAGACAGGAGGCAGGGCCAATGGGCCGGATCCTGCAGCGCATCTGGACCTTCATGGGTTTTGCCGATGCCGAGGACGGAGGAGCACTGCACAGCGAGGCCCTGAGCCCCGGGACGCCGGTCTTCAGCCTGCATACGCAGCGGCAGATGGAGATCGTCATCCTGGAGCCGGAAGCGTTCGACGAAGCACAAACGGCGGCCGACTATTTGAAAACGCATCGGCCGATCGTGATCAACCTGCGCGGGGCGCAGAAGGACCTGGGAAAGCGGATCGTCGATTTCCTGAGCGGAGTGGCGTATGCCCTCGATGGACACATGCACCGTGTGGGGGATGAGATCTTCCTCTTCACCCCGCATCACGTTGTTATTGCCACCGAGCGCTTCCGCGAACAGATGGCCCCGGGTCCCCTGTTTCCCGGCGGGTAACCCCGCGGACCCCGGCGGTGGCTCCCGCCGGACGCGCGGCGGGAGCCGGCGGGCGTCTTCGTGCCCGAGCGCCGCAGCACCCGGAGAGTGCAGCCGATGAAGGCGGATGCTCCCCTGTGGTGGGAGGACGGAGCGCTCTGGCTGATCGACCAGACGGTCCTCCCCCACCAGGTGAAGACATACCGGTGCACGTCCTGGCAGGAGGTGGCGGAGGCGATCCGTACCCTCAAAGTCCGCGGCGCCCCCGCCATTGGTCTGGCCGCCGCCTTCGGCCTGGCCCTGGCAGCACGGGCGCAGACGGGAGAGGGCCGGGCAGAGCGCCTCCAGCATCTGAGACGCGCGGCCGCAGGACTCCGGGACACGCGGCCCACGGCGGTCAATCTGGCCTGGGCGCTCAACCGCCTCCTCGTTGTGGCCGAGGCGACTCCGGACCCGGCGGCCCTCCCGGCGCGGCTTCTCGAGGCCGCACACGACCTGGCCCGAGCCGACGCGGGCACAAACCGCCGGATCGGTGAGCACGGCGCGCTTCTTGTCCCCTCCGGCGCACGGGTGTTGACCTACTGCAACACCGGCATGCTCGCGACCGGCGGCTACGGGACGGCCTTTGGCGTGCTCCGGCACGCCCACGAGCAGGGGCGGGGGATCCGCGTCATCGCCTGCGAGACGCGCCCGGTTCTCCAGGGCGCCCGGCTCACGGCCTGGGAGCTCCAGCAGACCGGCATCCCGGCGACGCTCATCACCGACAACGCCGCGGGCGCGCTGATGCGGTCCGGCGAGATTGACGTCGTCGTCGTGGGCGCAGACCGGATCGCGGCCAACGGGGATGTGGCCAACAAAGTCGGCACCTACACCCTGGCCGTGCTGGCCCGGGCGCACCGGATTCCCTTCTACGTCGCTGCCCCGCTGTCGACCGTGGATCTGTCGACGCCGGAGGGGTCGGCGATTCCTATTGAAGAGCGTCCTCCCGAGGAAGTCACGACCGTTGCGGGCGTCCCGGTGGCGCCCGCCGGCATCTCCGCCCGCAACCCGGCGTTCGACATCACCCCGCACGCCCTTGTCACGGCGATCGTCACGGAGGCCGGCGTGATCCGGCCTCCCTACGCCTCTCATCTGCGGCGCGCTGCGGCCCACCGGTCCACGGCGGCGGGGGCGGGGGCATGAAGGCTCAGGGCGAATTCCGCCGGAAGGCGCTCGTGGTCCTTCTCGGTCTTCTCTGGGTGACCCTCACGATCCGGGGCCTGCTCGTCCGGGACGTCGTCTGGGTGTCGGTGATCTTCTTCCTCTCCGGCCTCTATGGGACGATGCTCATGATCGCCGGAGTCCTCCCGCGCCCGCGCGGGGATCCCGCGCCGGGAGACTACCATCCGTTCGTCAGCGTCATCGTCCCGGCCCGCAACGAAGAGGACGTGATCGCCGAAACGGTGCGGTGCCTGTGTACGCTCAACTACCCGGGCCCTGGGGGCCGCCCGCACTTCGAGGTCATCGTCGTCGACCACCGGTCCACCGACCGCACTCCGCGGGTGCTCGCTGCCCTGCAGGACACCCTGCCGTTCGCGGTCGTTCGCCCGGGCCCCGAGGACGGCGTGGGGAAGGCCGTGGCGCTGAACGTGGGCCTGGCCGCCGCGCGGGGGGAGGCGATCTGCGTGTTCGATGCCGACGCGCGTGTCGCCCCCGACTTCCTGGCGCGGCTTGTGCCCTACCTCGGCCGGCCGGGGGTGGCCGGCGTGCAGGCCCGCAAGCTCGTCTACGATGGGCGCCGGGATCTGTTGATGCAGGCTCAGGAGGACGACTATGCCGTCTTTCAGACCCTGACGCAGCGCAGCCGGCAGCGGATCGGCGGGGCGGTGATCCTGACCGGTAACGGACTGGTGACCCGGCGGGATGCCCTGGACGCGGTCGGGGGGTGGAACGAGGGCGCGCTGACGGAGGACATCGACCTGACCATCCGCTACACCCTTCGCGGATGGAGCATCCAGTATTGTGAGGATGTCGTCGTCTGGGAGGAAGCGGTCGGCAGCTGGCGGGGGCTGATCCAACAGCGGACCCGGTGGTCCGAAGGCACGTTGCGCTGCCTGTTCGACCACGCAGCGTCGCTTCTCCATGCACCGGTGTCCTGGCGAAAGAGGTGGGACTTTCTGATCTTTCTGTCCGGGACCCTGGTCCTCTCGACGTCGATGTTGACCAGCTACGCCTACCTCGTGCAAGGCTGGCTCATCAACATTGTGACCCGCCACCTGACCGTCGCGAACGCGCTGCCGCTGGCCGTGCGCCAGCCGCTCTACGCGTATTACTGGATCGTGGTGCTGCTCACGACAGCGGGGAGCATCGGGATCGAGCGCACACACCGGCTGTTCGAGGTGGTGTGGTTCACGGCGCGCTACATCGCGTTCTCGATGCACCAGATCGTTGCGCTGCCGCTAGCGCTCTACCGATACGGTCGGAGCGTCTTCACGGGGCGCCTGGAGTGGGTGAAGACCACGCACCAGGGTGTCGGGCTCCCCGCGCTCGATGGGTTGCTG
>DASUDA010000049.1:0-14626 GCA_036275835.1 bacterium | reverse complement strand
GGGGGGCAGCGGATGGCCCAGGTGAGCCATCAGCCGGCCGCTGGTCTCGGCGAGCACATCCCGGTAAGGGCGGTAGGCGCCGCGCTCGGTTTCAGCCTCGAAGTCCCTGTACTGGCCGGCGAGTCCGCGCCGATCCACAGGCGGTGGGAGAAAAGGTGCGAGCGCGTCGGCGATGCCGTCCTCCCAGTCGATGAGCGTCCCGTAACAGTCGAAGGTGATCCAGTCAACCGGTGCCATGTCGGTGCGTCTCCTCCGCCGACGGTAATTCCTTGTACTTTCGCCGGCTGCGCACAAAGATACTTCAGACCCTCCTACAGCTGATGCCCGGTGACCTTGAAGACAATGAGGGCAATCGCAATTGCGACCAACGCCGCTCCAGCCACCTGTTCAGCACCTTCGCGGAGTTGCTCGTTCAAACGTCCCCCAAGCCAGAAGCCAAGCTGGGCGGCTGCGAATGACTGGACGCCGACGAAAATAACCGCGACGAGCAGCGGCACCTGCAACAGTCCAAGGCTGACGCCGAGAGCGAGTTCATCGACACTGATACTGATGCCAAGGTCAATTGCGGCCAGACCCCGGGCATGAGTAAGCAGTTTGAGCCGCTCGTGTTCCCTTTTGTCGTCCTTACCAGGCCGGAGCAGCAGCACGCCCGCCAGGCCAATCACCGCGGCGGCCGTATAGCCCGCAAGGGACCCGAGGAAGGCTCCAACGCCACGGCCTCCAAGCACGCCCACGATCGGCATGCCTGCTTCAAAGGCCACGAGCGTTAAACCGGTGCGGACCCGCTGTTCCTTTGGCAGACCGGCCAGTTCCAGCGCGGCGGAAAGGAGAAACGTATCCAGGGCTAAGGGGACGAGGAGGGCGAGCAGCAAGACGAGGTGATACAGGCTCACAAGTTCTTATAGCACGATAGAGATCGGACACCGTGCGTATCCTTATTCTGAGACTTACCCGTTACGAGTCCGTTATCGAATAATGACATGCGCGTGACCCTGAAGTGGCAATGTAAAAGGGAGCGATACTTCTCCGCATATTATGCCTTCACTCCTCGCGAATAGTCACGCGGAGAATCGAAAGAGCAAAACTCGAGCCAGAGGGCGGGCCCGCATCCGCGGTCGTGAAAGGAAACGGCTCCATGGGCACAGTGCGCAGGCAAACTCGGAAGGGCGCGTTGACGTGGGCAGGAGCATTGCTGGCGATCGCTTCGGTGCCATCGCTCATCCTACCCGCTGCCGCGGATTACATTCAGAAGAATCTTGTCTCCGATCTTCCAAATGTCGCTGAGAGGACCGACCCGCACCTCGTCAACCCCTGGGGCATCGCGTTTGCCCCGATGGGGCCTTTCCAAATTTCCGACAATGGCACCGGCGTCTCGACGGCGTACGACGAAAATGGCAGGCCATTTCCGAACTCGATGGTACCAGAAGTTATCACCATCCCACCCCCTGCCGGAAGTCGCCCACCCGCTGCCCCGACGGGCGTCGTGTTCAATGGCACGCAGGGTTTCGTGGTAAGCGGGGGCGGCCATTCGGGTCCCAGCTTTTTCATTTTCGCCACTGAGGACGGGACGATCAGCGGCTGGAATCCACAGGTCGACCAGACTCGTGCCATCCTTGCCGTGGATAACTCCTCTAACGCCGTGGACAAGTTGAAGCTGGGTGCCGTCTACAAAGGGCTCGCCATCGGGGATAGCACCCTCGGAACCTTCATCTATGCAGCGAATTTCCGCGACGGCGTCGTGGAAATGTACGACACACACTTTCGATTCGAGAGGGTGTTCACCGACCCCGGGATCAAGACCGATGCAAAGACGCCGGGCTTCGCCCCCTTTGGCATCCGGAACATCGACGGTCTCCTCTACGTGACGTTCGCAGTACAGAATGCAGCGAGGCATGACGACGTGTCCGGTCCCGGCAATGGGTTTATTGACGTGTTTACCCTCGATGGAGCTTTTCTTCGGCGCTTCTCCACGGGCGGAGCCCTCAATTCGCCATGGGGATTGGCTCTCGCCCCAGCCGATTTCGGCCCCTTGAGTAATACCCTCCTTGTCGGTAACTTTGGCAACGGTCTGATCAATGCCTTCGATCCCGCAACTGGGGGATTCGTGGGCCACCTCACAAATCAACACGGGGATCCCATCACGATTCGGGGCCTCTGGGGGTTGACGTTCGGAAACGGTGGTTTGGCTGGGCCGACCAATGTACTCTTCTTTGCCGCGGGGATCAACGACGAGGCGGACGGCCTGTTCGGCAGGATCGCGGCCAACCCGTAGCGGCGGTCACTTCGGTCCGGTCCGTCATGCCCATGCCTCCGCCGGTCCCCCGGGAGAGTCTTCTACGGGCCGCTTGAACCGATGCCCGATCGACGTCGCGTCGGGACGACCCACATCGCGCCGAGTCGGGTCACCTAGCCGGTTTCTCCCCTGGTATACGGCACGCCGTCCGCGGCGGGAGGGGTCGAGCGGCCGACGAAGCCGGCGAGCACCAGGATCGTGACGACATAGGGCAGCGACTGGACGAACTGGTAGGGGATGGCGCTCGCCACGACCCGCAGGCTGAGCGCATCAAAGAAGCCGAACAGCAGAGCGGCGCCCAGCGCCCCTGTCGGCCACCAGTTGCCGAAGATGACGGCAGCCAGGGCGATGAAGCCCAGGCCCTGCGTCATTCCTTCCAGATAGAAGTGCGCCTGCTCCAGGGCCAGGTAGCCCCCGGCGAGACCGGCGAGGGCGCCGCTGATGAGGACCCCGGCGTAGCGCATGCGGTAGACGGCGATGCCCAGGCTCTCGGCGGCCCGGGGATTTTCTCCCACGGCGCGCAGCCGCAGGCCGAAGGTCGTGCGCAACAGCAGCCACTGGCCTCCAAGCACCAACAGAAGGGTCACGGGGATCAGGGGCGAGATCCCTGTGGTCAGGGAGGCGAGGGCGGGAATGCCGGCCAGACCCGGGACGCTGAGCTGCGGGAAACCGGACACGCCGGGCGATTGGGTCGCGACCCCAAAGATCAGCAGGTTGAGGAACCGGGCCAGCCCGACCGCGAGCAGGTTGAGGGCGACGCCGCTGATGATCTGGTCGACGCGGAAAGTCACGGTGACCACGGCATGGATGAGCGCGAATCCCGCCCCGGCGAGGATCGCGCAGAGCGCACCCGCGAGCGGACCGTAATGATAGGCTCCCAGCGCTCCGAAGAACGTGCCGATGATCATCGTCCCTTCGAGGGCGATATTGACGACGCCGCCCCGCTCGGAAAAGACGCCGCCGAGAGCCGCCAGGAGAATCGGGACGGTGAGGCGGATGGCGGAGGCGATGAGAGGCAGCGTCACGGGCCTCTCCACATCGGGATCGGTCCACGCCCTGCGCTCAGGCCGCTTCCCCTTTTCGCAGTGTCCGGATGTAGCGCGTCATGACCTCGTACACCACGACGATGGCCAGGATGATCAGCGCCTGGAGAATCGTGATCACTTCGCGCGGCACGCTGGCGAACGTCTGGACGCCCTCCGCGCCGCGATCGAGGTAGCCGAAGAGCACCGCCGCCGCGATGATGCCCAGGGGGTCGTTGCGCGCCAGCAGGGCGACGGAGATCCCCAGGAAGCCGAGCCCTTTGGGAAAATCGATGTCAAAGTAGCCCGTGCGCCCCAGCATGTCGCTCAACCCGACCAGGCCCGCCACGGCCCCGGAGAGCATGAACATCACAAACTGGACGCGTGCCACTTTGATGCCGCCGGCCTCGGCCGCCGCGGGATTAAGGGCGACGGCTTTCGTCTCGTAGCCGAAGCGGGAGCGCCTGAGCCAGAACCACGCCGCGAGCGCGAGCAGGACGGCACCCACCAGGAACCAGTTGAGGGGTGAGTAGAGGGGGATCGGCAGGCCCAGCGCGTTGAGCGGCGGCGCAAGGTGCGGGATCAGGGCCGACGGAGGGAAGAGCGGCGTCCGGATCCGCGCCGTGCCTCCGAGGTGACGGTCGCGGACCAGGCTCAGGACGTAGAGGATGATGTTGAAGGCGATGTAGTTCATCATGATGGTCGTAATGACTTCGTGCGCACCGCGTTGCCTCCGCAGGTAGGCCGGCAGCCAGGCCCAGGCCATGCCGCCCACGGCCGCCGTGAGGATGATGAGCGGCACGTGAAGGACGCCCGGCAGGCCGTGCACGGCGAAGCCCGCGAGCGCGGCGAGAAAGCCCCCGACGTAGTACTGACCTTCGACGCCGATGTTGAAGATATTGACACGGAAGCCGAACGCCGTGGCGAGGCCGGCGAATATCAACGGCGTCGCCGAGGTCAGGATGCTGGCCACGGAGCTCGGTCTCAGGTTGAACGTGACGATGAGAGAAAAGACGCTGAGCGGGTTCTGGTGGATCGCCAGGATGATAGTGGAGGAGATGAGGACGCCGAAGAGGACGGCCAGAACCGGCGCGGCCACCTGCAGCAGCGCGATGCGGGCGCGGCGGCTCACGAAACCTGTCCTGGAGATCGGCGCCCGCCCGTCATGCACACGCCGAGCTCGGCAGCGTCGACCTGGCCGCGCCCGAACTGCGCCACCAGCTCCCCGTTGAACACGACGCCGATGCGATCGGCCAGCGTGAACACCTCATCGAGGTCGGCGGAGACGAGCAGGACGGCCAGCCCCTCCGCCTTCGCCTGGAGCAGCTTCGCATACACGAACTCGCTGGCGCCGATGTCCAGGCCGCGAGTGGGCTGAGCCGCGACCAGCGCCGTGGGGGCGAAGGCGAACTCCCGGGCCACGACGACTTTCTGCTGGTTGCCCCCGGACATGACCAGCGCGGGCGTGGTGATGCTCCGCACTCGCACGTCGTAGTTCGTGACGCACTCGGCGGCGAACGCGTCGACGGCGCGCTCGTTGAGAAGCGGGCCGTCGAGAAAGACCTCACGGCCCTGGTGGCCGAGGATGAGATTTTCCGCCACGTTCATCGGGAGCACGAGGCCCCGCAGCTGGCGGTCCTCGGGGATGTAGGCCAGCCCGAGGGCGCGCCTCCGCTCGACGTCGAAGACCGTGATGTCCTTCCCGGCGAGAAGAACCCGGCCGCCCTGGACGGGCCGCAGGCCGACGATCGCTTCGACAAACTCCGTCTGGCCGTTGCCCTCGACCCCGGCGAGGGCGTAGATCTCCCCTGAGTGCACCTCGACGCTGATATCGCGCACGCGCGGCCGGCCGGTCGATCCCAGCACCCACAGGCGCTGCACCTCGAGACGGACCGGTCCCGGCGCGACCTCGGGCCGCCCGAGGTGCATCAAGACGGGACGCCCGACCATCATTTCGGCGAGCGTCGACTTCGTGGCGGTCGCGGCGCTCGTGGTGCCGATCACCCGGCCCCGCCGCAGCACGGTGATGCGGTCGGCGATCTCCAGCACCTCGTCGAGCTTGTGGCTGATAAAGATGATCGTCCGCCCCTGCTCGCGCAGTCGCCGCAGGTTGGCGAAGAGGTCGGCCACTTCCTGGGGGACGAGCACGGCCGTGGGCTCGTCGAGGATCAGGAGTTCCGCGCCGCGGTAGAGGACTTTGAGGATCTCCACCTGCTGCTGCTCGCCGACGGAGAGGGTCTCCACCCGGGCGTCGGGCTGCAGGCCGAAGCCGTATTGCGTGGAGGACTGCCGGATGCGAGCGCGGGCCTCTGCGAAGTCGATGACCGCGCTTCGCGCCGGCTCAGCGCCGAGGATGATATTTTCGACGACGGTAAAGCGCGGGATGAGCATGAAGTGCTGGTGCACCATGCCAATGCCGAGCTCCAGCGCCGCGCGGGGGCTCGGGAGGGTCACCGGCGTGCCCCGCCACATGATCTGTCCCTCGTCGGGCTGGTAGAGGCCGTAGAGGACGTTCATGAGCGTGGTCTTGCCGGCGCCGTTCTCGCCGACGAGGGCGTGGATTTCCCCCGCGCGCACCCCGAACGAGACGCCGTCATTGGCAATCACGCCGGGGAAGCGCTTCGTGATGCCGCGCAGCTCGAGCAGAGGAGAGGCGGTCATGCCGGTCGCGCCCCCGGTCGCAGCGGCGGCCCACCGCCGGTCCGGCCGCGCGCGGCCGGGCCGTCCGAGCACATCAGCGAGCCTGGCGGGTTCTCCAGGCTACTTGCGTCCGATCTTCTGAAGAAATGTTTGAAGCTCCTGGCGGTTCGACGGAACCGTGATCTTGCCGGCGATGATGTCCTCTCTCAGAGCCTTGAGCTTGGACACATACGGGGCCATCATCTTCTTGTTGTACGTGTTGACGGCGAAGCCGACCCCGTCTTCCTTCAGGCCGAAGACCTGCGGCCCTGGCTTCCACGTCCCCTTGGTGAGCGCCTGAATGGTGCCGAAAACGGCCACATCCACCCGCTTCTGCATGCTGCTCAGCACGTGCGACCGCTGATCCGGCTTGACGGTGAGAGACTGGTCGGCGTCCACGCCGATGGCCATCCTGTTTCTCACGACGGCGGCTTCGAAGACACCGACGCCCGTGCCGCCGGAGGCATGATAAATGATGTCCGCTCCCTGATCGTACTGGGCCAGGGCGAGCTCCTTGCCCTTGACAGGGTTGCGGAACGCTTCGCCGGTCGTGCCGGCGTAATCGCTGTAGACGGTCACCTTCGGGTTGACATATTTTGCCCCCGCCGTATACCCGGCCTCAAACCGCTCGATGAGCGGGATCTGCATGCCGCCCACGAATCCGACCTTGTTGGCCTTCGTGAACATGCCGGCCAGCGCGCCGACGAGGAACGATCCTTCCTGTTCTTTGAACAGCAGGCAGGCGATATTCGGCGCCGGCGTGTCCGGGCAGCCGTCAACGATGGCGAACCTGGCCTTGGGGAAGTCCTTCGCCACTTTCGTGATGGCGTCGGTGAACAGGAACCCCACGCCGATGACCAGGTTGTAGTTGTCTTCTGCCAGCAGCCGCACCAGGTTCTCGCGGTTCTCGCCGCCGGCGGTGGGCTCGAGGTACTTGGTCGTGATCGTCTTCCCGTACTGCTGCGTCGCCTTCTGGAGGCCTTCGTACGCCATGTCGTTGAACGAGAGATCCCCGCGGCCGCCGACGTCGAACACCAAGCCGACCTTCAACTTCCCTCCTTGCGCCTGAGCCGAGGGCGCCGCCGCGAAGCCCAGCGCCGCCACGAGCACCGCCAGGAGCGCCACCGCTACCCGTGTTTTGTGCATGCCCCTCCCCCTTTCCGGATCGCGACACCGGACGGTCTTTCGTCCGGACACTCTGCGAAGACCTATCCTTCAAGTATTCCAACGGCACCACCTTCGTTCCCTCCGGCGTTCTCCTGCGTCTCCTGTCTCCTCCCGCGTCCGTGTGTGTGGGCGCGTCGGGGGAAAAGGCTTTCCTCGTCGAGAAAGGCCTGACGCATGAGAGCAGACTCTGCCATCGTCGGCGGACGTGTCGCGACGGCCGAAGGCGTCTTCCCGGCGACCGTCGTCATCACCGGCGGGCGTGTGTCCGCGCTCCTGGATCCCCGGGAGCGCGCGGATGCTGAGGATGTGGTTGACGCCCGCGGAAAGGTCGTGATGCCCGGCGGGATCGACCCTCACGTGCATTTCAACGAGCCGGGGCGGACAGACTGGGAAGGGTTTGAGACCGGAAGCATGAGCGCGGCCGCGGGCGGCATCACGACCGTCATCGAGATGCCCCTCAATGCCAACCCGCCGACGACCGATGAACAGTCTTTTGCCCTCAAGTGGAGGGCCATCAAGGACAAGGCCGTCGCGGACTATGCCCTGTGGGGCGGCGTGGTCACCGACAACGTGGACGCTCTGGAGGGACTGCACCGGTCAGGGGTCGTGGGCTACAAGGCGTTCATGATCGATACCCAGACCGAGTTTACCCGTGCCGAGGACGGGGTCCTGTGGGAGGCGATGCAGCGCATCGCCGCGTGGGGCGGCGTGCTGGGCGTCCACGCCGAAAACAACGACCTGGCCGCACGGCTCCAGCATCGGCTCCGGCAGGCCGGACGGCGCGACATGCGGGCTTGGTGCGAGGCTCGCCCTCCGGTCGTGGAATTGGAGGCCATTCAGCGCGCCCTCGTGCTGTCCCGGGCTGCGGGGTGCCGGCTGCATATCGTGCACCTCAGCCTGCCCGAGGGCGCGGGGCTCATCGCGGAGGCCCGGCAGGCCGGCGCGCGCGTCACCGTCGAAACCTGCCCCCAGTATCTGCTCCTCGACGAAGAAATGTTCGCGCAGTTGGGCCCCGTCGCCAAATGCGCGCCCCCCCTGCGGTCCCGCCGCACCGTGGACGCCCTGTGGCGGTGCGTACTCGACGGGACTATCGACTGCCTCTCGTCCGATCACTCGCCGTGCCCTCCCGAGGAGAAGCTGCGGGGCACCGACAACGTGTGGGACGCCTGGGGCGGCATCTCAGGGGTGCAGACGTTTCTTCCGCTCATCGTCTCGGAGGGGATTCACCGCCGCGGGTTGTCGCTGGAACGCTTCGTGGGGTTAACCTCGGCGCACACGGCCCGGATCTTTGGGCTCTATCCGCGGAAAGGGTCCCTGCTCCCGGGGGCCGACGCCGACGTGGTGATACTCGATCTCGACCGCGAATGGACTGTGACCGAATCGTCCCTCCTCTACCGCCACCGGATGACGCCCTACCTGGGGTGGAAGATTAGAGGATGGATTGATCGCGTCATGGTACGCGGCCGCACGGTCGTCGCGGACGGCGAAGTTGTTGGGAAACCGGGCTACGGCCAACTCATCGTGGGCGGGCAGCGGTGAGGCAAAGAGCGGATCAGCGTCTTCCTCGAGGACGGCGGCCGGCCGCCCCCCGGTGCATCCTGCTGAGGCGCTTTTCCGTCCCCGCGCCGGCCGGTGCCTCGACCGCCTGGGGCAGGCTGGCGGGCGAGACGCCGACCGATTCGGCCGCCGCCACGATGGCCCTCCAGGTCTCCCCGGGCAGCGCAATCCCGTCCTGCTCACGCTGACGTCGGGTGCGCGCTTCAGGCTCTCCCGGCGTATACACGCGGTCAAACCCTGCCGCCGGAGGGATAGCGCGGAGCCGGCCGGCAATCCGCTCCGCCGCTGCTTCGGCCTCCTCCGCCGGACGAAAGGCTCCGACGTCAATGGCCCAAAAGAGGGCGCCCGCGTGCCGGAAAACATCCCCTCCGCCTCCATCCGTTCCGTACGCGTCGGCCCCTGTCAGAGCCAAGCCGAGCAGTTCGGCCAGAACCGCGAGGCTGTAGCCCTTGTGTCCGCCGAACGGCAGGAGCGCACCGCCGCCTTTGAGAAAGTCGGCGGGGTCGGTGGTGGGACGCCCCCTCTCGTCGATGATGCTTCCTGGGGGGAGGTGCTTCTTTGCCGCGTGGGCGACCATGATCTTCCCTACCGCCACCGCCGTCGTGGCAAAGTCCACCACGACAGGATCTTCCCCGTGGACGGGAAAACCCGCCGCCAGCGGGTTCGTCCCCAGCGCGGGACGGCTGCCACCGTGCGGGACGGCGCGCCCGCGGCCGAAGCCGCCCACCCAGACTCCTGCGACACAGCCGGCCGCGGCTGCCCGCTCGACGTAGCTGCCGACCCGCCCCAGGTGATTGCAGCGCACCACGCCTACCGCGGCGACGCCATATTCCCGGACACGCGTGACCGCTTCGTCGATCGCGGCAAGACCGGCCAGCTGTCCAAAGCCCCACTCGCCGCTGACGAGAGCCGTCGCCGCGCGATGTGCCAGCACGCGCGGCCGCGCCATCGGTCTGACATCGCCCCGGCGGATGCGCTCGACGTAGTCGGGGATTCGGATGACCCCGTGTGAGTCATGGCCGGCGAGATTGGCGTCGACCAGGGCGGACGCGACGATCTGGGCGGTGTCCGCCGGAGTCTCGACCGCTCGAAAGATGCGCACGGCCAGCTCCTGGAGATCCTGCACTCGAAAGCGGATGGCCTCCATATCACCCATGCCGCCCTCTTAGCTGAGCCCGGGGTACGTTCCTTCCGCGTGGTTGACCCGTCGCCGCCCGCAGCGCAGGAGACCCCGCACGGCACCCTGAAGTCTCGCCGGCAGAGGCCACACTGTCGGAGGCGACGATGACACCCGAGACGCAAAGCGCGAAGCTGAGCCGGCAGGCCGATCTCCTGGATCGCGCGGCCCGCTATCTTGCGGGCGGCGGTCTCGGCCTGTTCGTTCTCCCCCCCGAGGTGAACCTCGTCATCGCCGAGGGGCGGGGGAGCCACATCACCGACGTCTCCGGCCGCGACTTTATCGACTACCATCTCGGCTCGGGCCCGGCGATTCTCGGCCACGCGCATCCCGAGGTCGTCGCGGCGGTGCAGCGGCAGGTGGCGAAGGGGTCGAGCTTCTATTTCCTCAACGAGCCCGTGATCCACCTTGCCGAGCGTATGGTGGAGGCGATCCCCTGCGCCGATCAGATCCACTTCACGGGCTCGGGCACCGAGGCGACGTTCTTTGCGCTGCGGATCGCGCGGGCCGCGACCGGGCGGCAGAAGATCCTCAAGTTCGAGGGTGGCTGGCACGGGATGAACGATTACAGCCTGTGGGGCACCGTGCCGCAGCGGCCGAGCCCGTACCCGAGCGCGGACCCGGACTCGGCCGGGATCCCCGAGGCGCTCCGCGGACAGGTGCTCGTCGCCCCCTTCAACGACGCCGCGCGCGCCGTCGAGATCATCGACGCGCACGCCCCGGACCTGGCCGCCGTGATCGTCGAGCCGCTCCAGCGGGTGCTCGTGCCGGTGCCGGGATTCCTCGAGGCGCTGCGCGACGCGACGCGGAGGCACGGGATCGTATTCATCTTCGACGAGGTCGTAACCGGATTCCGGATCGCGTGGGGTGGGGCGCAGGAGCGGTACGGCGTCGTCCCCGATCTCGCGACGTATGGAAAGGCGATGTCCGGGGGTTTCCCGATGGCGGCGATCGCCGGCCGGAGCGATGTGATGCAGCACTTGGACGCCCGCCGCGTCGGGCGTTCGCGCGTGGTCTGGGCGAGCGGGACGCTCAATGGCAATCCCGTGAGCGCGATCGCGGGCCTGACCGCGCTCGACATCCTCGGCCGTCCAGGAGCGCTGGATCACTTCCACCGTATCGGCGGGCGGCTTCGGCGCGAGATCGAGGCGCTCGGCCAGCGGCACGGGTTTGCGGTTCAAACGCCGGGAGAGGACGCGGTATTCGGCGTGCGGTTCACCGACCGGCGCCCACTCCGCACGTGGGAGGACCTGCTCACGTCCGACCAGGACCTCAACCTGCGCTGGTCCGTCGAGCTGCTCAAGCGCGGCATCCTCGTGAATCCCAACGAGAAGTTCTACCTGTCGCTCGCGCACACCAACGCAGACGTGGACCGAACGCTCGCCGCGTGCGACGAGGCGTTCGTCGCCCTCGCCTGAGGACGCCCCCCGAGACACGGCCGCGCGCTGCGTTCCGGTGCGAACATATGTATATCTTGACATCTGAACATCACTCTGATACTGTACGGACATGGTGACAGAGACCTGGCGCAGGCTGATGGCGGCGACGGGTGCAGGCGGGACGGCCGTTCGAGGAGTCCCGGGTAGGCGCGTGGAGGAGGATCTATGCTGAATCGGATTCAGTTGATCGGACGACTCACTCGAGATCCAGAACTGCGCTATGTCAGTAATGGGCACCCGATGGCACAGTTTACGATCGCCGTGGACCGGGATTTCAAGAACGCGGCGGGAGAGCGAGAGGCAGACTTCATCAACTGCATCGCGTGGCGTAAGCTGGCGGAGCAGGTGGGGCAGTATTGCGTGCGAGGCCGGCTCATCGCGGTGGAAGGGCGGCTGCAAAGCCGGGCGTATGAAGCGCAGGACGGGTCCCGTCGGCGCATGACCGAAGTCGTCGGCGACCGGGTCTGGTTTCTCGACAGCCCACGCCAGGAGGCTGACCGGCCCGCCGACGCGGGAGAGGCGGAAGGCCAGCCGGCAGTTCTGGAGGAAGCGGAGGGTGTGCCTGAAGAGCGCTAACCGGTTGGACGTCGAAGCTCGTGGACGAGGCACCCATGGTGGTGGGTACTTCTTCCCCCTCCGAAGTACCGGGCGTTCGCGGCGCCCCCTCGTCCTCGCGATTCGGCCGGGAACAGACGAAGCGCGCGAAAATGCCTCAGCGCGAGCCCGCAGTCCTCTCAGAGTCCCCTAAGCTCATCTCCCGGTCCCGCTGACACCCGACTGATTCCCTCGCGCGCCAGGTTTTCCACGCGCGCGTAACCCGCGGCCTGGGGTCTCTCCTCCAGGCGCGCAATTTTCCGCCGCCCCGCCTCGCCATGTCGCCACCATGTTCAGCCCGGCCGGAACCGGCCGAGGCCACTTCGAGGGGAAAGGAGATGGTACGTATGTTCACCGCTCACGCCGCGTCCGCGGTGATGCGGCTCACTGCCCGTGACTGTGCGCTCGTCCAGGTACTCCAGGAACTTCGCTACCTCACCGCCGCGCAGATCCAGCAGGTCTGCTATCCCTCGATCTCGGTCCGCAGCGCCGCGCGCCGTCTCAGTCTGCTTCGCCGTCGCGGTGTTCTCGAGTGCCTCTCCCACCGGACGTTCGAGGACCGCCGGGCCTTCTGGGGCCTCGCTCCGCTCGGGCGCACGGCTGCCGCGGCGCTGCTGGGCGCCCCCCCGGCCCGACCCGCCGCGCTGGCGGTCGCCGCGGTTCAGATGGATCACCACATCGCCGTCAACCAGATCTTCTGCGGCCTGTGCGAGGAGTACCGGGCCGGCCGCCTCGCACCGTTCCGCTGGTTGGGGAGTCACCATACCCAGGTGGACATGGGGCGCACCCACCTCGTGCCGGACGCGGTGATCCTCATCGCCTCCGGGGATCAAGGGTGGATGTACTGCGTGGAGGTGGACCGGGGCACGATGGCCCGCGACGCGCTGGCCGAGAAGTGCGAACGGTACCGGCTCATGCGCCGGATCGCGGCGCTGCGGCGAGATGATCCTGTGTGCGACATGCGGGCCGAATCCTGGCTCCTCTTCGCCTGCGAGGATGAACGGCGCGCGTCCGAGGTGGCGCGCCTGGCGTCCGCGTGCGGACTCGACCGGGTGTGGGCGGGAACGGTCGCGGCGTGCGCCTCCGGTCTGGCCGCAGCCGTGGGACCCGGTGCGGGCTTCACGCACGCCGCGCTTCTCCCCGGGCTGAGCGGAGGCATCACAAGCGAACAAGCATCACAGAGGAGGGAGGGATGATCATGACACGCGTGGTGTGGTGTATGAGCGGTGCGCTGCTCGGTCTGCTGTCCAGTCTGCCAGCCTCCGGACTCCCGCTGGTATCGATCGCGCTCGCGACCCTCGCTTTCGTGTGCCTGGCGATGGCGGTTCTCGGGTCGCCCCGGCCCGCACCGGCCGTTCCTCCACTGGCGGGAGCCGCGTGGGCGCGGTGGGAGGAGGCCGCCGCCTTCGATGCTCCCGGCCCGTTTCTGCTGGGGCTGTGGCCAGGGACACGAACGCCGCTCTTTCTGAGCGAGGAACAGATGTCGGGGCACATCCTGGTGCTCGGACCCTCACGCAGCGGCAAGACGGCCGGAGTGATCGCCCCGAACATTCTTCTGCGCGATCCCGCCCGAGAAAGCATCGTCGTGCTCGATGTCAAGACCGGCGCGCGGTCCCTGTGGAACGTGACGGCCGGGCGGTACGGACAACGGGCTCACCTGTTCTGCCCGCTCTTTGAGGGCTCGCTGCCCTACAATCCGCTGCAGGAGATCGACTCGATTGGGGCGGCCCAGCGGAAAGCATCCCTCCTCATTCACAATACAACGCGCCGGGACCTCTCGGGAGACGCGTGGGTGTACGCGGCGGCCGCGGCCGACCTCGCGACCCTGCTCTTTCTTCACGTTCAACAGGATCGCCCGGCCGGCCACACCGTCGGCGCCGTCTATCGGCTCCTGCTGGAAGGACCGGGCGTCGTGCGCGAGGCGCTCCGGGGGAGCAGGATCGCCGAGGTGCGCGACCACCACGGGATGTTTGCCGCGCGCGAGCGCCGCGTGCAGGACGCCGCCGTGACCGGGCTCCTGGAGCGTCTCGCCCCATGGGCGGACCCGGTGGTGAACGAGGCGACAGCGCGCCACTGGGACCTCCGGATCCTCGGGCAGGAACCCGCCGCGCTCTACATTCTTCTGCCCGAGTCCGAGGCTCACCGCCTTCAACCGATCGTGGCGTGGTTGGTCGCCGACCTGCTCGATGGGCTGATCGAGCAGGCGGATCGCACCGGGCTTCGATGCCCGGTGCGGGTCTACCTCGATGAGTTCAGGCGCTTCGGGTACCTCGCCGGGCTCAGCGCGCGGCTTCCCACGCTTCGCGAGCGGGGGGTGAGCGTCGTGTTGGGGGTGCAGGTGGTCAGCCAGATCCAGGAGGTCTACGGTCACCGGGAGACGCGCACGCTGCTCGGGAACACTGAGACCAAGGTCCTCTTTCGCGCCGGAGATCTGGAGACCGCGCGGATGGTCAGCGCCTGGCTGGGGCACACATCGGTGCCGGCTGTCTCCGTGACGACCAGGGGCCGGGTGGAGAAGAGTACCACCATTCGCCCGTACGTGCGCCCCCTCTACGCGGTGGAGGACATGGTCCGGATTCCAGAGGGAGCGCTCATCGCCCTGACGGGGGCGGCGCGGCCGCTCGCATTGCGGCAGGCCCGGTACTTCGAGGTCCCGGGCTTCGCCAGGACGCTTCCTCCCTTTCCGCTCTCGCGCCGG
>DASUDA010000048.1:0-3597 GCA_036275835.1 bacterium | reverse complement strand
GCCCCTCCACTACCTCACGAACTCCGGATCGATCAGATCGTCGGTGGTCTCTTTCTCCGTGATCTTCCCGAGCGCGGTCCAGATATTCACCGCGTTCTGGACGGTCTTGTAGATCTGCCCCCCGGGAGCCATGTACGACACATTGATCGCCTTATCGTAGTAGCGGACACCTGCCAGGGTCTCCTTGAACGTCTTCACGTCCTTGAGCCAGCCGCCCACCGCCTTCGCCATCACGGCATCGGCGTCGTCCTCGTTCGCCTTCCAGTAGTCGACCGCCTGGTACCAGGCGGCCACGGCGGCTTTGACCGCGTTCGGGTGCGCTTTGATGACGTCCTTACGGATGACCATCACATCCACGATGAGCCCGGGCGTCTGGCTGCTGTCGACGAGGACGTGACTCCCCGGCGCCTGCTTCGCGCGGCTGAGCCAGGGCTCCCACGTGACCGCGGCGTCCACCTTCCCGCTCAGAAACGCCGCCCCGGCATCGTCCTGCCGCATGTTGACAATGTTGACGTCTTTCACCGTCATCCCGTTATCGCGGAGAAGAACGTTGAGGAAGAAGTCGGACACGGAGCCCTGGTTCACGGCGACCCGCTTGCCGCGCAGATCCTTGATCGTCGCGATCGCGGACTTGGAAACGATTCCGTCTCCCCCCTTGCTGTCGTCCAGTCCGAGGACGGCCTGCACCTGGAACGTGGGCTTCCAATAGAGCGTCATCGTGTCGAGCGTGGTGACCAGGCCATCCAGTTTCCCGGCGGCAAGCGCCGCGAACCGCAGTTTGGGGTCTTCGATGGGAGGAGGAAGTTCCACATTGACGCCGGCTTCGTCGAAATACCGCTTGTCGCGGGCAAGGAACAACGGGCCGTACCCGACCCATGTCGAGTAGCCAAGGACCAGTGTCTCGGCCGCCGCGCCGGCCGGCCGTGGCTGCCACCCCACCGGCGCCAGCGAGATCAGCAGACCGACAATGAGGACAAGAGTCCCCCATTTCCCCCCACGCCACATGCCTACGCACCCCCTTGTCAATTCGGCCCCCGAGTATTCCGTCAGAAGGG
The DNA here is from genome assembly GCA_036275835.1 of bacterium. Lineage (GTDB taxonomy): Bacteria > Sysuimicrobiota > Sysuimicrobiia > Sysuimicrobiales > Segetimicrobiaceae > DASUDA01. Next base: position 2,542 of record DASUDA010000048.1, on the reverse strand, counting down.
GCGAAAACCCTTTCCCGCAAGGGTTCGCGGGCTCCTGCGCGCACGGCCGCGGCGTAGCTCGCGCACACGCCGGGTCCGTGATACCTCCAACTTGGGGAAAAACCGTTATAGGATGAAGGGCCGGACACCCCTGGCCATGCTCACCCTTCCGCGACTTCCCATCGCGCCGGGACAGGCGCGGCGCTATCTCGGCCCCCGCCTCCATGACCTGGGATTTTCAGACGACAAGAGGCTGGAGATTCTGGTCGCGGTCGGCGAGGCGGTCACGAACGCCGTCGTTCACGGCGGCCCCGACATGCCCACCCGGAATGCGGATGAACTACGCGTCACGCTGGAAGTCCGGGGTTCCGATCTTGTGATCGCCGTGACCAGTCCACGGACGGGATGGAGGGCCCTTCCCCCAGCCCGGTCGGATCCTCTGGCGCGGGGCGGACGCGGGTTGCTGATGATTCAGAATCTGACGGACGCGTGGAGGGTAGAGCAGCGGGGCGGAGGCACCACCGTCTATCTCACCTGGCACCTCCCTCGACAGCGAACCCGCTCCGGGAAGACCGGAACGGGCCGGTCACACGCGCGCGCCCGCCGGCCGGGCCGCCGGGCGTTCTGACGACATTCACAGACGCCGCCACTGACGGCCGTCCCGCTCGATGAGCGCCCGCGCCGCATCGGGTCCCCATGTCCCGGCCTCGTACACTTCGGGGGACGGAGGAGAGGCGGAGTCTTCCCACCAGGTCAGAACCGGCTCGATCAACTCCCAGGCCTCCTCCACCTCATCACGCCGGGTAAACAGCGTCGGGTCGCCCAGCATGCAGTCGAGCAGCAGCCGCTCGTACGCGGAGAGCTCCTCCCCACCAAACGCGGTCCCGTACTGGAAGCCCATGTGCACCGGCTGGAGTGTCATCGTCGTGCCAGGCGCCTTAGCGGCAAAGCGGAGCGAGATGCCCTCGTCCGGCTGGATGTTCAGCGTCAGGAGGTTGGGATCGCTGGCGCCCTGAAAGAGGCGCTGGGGAGCCCGCTTGAACTGGACCGCGACTTCGGTGACCCGCTTCGGGAGCCGCTTGCCGGATCGCAGATAGAACGGCACGCCCGCCCACCGCCAGTTGTCGAGAAACACGCGAATCGCCACAAAGGTCGGCGTCCGCGAGTCGGGGGCGACGCGCGGCTCCTGCCGGTACCCTCGCACTTCCTCGTCGCCGATGACGCCCGGACCGTACTGGCCGAGCACGACGCTGCGGGCGGCGTCGTCGGGGGGAATCCGCCGGGCGGCGCGGAGGACCTTGACCTTTTCCTCGCGGACCTCGTCGGCGTCAAAGGCCACCGGGGCCTCCATCGCGACCAGGGTCAGCAACTGCATCATGTGGTTCTGGACGATGTCGCGGAGGATACCGGCGGTCTCGTAGTAGCCCGCCCGCTCTTCGACGCCAACCGTTTCTGCCACCGTGATCTGCACGTGATCGACGTAGTGCTGGTTCCAGACCGGTTCGAAGATCCCGTTTGCGAAGCGGAACACCAGGATGTTCTGGACGGTTTCCTTCCCCAGGTAATGGTCGATTCGGTAGATCTGGTTTTCCCTGAACACCCGGAGGAGCGTCTGGTTCAGATCCTGGGCGCTCTGCACGTCGCGGCCAAAGGGCTTCTCCACGACCACCCGGATCCAAGGGCGCCGCCCGTCGCGACTGACCGGCAGCCGGTCGACGAGACCGTGCTTCCCCAGGCTCTGGACGATCTCGGCGTAGAACTCCGGGGCGGTGGCAAGATAGTACATCCGGTTGCCGCCGGTTCCCCGCTCCCGGTCCAGCCGCTCCAGCGCCACGCGGAGGCGCTCATACCCCCCGGGATCGTGGAACTCGCTCTGTACGTAAAACAGGCCCTGGGCGAACGTGTCCCAGAGGGCTCGATCCGGCGCGGCGGGCGACGGCCCGAGCACGGAGCCGGCCATCTCATTGCGGAAGACTTCGTCGGTCTGCGGGCGGCGCGCCACGCCGACCACGGAGAAGGTAGGCAGGATCATGCCCAGGCGGACCAGCCTGAAGAGCGACGGAAGGAGCTTGCGGCGCGCCAGGTCGCCCGTGGCGCCAAAGATGACCACCGCGCACGGCTCCGGCATCCGGCGGAGCCGGAGTCCTTCCCGCAGGGCAGGCGACGGGGAGACCGCGCCCATCCGTTACGTCGGACGGACCGCGTGGCCGCCGAACTGGTTGCGTAGCGCGGCGATCACCTTGTCGCCGAAGTCTTCTTCCTCCCGCGACCGGAGGCGCTCCAGCAGGGACAGGGTGATCACGGGCGCGGGGACGTTCCGGTCCACGGCCTCCTGCACGGTCCACCGGCCCTCGCCGGAGTCCTCCACGTACCCCCGGATCCGCCGCATCTCCGGGTCTGCCGCAAACGCCCGCTCGGCCAGTTCGAGCAGCCAGGAGCGCACCACACTGCCGTGATTCCACAGCACACTGATCGCCCGGAGGTCGAGCGGAAACGGCGCGGCGTGGAGGATGGCGAAGCCCTCGGCGTACGCCTGCAGCATGCCGTACTCGATCCCGTTGTG
>DASUDA010000047.1:0-26453 GCA_036275835.1 bacterium | reverse complement strand
TGGGCCACCGGCAGCGATACCAGAACGGTTTCGACTGCCAGGGCCTGTGGGTCGAGGTCGAGGTCGAGAAGGAACTGGGATTCAAGAGCAAGCGGGACATCGAACAGTACGGCATCGCCGCGTTCGTGGAACGGTGCAAGGCCCGCGTGCTGCATTACGCCGCGGTCCAGACACAGCAGTCCCTCCGGCTCGGGTACTGGATGGACTGGGACAACTCGTATTACACGATGTCGGATGAGAACAACTACAGTATCTGGATGTTCCTGAAGCGGTGCTGGGAGCGGGGACTCCTGTACAAGGGACATGATGTCATGCCCTGGTGTCCCCGGTGCAGCACCGGGATCTCCGAGCACGAGATCGTCACCGAGGGGTACCAGGAGATCACCCACCCGAGTCTCACGGTCCGCCTGCCGCTTGTGGGGAGGGCCGGCGAGTACCTCCTGGTGTGGACGACGACGCCGTGGACGCTGACCAGCAACGTCGCCGTCGCCGTCCATCCCGACCTCACATACGTCCAAGTGCAGCAGGGCACAGAGACCTACTATCTCGTGCGCGACCGCCTCGATGCTCTGCACGGGAGTTACCGCGTCGTGCGGGAGCTGCCCGGTCGGGCGCTGGTGGGATGGACGTATACCGGCCCGTTCGACGATCTTCCGGCGCAGCAGGGTGTCGTGCACCGCGTGATCGCCTGGCAGGACGTGAGCGCCGCTGAAGGAACGGGCCTCGTGCACATCGCGCCCGGCTCCGGTGCCGAGGACTTCGCCCTCGGCAAAGAACACGCCCTCCCGGTCCTCGCGCCGATCGACGAGTTCGGCGTCTTTACCGAAGGGTACGGGTGGCTCAGCCGCCGGCACGTCTACGATGTCGCCGGGCCGATCGCGGAAGATCTCAAGCGCCGTGGACTCCTGTACCGGTCCGAGGAACACACGCATCGCTACCCGGTGTGCTGGCGCTGCGGCAGCGAGCTCGTGTTCCGGCTGGTGGACGAGTGGTTCATCGCGATGGACCCGCTGCGCGCTCCCATGATGGAGGTCACCAGGAAGATCCGATGGATTCCGGAGTTCGGCCTGGAGCGGGAGCTGGACTGGCTGCGGAACATGCATGACTGGATGATCAGTAAGAAGCGGTACTGGGGACTGGCCCTCCCGATCTGGGAATGCCCGCGGTGCGGAACGTTCGAGGTGATCGGCAGCGAGCATGAGCTCCGAGAGCAGGCCGTGGAAGGATGGGAGGCGTTCTCTGGCCATACCCCTCACCGCCCCTGGATCGACGCCGTGAAGATCGCGTGCTCGAAGTGCCACGCGGTGATCTCCCGGATCCTCGACGTCGGCAACCCCTGGCTCGACGCGGGCATCGTTCCCTACTCGACGATGGGCTATCGCCAGGATCGGGCACGGTGGGGGGAGTGGTTCCCGGCCGATTTCATCACCGAGGCGTTCCCCGGGCAGTATCGGAACTGGTTCTACTCGCTGCTGGTGATGAGCACCGTTCTGGAAAATCGGGAGCCGTACCGGACCTGCCTCGGTCACGCGATGGTGCGGGACGAGCACGGGCGCGAGATGCACAAGTCCTGGGGCAACATGATCGAGTTCAACGACGCGGCCGAGCGGATGGGGGCCGACGTCATGCGGTGGCTGTACGCCATGCAGAGCCCCGCCCAGAACATCAACTTCGGGTTCGGCCCGGGGGACGATGTCCGGCGCCGGTTTATCCTGCCCCTGTGGAACGTCTACGCGTTTTTTGTGACCTATGCGAATCTTGATGCGTGGCCCGCGGCGGGCGCCCCCCCTGTCGTCGAGCGCGGCCTTCTGGACCGGTGGATCCTCTCGCGGTTGAGCGGGCTCATCGAGACCATCCGGGACCGGCTCGACGATTACGATGTGGCAGGGGCGGCGCGGCCCATTGAGCGCTTCGTGGAGGACCTCTCCCTCTGGTATGTCCGCCGCGGCCGGCGGCGGTATTGGAAGTCGGAAGCGGACGCGGACAAGCAGGCCGCCTACTCCACGCTCTACGAGGTCCTGATCACGCTGGCGCGTCTTCTTGCCCCGTTCGTGCCGTTCCTGGCCGAGGCTCTCTACCAGAACCTCGTCCTGTCCGTCTCACCCGGTGCCCCGGAGAGCGTCCACCTCTGCTAGATGCCCCGCGCCGACGCCCGGTTCCGCGACCCGGGCCTGGAGGCGGCGACCGAGCGGGCCCGGCTTCTTGTGTCCCTGGGGCGGGCGGCCCGGGGCGAAGCCCGGCTCCGGGTGCGTCAGCCGCTGGCCTCGGCCACGATCGTGGACCGCTCGGGCCTCGTGGCGGGACTGGCGGAATTGGTCGAGCACGTGCGGGATGAACTCAATGTCAAGGACATCCGGTTTGCCGATTCCACTGCCGCACTCGGGCAGCGCGAAGTTCGGCCGCGTTTCGATCTGCTGGGCCCCAAATTCGGGGGGCGGATCACAGAGATTGTGGACGTGCTCCGCGACCGGGGAGCCGCCCTCGTGGAGGCAACGCCGGAAGGCGAGCCCTACCGGCTGCGCCTGCCCGGAGGCGGGGAGGTGGTGTTGGAACGGGCCGAGGTGGATGTTCGGATGCGCTGGCAGACCGGTCTCGTAGGCGCCGGCGAGGCGGGCACCTGGGTCGTCCTCGACACGACGCTCAGTCCCGAGCTCGTCCGTGAAGGCATGGCGCGGGAACTCGTCCACCAGATCCAGCAGATGCGGAAGGAGGCGGGGCTTGAAATCGCCGACCGCATCACCCTCTACTATGAGGGGGACGCGCGGATGGCGGACCTGTTCCAGGCGCATCGGGACTACGTCATGCGCGAAGTGCTCGCCGAGGACGCCCGCGCGGGCGTCCCCCCGGAGGGCGGACCGGTGTATCGCAAGACGCTGCGCCTGGACGGCCGGGACCTCCGGGTGGGGATTTCGCAGGTGCGCGCTCCGTGAGGGAATTTCCCCAGCCGTCCCGCCGTTCCGGCAAATGCAGTGCGGGCCTTGGCCGGCCTGCGAGGAGGATTTGAATGCCGCAGAAGCGTTCGAAGTCGACATCGTCGCGCCGTTCCCGCCCGGTCCGGACCCGCCCGCGCGCGGAGCGGACCGCTGCGGGCGCGTCCGGGGACCGCTCTTCCGCCGCCCCCCCGCGTCCCCTGCCGGCCGGACGGCTGGAAGCGTACGCCCGCCTGCTCCTCGAGGAGCGGCGGCGGCTGCGCGAGGAACTCTCCGAGATGGAAGAGCACCAGGTGAAGACCGAGGAGAAGCCTGTCGCCGATGTGTCCGGCTACGAAGACGACCTGGTGGACGTCGCCACGGAAACGTTCGAGCGGGAAAAGGGACTGGCCCTCGAGAGTAGCGTGCAGGGACTGTTGGAGATGGTGGAAGAGGCCCTGAAGAAGATCCGGAAAGGCACGTATGGTATTTGCGAAGGGTGCGGCCAGCAGATCGACGCCAACCGCCTTCGGGCGATTCCTTATGCCCGGCTGTGCATCCGGTGCAAGGAGCGGGAGGAGCGGCTGCGCAGCGTCGCCCGCTGAGTGCATCCTCCCGGCGCGCCTGGCTGCCGGGAGCTGCCCTGGCGTTGGGGATAAGCCAGGTGGCCGGGTGGCTGATCCGGTCCTCCCTGTCTGTGGGGACAGAGCAGGTCGTCGTGCCGCACGTTCTGTCTCTGCGGGTGCTCCACAACACGGGCGTGGCGTTTGGCCTGCTCGCCCATTTCCCTCCCGTCGCCACCGTGATTCTTGCCTTGACCCTCCTCGGAGTGGTCTTCTACAATAGAAGCGCGTGGCCGCTCGCCGTGGTCGGGCCCTGGGGACTGGGTCTGATGCTGGGCGGGGCCCTCGGCAACATGATTGAGCGACTTCGCTTTGGGTACGTGCTCGATTATCTCGATTTTCATGTCTGGCCGGTCTTTAACCTGGCTGATGCCGCGATTGTCATTGGGGCCGGCCTGCTGGTGCTCGCGTTCTCCAGGTCCGGACGTGACGGATCCGTCTCCCGTGCCTCTGGGCCTGTGGCGCGAGCCAGGACTGCGACGCCCCAGGACGATTACTCTAGGGGCGACGACGCGAACGCGGTGGATCCCGGGGGTGAGTGAATGAAACCGGTGCTGTTCCAGGTCGGACCGTTCCCCGTCTCCTCGTTCGGCGTGTTCCTGCTGCTCGCGTTCGTGTTGGGCATCCTGATGCTGCGGGCGCGGGCCGCACGACTCGGATGGGATCCTGGAGAAGTCCTCGACCTCAGCTTGTACGCGATCATCGGCGGGGTGATCGGCGCGCGGATCGGCTACGTGCTCGTGAACGCGCGCGACTTCGCCGCCGATCCGGTGCGCATGGTGACGATCTGGCGGGATGCTGGCTTGACGTTCTACGGGGCTCTCATCGGCGGCGCGGTCGTGGCGTGGCTGTATGGCCGGCGCCGCGGATGGGGCCTCGGGCAGATCGCCGATGCCGCCTCTCCGGGCCTGGCCCTCGGATACTCGGTCGCCATGGTAGGCACGCTTCTCTACGGGCTTAACTACGGGCGGCCTGCCGCCCTGCCCTGGGCGGTGGTGCTCTTCGGTGAGCCCCGCCATCCCACGCAGATCTACCTGATGGTGGCGGCGATCGCGATTTGGGGGATCCTCGTCTGGCGCGAGAGACGCCCCCACACGCCGGGGCGTCTGTTCTGGGAGTTCCTGGCCCTCTATGGCGTCGCGCGCGTGCTGGTCGAGGTCTTCATGGATAGCCCCCGGGTGCTCGGCCCTCTGACGCTCGCGCAGGTGGTCAACATCCTGGCTGTCGTTTTTGCCGGCATCGCCTGGGTGGCCCTCGGCCGGCGTCTGCCGGCGCTCGTGCCCTCGGTCGTCTCAGCCCCGGGCGATACGTCCTCACGGTCAGGGACCGTGGGTCCCGAGGTCATTGACCGCCCGGACTGAGGCCTCCAGTCTCACAGCCGCTCCGGCGGGGAAACGACCACCGGCGCCGTTTGACGCCGGTACTCGGGATGACGGCCGCCGCCTCGATATTGTCGTGGCGGAACGCTTTCCCCGCTTCTCGCGATCGCAGATCGCGAGGTGGGCCCGCGAAGGACGCCTCCTGGTTGATGGCACGGCCTGCAAGCCGGCGTTCCGCCTCCGGCCGGGGCAGCACGTCGAGGTGCACGTCCCCGCCCCTGAGCCATCCGGCCTCCGCCCCGAGCCCATCCCGCTGGATGTTATCTACGAGGACGCCGATCTGGTGGTCGTGAACAAGCCTGCGGGTCTGACGGTCCATCCCGCGCCCGGCCATCCTTCGGGGACACTCGTCAACGCCATTCTGGCACGCGTTCCCACCCTCTCGGGGATCGGCGGCGTGCTCCGGCCTGGGATCGTGCACCGGCTCGACAAGGATACCTCAGGGCTGCTCGTCATCGCCAAATCGGAGGAGGCGCATCGATCGCTCTCGTCCCAGCTGCGGGCGCACACGGTGGTCCGCGGGTATCTGGCTCTCGTCCGCGGCGCGGTCCGGCGGGACGCGGGCATGATCTCCGCCCCGCTCGGCCGCCATCCGGTGCGCCGGACGCGGATGGCGGTGACCCCGCGGGGCCGCGGCGCGGTGACGCACTACACGGTGCTCGAGAGATTCCCCGGCGCGACGCTGGTGGCCTGCCGGCTGGAAACCGGGCGGACCCACCAGATCCGCGTGCACATGACGCACATCGGTCACCCCGTCCTCGGCGATCCGGTCTACGGGCGCGCGCCCGCCCCCGAGATGCGGCGCCAGGCGCTTCACGCGGCGAGGTTGGAGTTCACGCATCCCCGGACGGGCCGTCTGGTGGTCTGCACCGCGCCTCTCCCCGAAGATTTTGCGCGTCTGCTGGCGCGCCTGCGGCGGGAGCGCGCGGCACGCCCGGCGCGGACCCACGCGCAGACTACATAGGAGAGGGCCGGAGCGTGGACCTGCGCGAGAAGGCCACTGTGATGGACCAGGAAACGATGCGGCGGGCAGTGACCCGGATGGCGCACGAAATCGTGGAGCGCAACAAGGGCGCGTCCACCCTCTGCCTGGTGGGCATTCACCGCCGGGGCGTCCATCTCGCGGCGCGGCTGGCAGACGCGATCGCAAACGCGGAAGGCGTTCGGATCCCCGTCGGAACTCTGGACGTCACCGGGTATCGGGACGACAGGGATGTCCGCGCCCGGCCCTCCGACGTCGAAGACACAGCGACGCAGATTCCTTTTGAAGTCGCCGGCCGGAGGATCATCCTCGTGGACGATGTGCTGTACACCGGCCGGACGGTCCGGGCGGCGTTGGACGCGCTGATCGACCGGGGGAGGCCGGCAAGCATCCAGCTCGCCGTCCTGGTGGACCGCGGCCACCGGGAGCTGCCGATCCGCCCGGACTACGTGGGCAAGAACCTGCCGACCTCGTCGCGGGAGATGGTGACGGTCCGGCTGGCCGAGTCCGACGGGCGGGACGAAGTCGTCATTGAGGAGCCGGCGTCACGGTGACGCGCAGGGTCCGCTCCCCTTCGTAGAGAACCGCGCCGGGCGGCCCGCCTTTCTGCTTGCGCACGTGCTTGCGCGCGACGTAATCGACAGCCACGTCCCCCGCGTCACGGCCCGCGCTGTAGTACGCGGCCATGCGCGCCGCCGCGGCGATACTGGCCTCGGAGGGGTGCCGGCCGGCTTTCAAGATGACGTGGGCGCCCGGCAGGCCGCGGGCATGGAACCACAGGTCGTCCGGGGCGGCGACGTGGAACGTGACGTGCTCGTTCTCCCGGGCGCTGCGGCCGACGACGATCGTGTCTCCGTCCGCTGTGGTAAACCGGCGCGGTCCCGGTCGCGCGCCCGGCCGCGGCTTGGGCGCCCGGCGCAGGAGTCCGCGTTCGGCCAGGTCGGCGTGAATCTCCCAGAGATCATCGGGGGAGGCGGCGGAGGCGATCTGCACCTGCGCTTCGCGCAGGGCCAGTTCCTCCGACTCGAGGCGCGCGAGGCGCGCGGGAAGCGCGCGGGCGGCAGCGCGGGCTTTGGTGTAGCGGCGGAACAGTCGCTGGGCGTTCTCGGCGGGTCCGAGGGCCGGATCCAGAGGGATCGTGATCTCCGCGCCCCCGACCGTATGATCAGGGACCGTGAGCGCCGTGTCGCGGGGACGCACCCGGGTTCCGTAGGTCAGGAGAAGCTCTCCCATCACCCGGAAGCGGTCGGCACCGCGACTCTCGTCGAGCGCCTGACGCGTGTTCGCGCGTGCCGCCTCGCGCTGCCGGAGGGCTGCGCGCACCGCGCCCGCCAGGTCCCGCCGCCGTTCCTCGAGCGGCCCCGCGTCCTCCCGGCCCCGATAGTACAGCTCCACGGCTTCACTCATCGACGCGACCGGACGCGCGCGCATCTCCGCGTAGACGAGCATCGGCACAGGGGCGAATGCCACGATCCGGTCCCCGCGCTCGTAGAGAGTCGGCGCAAACGTCTCGTTCTCGCGAAGCGTGCAGAGTTCACGCAACGCCGCCCAGATCCGCCCGGCCGCTTCTGCCGCCGCCTCCGCCGGAATGGCCGGATCCACCCCGGCGCGGAGAGCGACCTCGCGGGCGAGGAGCGGGCCCAGTCCGAGCACGTCCTGCGAGAGCACGTGCTCGAGGGGGCGCTCCCCCCGGAGGAGCGCCCTCAGCGCAGCCTCGTCGAGCGCGTCGGGCCGCGGCCGGTCCGCGGGCGGCGGGACGTACGGGCGTCCGGGCAGCACTGGACGGCGTGGCGACATCCGTGCGGTGACGACCTTGAAAGCGCCGAGAACGATCCGGGCATCGGCGAGAATGAGGTTGCTGTGGCGCCCCATGATCTCGGCGATGAGGACGAGAGGTCCTTCCAGCGCTTCGACAGAGAGGCGAAGAATCCGATCGAACGGTGGCTGCTCGACGCCGGCGAGGCGCGCTTCGCCGAGCCGGTTTCGGAGGAGAGTCCCGAACGGGCCCAGGCGCTCGCTGGTCTGCGGCCCGGAGACGAAGTGGACGCGGGCCGTGCGGGGATGGATCGAAAAGAGGAGGTGGTGGGTGCGGCGCGCGTCCCGGAGGCCGAGGACAAGGGCGTCCGGCGCCCCCTGGCGGACCCCGGCGAACCGCGCACCCGTGTACGCGCGCACCTCGCGTGCAATAGCGGCGAGCGTCAGGCCATCGATCGAGGGTGGGGGGATCGCAGGCATCTGGACTGTGCCAGACTTCGTCGCGCCGGGACCTCCGCCTTCCGGAGGAGGAGATTCCGGAGCGGCCGCCGGAGTCTCCGGTGTGCCGGCGCGCAGCATGACCGGGTTCGGAGCGGGCGAGATCGCTACGACCACCGGCAGGTACGTGGTTGAGATCCGATCGGTCAACCACCGTTTCTGTGAGATCGTCGTCCGATTCCCCCGCGATCTCGCCCTCCTGGAAGACCGCGTGCGCGCCCTGGTGCAGACGCGGATCTTGCGGGGCCGCGTCGAGGTGGCTATAATGAGGGAAAACCACGGAAAGCGGCCGCGGACGGTCAAGACCGACCTAGATCTGGCTACAGCGTACATCAGCGCCCTGAACGACCTGAAACGGGCTCTCATGATCTCTGGATCTCTTGATCTCTCCGTTCTGCTCTCCCTCCCTGATCTCTTGCGAATCGAGGAGGAGAAGGAGGATCCGGAGGCCTCCTGGTCGGCTATCGCGAGCAGCATTGGCCGGGCTCTCGACCGGCTCGTGGACATGCGCGAGACAGAAGGAGCTCGGCTGGCGTCCGACATGCACGAGAGGGTTGATCGGCTGATCCGGCTGGTGGACGAGATCGAGGCTCGGGCTCCGCGCGTCGTCGAGGAATACCGCGCCCGGCTCAGCCGCAGAGTGCAGGAAATGACGGGCGGGGTTCCGGTCGACGCCGCCCGGCTCGCCACCGAAGTGGCCCTCTTCGCCGATCGGAGCGACATCACGGAAGAGGTGACCCGCTTCCGGAGTCATCTGGCTCAGTTCCAGTCCACTCTCGCCGCCGACGGGGCGGTCGGACGGACGCTGGAGTTCATCGTGCAGGAGTTGGGGAGGGAAGCCAACACGATCGGGAGCAAGGCGAACGATCTCGAGATCACGCAGCGTGTGATTGCGGTCAAGAGCGAACTGGAGAGCTTCCGCGAGCAGATCCAGAACGTGGAATAGTCCCGCCGGGGTGGCGCGGGCCCTCGCCGCCGCGGGATCAGGCGCGCCAGACCCGCCGTGCGAGGGCAAGGATGGTTTCATGGAGACGCGTCTCATCAACATCGGGTTTGGAAATATCGTGGCGGCCAGCCGCATCATTGCGATTGTGAGCCCGGACTCCGCGCCCATCAAGCGGATCATTCAGGAAGCGCGAGAAAAAGGAATCCTGATCGACGCCACCTACGGTCGGCGCACCCGCGCCGTGGTCATTACCGACAGCGGGCACGTCGTCCTCTCGGCCGTGCAGCCGGAGACGGTCGCCCACCGTTTCACGAGCAGGGAGGGTGGTGCCGAGGAGGGTGGTGCCGAGGAAGGGAGTGCCGAGGAGGAGGCCGCTGAGGCGCGGGTGGGCGAGACGGAATGATCGTCACGGTGAGCGGGGAGATCGGCGCCGGCAAGAGCACGGTCGCCCGGGCTCTCGCCCGGGCACTCCGCCTCCGGTATCTCTCGGCGGGGGATGTCTTCCGGGAGGAAGCGCGCCGGCGCGGGATGAGCCTCGCGGCTCTGGGGCGCCTCGCCGAGCAGGATCCCAGCATCGACAAGAATCTTGACGAGAAGCAGATCCAGGCCGCGCGCGGCGGCGATATCCTGGTGGACAGCCGGCTCAGCGGCTGGCTGATCGATGGCGACATTCGGATCTGGCTCAAGGCCCCGCTCCCGGTGCGGGCGTCTCGGGTCGCCTCCCGCGACAGTGTCCCGCACGATCAGGCCCTCCGCGACGTTCAGGAGCGTGAAGAGGGCGAGCGGCGTCGATACCGCAAGACCTACGGCATCGATCTCGTGGATCTCAGCCGCTACCACATCATCGTCGATACCGGAATGTGGAGTGCCGACGATATCGTCGATGTCCTTCTGCGTCTGGCCCAGAAGTTCCAGCCTGAGCGACTGGGTCGGCCGTTCTGACGCTGTGCCGGGCGATCTCAAGGGACGGGTCATCGTCGTGGGCGTCTGCGGGAGCATCGCCGCGTACAAAGCGGCGTCCCTCGTTCGCCTGTTGGTCAAGCTGGATGGGGACGTCTACGTCATCATGACACAGGCCGCCACCCGGTTCATCGGACCTCCCACGCTGCGGGCCCTCTCGCGCCATCCGGTGATCACGGACATGTGGGCGCCGGACTCGCCGTGGGACGAGCCGCACGTCGCCCTCGGGGAGCGGGCCCACCTGTATCTCATCGCTCCGGCCACGGCCGGCATGCTGGGGCGCCTCGCGGCCGGGCTGGCCGATGACGTCGTCTGCGCAACGGCGCTGGCGACCCGAGCCCCGATCCTGCTGGCCCCGGCGATGAGCGATCTTATGGCCGCCTCTCCGGCGGTGCAGGAGAACCTGGAGCGTCTCCGCGCCCGGGGCGTGCACGTCATCGGCCCGGAGTACGGCCCGCTGGCCTCCGGGAAAGTGGGCGTCGGGCGCATGGCTGAACCGGAGGCGATCGTCTCCGAGGCGGTGGCGATCGTCGGGGGCGCGAAGAGCCGTCAGTGACGGGTGACGCGGAGTACTGCGCCGAGGTCCTGGTGGACCTTCCATCCCGCATCGAGGATCGCCCCCTGACATATCGCGTGCCTCCGGCCCTGCGCTCACGTGTCGGCGTCGGCGTCCAGGTCGTCGTGCCGCTCGGGCCGCGTACCGCCCCGGGCTTTATCCTCACGGTACATCCCTGTCCCGGATCCACGCCGCACCGGCTGCGGGAAATCCTCGACATCCCTGACCCCGCGCCGTTGTTCTCGGATTCGCTTCTGGCTCTGGCCCGCCGGGTGGCCGAAGGGACCGTGTCCACCCTGCTCGATGCGGTGCGATGTCTGGTGCCGCCCGAGGTGCGGCGCGGTCCGTCGACGCCGGGTGGGCGGGCTCAGATCGCCACGCTGGGGCGCAGCGAGCGGCTCTCCGGTCGCGCGGGGCATCGTCAGGAGCAGATCATCGCAGCTCTCGCCGTCGCCCCCCGGGGGATCCCGGCGGCCGACCTCGCGCGCCTCGCGGGGCGCTCCGCGCTGCGGCGTCTTGTGGCGCGTGGAGTGGTGCGTGTCGAGGACCGGCGATCCGATCCTCCGGATCCGGCAGCGCCTCCCCTGTCGTGGGGGCGCGCTCTCGGAGACACGGATGCGGTCGCGCAGCCGACGCTTCTCTGGGGCGACGTGGAGGCCCGAATTCAGTGGATCGTCCAGGCTGCGACGACCGAGGTGCGACGCGGCCGGCAGGTGTTGATCACGGTTCCGGAGATCACACAGGCGCCGGCTCTCATCACCCGCCTGCAGGCGGCCGGCGAAGAGGCGGTCGTCACCTACCATTCGGATCTTCCGCCGTCGCAGCGCCGAACGACGTGGCGGCGCATCCACACAGGAGACGCCGGCGTGGTCGTCGGCACGCGCTCCGCCCTCTTCGCCCCCCTCGACCGGCTCGGCCTGATCATCGTGGACGAGGAGCAGGATCCTTCCTACAAGGCCGGCGCGGCGCCGCGGTATCATGGTCGAGAGGTGGCGATGCACCGTGGAGGCATCGAGGGAATTCCGGTCGTGCTCGGTTCGGCGGCGCCCTCACTCGAAACGTACGCCGCTGTCGACTCCGGCCGCGTGCGGTGCGTGCGGCTCACACCCACGCGGTCGGAGCAGGTGAAGGTGGTGGACATGCGCGCGGAACGCCGGGCAGGGCGCCTCGGCCTGTTGAGCCGGCCTCTTGTCGAGGCGATCCGCCGCCACCTTCGGGCTGGGGGCCGGGCCGCCTTGTTCGTGAACCGCCTCGGATACGCCCGTGTCCTGCTGTGCCAGGAGTGCGGGCACGTCGTACGCTGCCCGCGCTGCGATATCTCGATGTCCTACGACAGAGAGACGGGAACGATCCTGTGCCGCGTGTGTGGACACACGGCTCCCGCACCGGAGGTCTGCCCGCTCTGCAAGGGAATCGCCCTGCGATGGGTCGGGGCAGGCACCCGGCGAATCGAGGAGATTCTTCGCCGGCTCTTCCCCGCCGCGCGGACGGCGCGGGTGGACCGGGAGGCCGCTCCGGTCTGGGACACACTGGCTCGCGACGCCGCAGCCGGGCGGATCCGGATCGTGGTCGGCACGCAACTCCTGCTGCGGGCGCGGGAGGTCTGCCCGAGCCTCGTCGGTATCATCGACGCGGACGCCCCTCTGCACCTCCCAGATTTCCGCGCCGCTGAGCGCGCGTTTCAGCAGTTCCGCGCCGTCCTCGCCCTGTGCACCGCGCCTCCGGGTCCCGAGGCTGTCGTGCAAACGCGGGCGCCGGACCACCCGGTGCTCACCGCCCTGCGCACAGGGGAAGACGCCCGCGTGTACGAAAGCGAACTCCGGATCCGCAAGGAGTTTGGGTATCCTCCCTATACGCATCTGGCGCGGGTCATCGCCAGCAGCCAGGATCGGGTGTCCGCCCGCTCCCTTGCCGCCCGTGCGGCGGAGATCGCCCGCGGCTGCGGGGTGGAGGTCCTGGGACCGGCGCCGGGTCTCCCCTCCCGAGGGCACCCGCCGTTTCGGGTGGAGTGCCTTCTGCGGTCCGCCTCGCCGGCCGCCGTGAGAGATGCGGCGCGCAGCGCCCTGGAGGGCGCGCCCCCGGCTCGGGGAAGCCGGCTCGTCGTGGACATCGATCCGCAGGAGATGCACTGATGCCCGCCTCCGTCCCGCCGCAGGGGCTGGAGATCATCACCGTGGACAGCCCCCGCGCCGCGATTCTGCATCGTCGTGCCCAGCCCGTCCGAGCCATCACCCGCGACGTCCAATCTCTGATTGATCAGATGTTCGTCACGATGCGGCAGGCGCGGGGACTCGGACTCGCGGCGCCTCAAATCGGCGTCAGTCAGAGGATTCTCGTCGTGGAGGTGGAGAAGCGCAAGATCGCCCTGGTGAATCCTGAGATCCTGCGCCACGACGGCGAAGCGGTCGCGACCGAGGCGTGCCTGAGCATTCCGGGCCTCCTCGGAGACGTGCCGAGGGCCAGCCGCGTGGTCCTCCGCGCCCGCAACCGGCGCAACCGGTTCGTCACGGTCGAGGCCGAGGGACTGCTCGCCCGCATTCTGCAACATGAGATTGATCACCTCAATGGGATCCTGTTTACCGACCGCGTCCGGGACCCGAAGACGCTCCGCCGCGTGGAGGAGGCCGCCTCCGAGGTCGCCCCCGTTCCGTGAGAATCGTGTTCCTGGGCACGCCTGAGTTTGCGGTCCCCGCCCTCGAGGCTGTGCTGGCGGCGAGCGATGTTCCGGCTGTGGTCACACGCCCGGACCGGCCGAAGGGCAGGGGCCGGCGGGTGGAGCCGCCGCCCGTGGCCACCGCGGCGATGCAGTATGGCCTCGAAGTTCTCCAGCCCGTCTCTCTGCGGGATGGCGCATTTCTTCGTCGCCTCCGCGAGGTGGCCCCCGACCTCCTGGTGACCGTGGCGTTCGGCCGGCTTCTTCCTCCGGCCGTGCTGGAGGTCGCGCCCCGCGGGGGCATAAACCTGCATCCGTCGCTCCTGCCGCGGTACCGAGGGGCCGCGCCGATCCCCAGGGCCATCGTCGCCGGGGAGACGGAGACGGGCGTGACGGTCCTCTACATGTCAGAGGAGATGGACGCGGGCGATATCATCCTCCAGCGTGCGGTCCGCATCAACCCGGAGGATACGAGCGGGACCCTGGAGGCGCGCCTCGCTCGGGAGGGGGCGGACGTGTTGGTGGAAGCCCTGAGCCTCCTCGACGCCGGGAAAGCCCCGCGCCGTCCTCAAGATCCTGCGCAGGTGACATTCGCGCCAAAACTGTCGCAGGCTGAAGGCCTCATCCGCTGGACTGACCCAGCGGAACGCATCGTCAACCTGGTGCGGGCGTTCGACCCCTGGCCGGTTGCCTACACGCTCAGGGAGGGAGAACGGCTCATGATCTGGCGGGCGACAGCGCTCGCAGATACGCCGGCGCCTCCAGGTGGGCGGCCCGTTCCCGGAACCGTGCTCCGCGCGGCGCCTGTCGAGGGGGAGCCTCTTGTGGTCGCGGCGGGCGAGGGGAGCGTTGCCATTCACGAGGTCCAGCCGGCCTCAGGCCGCCGCATGTCCGCGGCCGCGTACCTCCGCGGCCACCCGCTCGTTCCCGGGACCGTGCTGGGTGGGGTGCCTCGCGCTCCGTCGCCTCTGCCACGCCGCTAGGGCTCTTGCGTGATCAACCAGTCCCAATCCGCGTCCGCCATCGCCTGCACCACGGTGTCGTCGATTTCATAGACTTCGACGCCGTAGGCGTTTCCGAGCGCGACGCGCTTGTCCTTCGCGAGGGCCCCGCTCCACAGGACCTGCGGATATGCGTATTGCGCCCGGAACCCGAAGTCAGACTCCAGGGTGCGGCCCCACAGAGCCACTTTGCCGGTGACCCACCCGACAACGGGGTGCATCTCGAGTCCCATGAAACTCCGGACGAAGGTCGCTGCCGGGACGAAGGACACTCCTGGGAAGACGGTCAATCCTGGGACGAAGGTCGCTCCATGCAGTAGTGGTCTCTTCATCGCGTAGATCCCGCAACTGCATCCCGGTTCCGGAGGCACATGCTGTCGTGTCTGCGCGCTCAACGTCCGGCATTCGGCGCGGAGCGGGGCGCGCGGCGGCCATATCGTGTCGCCGAACGACATAAGCCGCACGCCTTTGACGGTGGACACGACCGACCATACCCGCCATCCGAGCGCGTATCCGGTTATCGTAACCGCCGGCTCAGGTGCGGTCTCTGAGAATGTGGGCGATCCGCCACTCGGCGCGCCGTACACAAAGTTGGGGCCGAGGTTGGGGCCGACGGGCGGCATGGTGTGCGGGGGCCAGCTCTGCAGCGCCTTCAGTATGTCCTCGAGCCGCTGGGGCTTTCTCGCGTCCCCCGCCCCGAAATCAGCGTCGGGCGTCATTTCTCGGCCACCTCCTTCTTTCGCTCCGGCTGAGGCGCGGGCGCGGCCCTTTCCGGCTGGGGCACCCGAATCGGTTGCGGCACGGGTTCCTCTTTCGGCGTCAGGATCACTTCCCTCTTGCGCTGTCCGATGTACATGATGTGTTCGCCTCCTCGGTCCGTCTGCGCCGATTCCCCTGGGTTCTTCGAAAGCCGCGGGATTCTCCTCTTCGGCGACTCGTGCCACGATCCTTTGCCGTGCCGGTCCCCGGGTCGATCTCCTCGCACGGTCCGGGCGGTCCGAGGCCGCACGATCTTCGACGGTGTCCGGAGACGTCCGGCACTCGGCTGGAAAGGGTATGCTACAATGAGAGCCGTGGGGGTGAGATGAATGTTTTTTTGGGATCCCACGTTTCTGATCGTCATTCCAGGAGCCCTCCTCGCGCTCTACGCGCAGCTCCGGGTCCGGTCGGCCTACGGCCGGTACAGCCAGGTCCCGATCCACAACGGGATGACGGGCGCGCAGGTCGCGGAGGAGATCCTGCGCCGAAACGGGCTGGCACGGGTCCAGGTCGAGCGCATTGATGGTGTCCTGTCTGATCACTATGATCCGCGCACGCGCGTCCTGCGTTTGTCGTCCGGCGTCTACGACGGCGCGTCCGTGGCCTCTGTCGGCGTGGCGGCCCACGAGACCGGACACGCGATCCAGCACGCCCGGGCGTACGCGCCGCTGGCGGTGCGGTCGGCGATCGTGCCGGTGAGCCAGTTCGGGTCGTGGCTCGCGTGGCCGCTTTTCCTGATCGGCTTCCTCTTCCGCTCCCCGATGCTCATGCAGGTCGGCATCTTGATCTTCAGCGCGGCCGTCGCGTTCACGCTCGTCACCCTCCCGGTGGAGTTCGACGCGAGCGGCCGGGCCATGCGTGTCCTGCGGGCCGAAGGTCTTGTCACCGCCGACGAGCTCGCCGGCGTGCGCGCCGTTCTCAGTGCGGCTGCTCTGACGTACGTCGCGGCGGCGGCGACGGCCATCCTCGAACTGGTGCGCCTGCTTCTCCTGTCCAATCTGCGGCGGGAGGAGTGATGTCGCCTGGGCCTGTGGCATGAGCACAGCCGCCCGCGTGCCGTCGTCCCCATAGAGGGTCCGAGCACCTCGCGGGAGGTGGCGCTGGAGGTCCTGCACCGCGTTGACGCGGACCGGGCCTGGAGCGGCGTCCTGCTCCGCCGTGCCCTGGACCGCGCTGCCCTCACCCCGCGCGACGAGGCGTTGGCGACAGAGTTGATTTACGGCACGCTCCGTCACCGCGCCGAGATCGACTGGGCGCTGTCCCGACTGAGCCGCAGGCCGCTTGGGGATCTGCCTTCCCGCATCCGGACAATTCTCCGCATGGGCGCGTACCAGATCCTGTTTCTCGATCGCATCCCTCCTGCCGCCGCCTGCTGGGAGGCCGTGGAACTCGCCAAGCGGGCCGGCCACAGGGGGACGGCCCGGCTCGTCAATGCCGTCATGCGGCGCCTGGCTGATTCTCCCTCGGTGGTTCCGGATGACGCCGGGACTGCGGACGGGATCGCGCTGCGCTACTCGCATCCCGCTTGGCTGGTCGCGCGGTGGATCGAGAGATTCGGGATCGCGGAAGCCCGGGCGCTGTGCGCGGCCAACAACCAGATACCGCCGTCGGCGATACGCCTGAATACGCTCCGCGGCACGCCCGAGGACCTCACCGCGCGCCTCGCGTCGATCGGGGTCGAGACCATCCCTTCCGCGTTCCTGCCGGAGGGGCGGCACATCACCGCCGGGTCCCCGGATGCGCGAAAGGCCGGATACGACGCGGGGTGGTTCTCCCCGCAGGACGAGGGATCCATGCTCGTGGCCCGGCTCGTCGGTGCGCGCCCGGGAGACACCGTGATCGATGCGTGTTCGGCGCCGGGAGGGAAGACCACCCACCTCGCGGCCCTGATGGAGAACCGCGGCCGCATCATCGCCTGCGACATCCGGCCCGCGAAACTCGCGGCGGTGTCGCGGCACAGCGCGCGCCTGGGCGCGTCGATCGTGGAGGTGCGCGACCTCGATGCCGCGCGGATCGGTGCCGAGTACCCGGACGCGGCACAGCGCGTGCTGGTGGACGCTCCCTGCTCCGGGTTGGGCGTCGTGCGGCGGCGGCCGGAGATCAAGTGGCGCCTTCAGGAGGAGTCCCTGGCCACCCTGGCCGCGCAACAGCAGAAGATCCTCGGCGGATCGGCGGGAGCGGTGCGGCCGGGCGGCCTTCTCGTGTACAGCGTTTGCTCGATCGAGCCGGAAGAAGGTCCGGCGGTCGCCGAAGAGTTCCTGGCGCGCCATCCGGGGTTCGAGCCCTTCTTCTTGGAACCGGGGCCGGCGGCCGTGCCCGGGCCTCGCGGCGCGCAATTCCTCTACCCGCACCGGTGCGGCACGGATGGATTCTTCGTGGCCGCTTTCCGGAGGACGACATGAATCCCGCGGGTGCCGTCGCGCATGACCTGCGGGGGCTGCTGCTCTCCGACCTCGAGGATCTGGTGGAGGGCCTTGGGGAGCGGCGTTTCCGGGGCCGCCAGATCGCCCGCTGGTTGTACGCCCACGGCGCCGAGACCGTCGACGCGATGACCGATCTCCCGCAGCCGTTCCGCGCCCGCCTGCAGGCAGACGCCCGAATCAGCGCGGTGCGGCTCCTCCGGACGCACGAGGCGCCCGATGGGTCGGCGACCAAGTATCTCGCCGCGCTCGATGATGACCAGACGATCGAATGCGTGCTCATGCGGTTCGACGACGGCCGCCGGAGCGCGTGCATCAGCACCCAGGTCGGCTGCCCGATGGGCTGCGTCTTTTGCGCGACCGGCCTCGGGGGATTTTCCCGCAACCTGACCGCCGGAGAAATCCTGGGGCAGGCTCTGCTGATCCGCGGGCAGGCGGACGCCCGCCTCACGAACGTGGTGTTCATGGGGATGGGAGAACCTCTCGCCAACTATGACGCGACCGTGCGGGCGGCGCGGATCCTCGCCGCGCCGTACGGCCTGGGGATCGGGATGCGCCACCTGACGATCTCGACGGTGGGGCTGGTCCCCCAGATCCGGCGGCTCGCGCAGGAGCGGCTGCAGCTTACGCTCGCGGTCTCCCTGCACGCTCCGACCGACGACCTGCGCGGGCGGTTGGTGCCGGTGAACCACCGGTACCCTCTGGCCGACCTCCTGGCCGCCTGCCGCGAGTATGTCGCGGAGACCGGCCGGCGGATCACGTTTGAATACGTGCTGATCGACAGCGTCAACGATCACGACGCCGAGGCGCGCACCCTCGTGCGCGTCCTTCGGAATCTTCGGTGCCACGTCAATGTGATTCCTCTGAACCCGGTTCCCGGCATCCCCTTCAGCCGGCCGCCCGTGTCCCGGGTCCGCGAGTTCGCTCGGATCCTCCGGCGCGCGGGCATCCCGACCACCGTCCGGATCGAGCGGGGCACGGAGATTCAGGCCGCCTGCGGGCAGCTGCGTCTCGCCGACGGAATGGGTCGTCCCTCCCGGTGGACGCCGGTGTATCACCCCGGAGTGACCCAGCCGCCGGCCGGCTCGCCGCCGATGGTTCGCACCGAATGAGACTCCTGGTGCGCCTGGAACGGCGCATCGAGACACTCGTCGAGGGTGTCTTTTCCCGCTGGGCCCGCGACCGCGTGCACCCCATCGAGATCGGGCGCCGCCTTCTGCGCGAGATGGATCAGGGCGCGGTCGCCGGCCTCCAGGGGATGCTCGTCCCGAACGACTACCGCGTCTTCCTCCATCCCACCGACTTCGCGCCCTACGCCTCGTTCGTCGTCGAGTTGCTGCCCGAACTGACGCAGGCGCTCCGCTCCCGGGCGCAGGAGCTGGGCGCGCGCCTCCCCGGACCGGTGCGCGTCCGGATTGAGCCCCGGGAAGAGGTCACCCGGGGCCACATAGGCGCGGAGGCGAGACTGATCCCGGAAGCCGCGGGCGCGGAGAGGAATGACATGCCGGGAGAGAGGGCGCGGGGGGAGCAGTCCGAAGCCATCGCTCAGCCCACGGCGGGGACCGACACCCGCGTGTACCGGCGTGCGCCGGAGACGCCTTCCGCGGCCCGGCTCCGCATCCAGGCCGGCCCCCAGGGCTCGGCCGGCCGGGTGTTTCCTCTGACCCGCCCGATCATGGTGATCGGCCGGCGCGCGGGTCAAGACATCGTCCTCAATGATCCCAGCGTCAGCCGCGCCCACGCGCGCATCGAGATCGCCCCCGACGGGGTGGCCATCGTAGACCTCGGGAGCACAAACGGCACACTGCTCAACGGCCGCCCGACCGGGCGCGCACGCGCGCTGCTGCGTGAGGGAGACCGCATTCAGATCGGGACGATCCTGCTGGAGTATCTCGCCGGACCGTGACGGCCCCTCTTCTCCTGCCCCTTCTCCGATTCGCCTTCCTCGTGGGCCTCCTACTCTTCGTCGCCCGCGTGCTGAGGGCGGTGCTGGCGGATCTCGAGGTGCGGGCCGTGCCCGCCTCGTCCACGCGGACCGTGCTCGTCGTCGAGCAGCCGGAAGGGCTCCGGGGTCGCGAGTTTCTGGTGTCCGGCGAAGCGACCATCGGCCGCGCTCCCGGATGCGCCATTGTCCTGTTCGATGACTACATCTCGGCGCACCACGCCCGTGTCTTCCAGCGGGGAGGGCGGCTGTGGGTGGAGGACCTGCGGAGCACGAACGGCACCCTGCTGAACGGTCACCGCCTCCGCCGGCCGGCCGCGCTGCGGACCGGTGACCAGTTGAAGATCGGCGCGATCGTTCTCGGGTTCCGGGCAGAGAGCGCATGACGGGCTTCGCGGCGCGGGGAGCCGCCGTGAGCGTGACCGGACGGGTGCGGGAGACCAACGAGGACCGCGTCCTGGTTCTGGATAACGCCGGGCGCGGAGCAGCGCTGTATGCGGTGGCCGACGGATTGGGCGGCCATGCCGCGGGCAACATCGCGAGCGATCTGGCGGTGAGCACGCTGCACCAGGAGGTTCCCGCGCTCGTGTCACGGCGGGTCCCTCCGCACGAAGCGCTTGTGGCGGGATTCCGGCGTGCGAATGCCGTGATCCACGGCCGGGGCGGGTCCCCCGACCGCTCGGGAATGGCCACGACGTGCACCGCCCTCATGGTGAGCGGCCGCGATGGGGTCGTCGCCCACGTCGGGGACAGCCGCGCGCACCTGATCCGCGGCCGCGACGTTCGCCAGATCACGACCGATCATTCCCTCGCCGCCGAGCTCGTCCGCCAAGGCGGCCTGGCCCCGACGGACCCCGGCGCTCACGCTCAGCGCCACGTCCTGACCCGCGCCCTCGGGACCGCAGAGGACGTCCAGATTGACGTAGTCACCGTCCCCCTGCGCGCCGGGGACATCCTCGTGCTGACGAGCGACGGCCTTCACTCGGCGGTTCCGGCGGAGGAAATGGCCGCCGTGATCCGGGGCAGCGCTGATTCCGAGGACGCCTGCCAGACGCTTGTGGGGCTGGCCAACGCCCGCGGAGGACTGGATAACGCGTCGGCGGTGATCATCCGGCTGCGGCCGCGCTGGATGGCTCAGATCACCCACCGCGTCCTGATCCCCGCGGCGCTCGCCTTGTTCCTCGCCGCGGGCGTCGGGTCATACCGCCTGGAGCACTCGTACTTCCTGGGGGTGCGCGGCACTCAGGTGGTCGTGATGCAGGGTGTCCCGGCGCGCGTCCTCGGCCTTCCGCTGTTTTCAGTCGTACGGACCACTCCGGTCCCCGTGACGCGGATCGCCCCCGCATATCGAGCCCATCTCCTGCGGGGAATCCCGGCCCGGAGCCCGGAAGACGCGGAGACACTCCTTCAAGACCTCCTGGAGCATCCCTGAACTGTGACGGTGGACAGTCTCCGTCTCCCCTCTAGTCATGCCGCGCGCGCCGCGCTCACTCTCCGGACGTCTGAGCGGGGCCTGCTCCTCTGGGCGATCGCGCTCGGTGTGCTCGGCCTGGCCGTGGTGCACCTCGCGGTCTACCGGTCGGAGCCCTGGGTGCCGGTGCTGGCGGGCACAATGGCCCTGGGCGGCTTCGTGATCGTGCACGCGGCCCTGTGCGCGTCCGGGAGCGATGCCGATGAGATCGTGCTGCCGATCGTCGCCGGGTTGTCGAGCCTGAGCTTGGTGATGATCTACCGGCTGAGGCCGGAATACTTGAGCCGCCAGTCGGCCTGGATCGCCCTCGGCCTCCTCGCTCTGCTCGCCACGCTCGGCACGCTGGCAGATCTGCGGTGGGTCCGGCGGTATGCGTACCTCTCAGCCGCGGTGGGGCTTGCCCTCCTCGTCCTCACGGTGACGGTGGGGGTGGAGCGCAATGGGGCGCGACAGTGGCTTCTCCTCGGCGGGTTCACGATCGAGCCGGGGGAGATCGTCAAGCTCCTGCTGGTGGCGTTCTTCGCCGGCGTGCTCACCGATACGCGCGGGATGCTGATGCTTCCCGGGCCGCGCCGATGGAGCACAGACCTGGCGCGAGTGGGTCCGATGCTCGTGGTCTGTCTCGGGGCGTTGCTGTTGCTTGTCTTCCAGCGCGACCTGGGCCTGGCGTTGCTGTACTTTGGAGTCTTCCTCGCCATGCTGTATGTCGCCACCGGCCGTCCCGACTATGTCCTCCTGGGACTCGCCGCGTTTACGCTGGGGGCCGTGCTCTGCTACCAGCTGTTCCCCCACGTGCGCGTCCGCATCGACGTCTGGCTGAACCCGTGGGCGGATCCAACCGGCCGCGGCTACCAAATTCTGCAAGGCCTGTACAGCCTGGCGAGCGGAGGCGTGGTCGGGACTGGGCTGGGCGCGGGCCACCCCGAGCTCATGCCCGCTGCGCACACGGACATGATCTTTCCGGCCATCGGAGAGGAGCTCGGGGCCGCCGGAACGTTTTGCGTGGTCAGCCTCTACCTCTTGTTGCTCGGCCGGATCTTCCGGACGGCCGTCCGGGCCGGGGGCGATCTGGACACGCTGGTCGGCGCGGGGCTCGCGGCCGCGCTCGGGCTGCAGACGTTCATTATCCTCGCCGGCAGCACGCGGCTGATCCCGCTCACGGGAATTCCGGCTCCCTTCCTGACCTACGGCGGCAGCGCGGCGGTCAGCAACTTCCTGGCACTGGCGCTGCTGCTCGGCATTTCGGGCCGGACCGGCCAGCGATTTCACGGTGCCGGAGCGCATCATGGCGGGCCGGGTCGCTAGCCTCGGCCGGCTCCTGGCCGGCCTTTTGAGCGTCCTCCTCGCGTATCTCGCGGCCGTGCAGGTCGTCTGGGGCCCGCAGATTGCCGATGCACCGCAGAATCCGCGCCTGGCGATCGCCGCCCAGCGGATCCATTGGGGACGGATTCTCGACAGGCATCTGGCGGTGCTTGCCGACTCCGCGGAGGCGGGCGGGCACCAGGTGCGTCGCTACCCGACCGGAGCGTTGTTCGCGCACCTCCTCGGCTACCGCACCCAGCGTTATGGGCTGGCCGGCATCGAGCTGCAGTACGATCCCGCCCTCCTCGGATTGCCGGCACGGAACCCCTGGCAGACCATTCAGCAGGCGTTCGGACGGGCGCCGCGGGGAAACGACCTCGTCCTGACTGTGGACAGCGCGGTCCAGCAGGCCGCGTCTCAGGCGCTCGGCGACCGCCGGGGGGCCGTGGTGGCGCTCGATCCCCGCACGGGAGCCGTGCTGGCGCTCCTCAGCCACCCCTCCTTTGACCCGGAGATCATGGAGGCCCAGTGGCCGGCAATCGCGCGCGACCCATCCGCGCCGCTGGTCGATCGGGCGACCCAGGGGGAGTATCCGCCCGGCTCCTCGTTCAAGCCGATTCTCCTGGCGGCCGCCCTCGCCCGCGGCCGGGTGACCCAACAGGCAGAGTTCGACTGCCCCGGATCTATCACCGTCGCGGGGACAACGATCACCGACTTCAACAACGAGAGTCACGGGCACGTGACGCTCGCGCAGGCGTTTGCGCTCTCATGCAACGTCACGTTCGTTCAGGTCGGGCTCCTCACCGGCGCCCAGGCCGTGCTCCGCACCGCGGAGGCGCTCGGCCTCGGCCGCGCCCCCCAATTTGATCTCCCCACGGGCGCGGGGCATCTCCCGGATCCCCACGCTCTGGGAAAGCGGGGTCTCGCCCAGATCGCGATCGGGCAGGGTCCTCTGCTTGTCACTCCCCTGCAGATGGCGCTCGTGGCGGCCGCGATTGGAAATCACGGCGTCATGATGCGTCCATTTCTGCTCTCCCAGGTGCGCGATCCGGATGGGCGGATCCTGGCGACGTACGCGCAGCGCGGAAGCCGCGAAGTTCTGCCCGCCCGGCTCGCCGCCCAGGTGACCCGTGACATGATCGGGGTGGTCGAAAGCGTGAACGGCACCGGGACCGCTGCGCAGATCGCGGGAGTCCGGGTCGCGGGGAAGACCGGGACGGCGGAGAATCCGCACGGACCGCCGCACGCGTGGTTCATCGCGTTCGCCCCCGCCGTCCGTCCGTCGGCGGCGGTAGCCGTCCTCCTCGAGAATGCCGGAGTCGGGGGCGAGGTCGCCGCCCCCGTCGCCCGCCGGGTCCTCGAGGTTGCGCTGCGCGCGCAGAGTGCTGGGGGAAACCGCCCGTGATCGGACGGACTCTTGGCGGGCGGTACGAGGTCCTGGGCCGGCTAAGCGAGGGGGGGATGGCCCTCGTCTACCGGGGCCGCCGCCTCGAGGACGGCCGGGCGGTCGCGATCAAGATCCTGCGCGATCAATACGCCCACAACGCCGAGTTCGTCGCCCGATTCGAGCGGGAGGCACAGGCGGTGGCCCGCCTGTCGCACCCGCACATGGTGCAAATCTTCGACAGCGGGCAGGACGGCGACGTCCACTTTATCGTCATGGAGTTTATCGAGGGCGAGGATCTGAAGACGTTCCTCCGGCGGACGGGTCCTCTCGAGGAGCAGCGGGCCCGCGAGATTGGCGCCCAGGTGTGCGAAGTCCTGGACTATGCCCACAGCAATGGAATCATCCACCGCGACATCAAGCCTCAGAACATCCTTGTCACCTCTGACGGCCAGGTGAAGGTGACCGACTTCGGTATCGCCCGCGCCCTGGCATCGACCACAATCACCGAAACGGGGACCGTGCTGGGGTCGGTCCAGTATCTCTCGCCCGAGCAGGCACGCGGTCTCGGGGTCGGCCGCAGCGCCGACCTGTACTCCCTCGGCATCGTCCTCTACGAGGCCGCCACGGGCACCCTGCCGTTCGACGGCGAGACCCCGATCGCTATCGCGCTGCGCCACATGCACGAGCCGCCGCCGGTTCCCCGGCGCAACGGCGCCCCTTTGAGCGAGCGCATGGAGGGGATCATCCTCAAGGCCCTGGCCAAAGACGCGCGCGATCGCTATCGGTCCGCGGCCGAGATGCGGGAGGACCTCCTCGGACACGCGGCCCACTGGCGCGAGAGGCCGCCGGCCGTCGACGAGGACACGGCGGTGATCCGGCGCGGCGCGGCCGGGCGAGAGGATGGCCGCCGCCGGTTTCGTTCTCCCGCCGCCCTCACGCCCTATACGCCCTTTCTCGCCGCGGGAGGGGCGCTGCTCGTGATCTTCGTGGGGATCAGCGTGGGCTGGCAGGCGATCTCCGCGTACCTGAACGTCCCTGAGGTGACCGTCCCCGAGTTCGTCGGCCGGACCCTTACCGACGCGCAGGTCCTGGCCCGCCAGGACCATCTGAGCGTGCAGGTGATCCAGCAGACGTACAGCACCACGGTGCCCGCCGGGTCCGTCCTGGCTCAGGATCCTCCCGCGGGCCGCACCGTCAAAGTCAACCGCGTGATCGGCCTGACGACAAGCCTCGGCGCGGAAATGGTCCAGGTCCCCGATGTGCGCCGCCACTCCCTGGAAGATGCGCGCTTCGCGATCGATCAGGCCCGGCTGGTTGTGGGCGAGATCCGTGAAACATACGATCAGACCGTGCCCTCGGGGTATATCCTGCTCCAGGATCCGGCGCCGGGCGCCGCTGTCGCACGGGGGGAGGCGGTGAACCTCACGGTCAGCAAGGGCCAGCAGACGCTGATCTTGCCCGACCTGGTCGGCCGGTCGCTGGATGAGGCACGCCGCATGCTGCAGGACCTGGGGGTGACGCTGCGGGACGTTCAGCAGGTCCCGCGTGCCGATGTGGCGCCCGGGCAAGTCGTGGCGATGGCTCCACCGGCCGGCACACGCATCCAACACGGCGACGCGGTCAGCGTGACAATCGCGATCCGCCAGGGCTCCAGCGGCGGTCCGCCGCCGCAGCCGATCGTGACGGCGACTCCGCCGGTTCCGACCCAGACCAGCCCCGGCCAGCGGCAGGTGCGGGTCAGACTCGTCATGCCCCAGGGCACGCTCCATCAGAGCGTGAAGATCGTCGTGATCGACCAGCAGGGCGTCCGCGTGGCGTACGAAGGGATCCACAGCCCCGGCGAGAACCTCGATAAGCAAGTCGCGGGCATGGGGTACACGATCATTCAAGTCTATATCGAGGGCCGGTTAATCCAGGAGATCCGACCCTAAGGAACTCGCGTGGCGCGGCGGGCGCTCCGGACGGGGCCGTCCCGCCGCCCCATGTCCTGGGAGGGCGTTACGGACGCACACAGGGAGATTGCGGTGGCGGCGTCGATCCTCGCGGCCGACTTCGGCCATCTGGCCGACCAGGTCCGGACGGCCGAACGGGGCGGGGCGGCGATGATTCATGTGGACGTGATGGACGGCCGTTTCGTCCCCGAGATCACGATGGGACCGGTGATCACGCGCGCGGTCCGGGACGTCACCCGTCTCCCCCTCGATGTCCACCTGATGATCGTCGAGCCTGAGCGGCACCTGGACGCCTTCGCGAAAGCCGGCGCCTCGCGCCTGGCAGTGCACGTGGAGGCCTGCCCGCATCTCTATCAGACGCTCCAGCAGATCGCGGCGTTGGGGCTCCATCCGACGGTCGCGCTGAACCCGGCCACGCCGGTGGAGCAGGTGGAGTGGGTCCTGCCGTCCGTCTCCGCCGTACTGGTGATGACGGTCGAGCCCGGCGCCGGCGGGCAGGCCTTCATTCCCGAGATGCTGCCCAAGATCCGTGCGTTGGCGGAATGCCGGCGGGCGCGCGGGCTCGAGTTCGAGATCGAGGTGGACGGAGGAATCGGGCCGAGCACCGCGGCCGCGGTTGTCGAGGCCGGAGCCACGGTCCTCGTCGCCGGCACCGCCGTGTTCGGAGCGCCGGAGGGGATTGCGGCCGCGATCGCCCGGCTGCGGGAGGCCGCCCGCGCCGCGCGCGCGCGGTCGTGACCCGCGGAGCTCCGGCCCCCGGTCTTCTTCTCACCCATTCCGACTACCGCCGTCACGTGACGCCTCCGCGCCACCCCGAGCGCCCCGCGCGGCTCGACGCGATTGAAGGACTTCTGCACAGGACGCCTCTGTGGGAGGCGCTGGCCCACGGAACTCCCGACCCGGTGGGCGAGGACACCCTGGCCCGCGTGCATGACCGCACATACATCGCCAGGGTGCG
>DASUDA010000046.1:0-2061 GCA_036275835.1 bacterium | reverse complement strand
ATCGGGCTACTCCCGCAGGCTGCGGAGGATGCCCCGGATCAGGCGCGAAAGCCGCGGCCCGATGTCGCGGGCCGCCGCGAGCACCGCGTCGTGGGTGACGGATCCGGACGCCGGTGGCGGGGAGGCGACCGGCCGGGACGCGCCCGGTCGCTTGGGGGTCGCGTGAGAGGTCGCGTTCGTGATCGCCGCGAGGCCGAGCACGCGGACGCCGGCATGGCGGGCCGCGATCACCTCCACGACGGTCGACATCCCGACCGCATCGGCTCCCCAGGCTCTGAGCATCGCGAGTTCGGCCGGGGTCTCGTACGAGGGCCCGAGCACGCCCACGTAGACTCCGGTCCGCACCCGGATGCTCTCCTCGCGGGCGGTCTTCCGGGCGAGCGCCCGGAGCTCCGGATCGTAGGCGCCCGACATGTCCGGAAAGCGCGGCCCCAGGGCGTCGTCGTTCGTGCCGACCAAGGGATTCGTCCCGGAGAAGTTGATATGGTCTGCGATGATCATCAGGTCGCCGGCGCGGAAGGCCCGATTGAGCCCGCCGGCCGCGTTCGTCACGATTAGGGTGCGCACCCCCAGGGCGGCGAGGACCCTGATCGGAAACGCGACCTGCTCGGCCGTGTAGCCTTCGTAGAGGTGACACCGCCCCTGCATCACCGCGACCGTGTGCCCCTCCAGGTCCCCCAGGACGAGCCGGCCTTGATGCCCCTTCGCGGTCGGGATCGGGAAGCGCGGGATCTCGGTGTAGCGGATCGCCACCGGGGCGGCGACATCGTCCGCGAGCGCTCCCAGGCCGCTCCCCAGGATGATTCCCAGCCGCGGGGTGGAGGGGGACCGCGCGCGAACGGTCGCGACGGCGTCGGCGATGTGCTCGCGGGTCATGCCGCGACGGCCTGGCCGAGGAAGCTCTGCCCTCCGCGCGGAGGGGCGGCCCCGAGCGCCGCCGCCACCGTGGCCCCGACGTCGGCAAACGTGCGGCGCACGCCCAGGTCCGCCCCACCCCGGACCCGAGGACCGGCGACCAGAAGAGGGACGTACTCGCGTGTATGGTCCGTGCCCGGGGTTGTCGGGTCGTTGCCGTGATCGGCGGTGATGAGGAGGAGATCGCGGTCTCCGAGACCGGCGACGACCGGGACTAAGTGCGTGTCGATCATCTCGAGATCGTTGCCGTAGCCCCGCGGATCGTTGCGGTGGCCGAAGCGGCTGTCCAGATCCACCAGGTTCGTGAAGACGAGGCCGCGGCGGGCCGCCCGCATCGCCCGGAGGGTCTGTTCCAGCCCGTCCCGGTCGTCATGCGTGTGGATCTCCTCGCTGATGCCCCGGCCGGCGAATAGGTCCGAGATCTTGCCGATGGCCACGACCGGAACCCCGGCCGCCTGCAGGTGGTCCAGGACCGTCGGTTCCGGCGGGGGCAGGGAGAAGTCGCGCCGGCGGTCGGTCCGCACAAACCGGCCGGGCTCGCCCACAAACGGCCGGGCGATGACCCGGCTCACCGCGTGCGGTCCGGCCAGGATCTCACGGGCGATGCGGCAGTACCGGTAGAGCTCTTCTACAGGGATCCGGTCTTCATGCGCGGCGATCTGAAACACGCTGTCGGCGGACGTGTAGACGATCGGGAATCCCGTACGCAGGTGCTCCTCACCCAACTCCGCGATGATCACCGTGCCCGAGGCCGGGCGGTTGCCCAGGATGCGCCGGCCGATCCGCGCCTGAAATGGCTCGATGACCTCGGGGGGAAACCCGTGAGGGTATGTCGGAAACGGCTTCTCTACGCGGACGCCCATCAACTCCCAGTGCCCGGTGGTGCTGTCTTTCCCCGCGGACACCTCGGCCATCTTCCCGAATGCTCCGGCGGGCGCCGGATCGGGGAGGACCCCCCTGATCGGCGCGATCCGTCCCAGCCCCAGGCGTCCGAGCACGGGCAGATGAAGGCCGCCGCAGGCGTCGGCGGTATGGGGCAGCGTGCTCGCTCCCTCGTCTCCGTAGAGGGCGGCGTCGGGGGCCTCGCCGACCCCGCAGCTGTCGAGGACGATCACGATGATGCGATCTGCCCGCATCACTGAACGG
>DASUDA010000045.1:0-9836 GCA_036275835.1 bacterium | reverse complement strand
GCAGCAAGAGCGAAGGGCGGGGCCGGGCGCGCCAGGCGCGCCGTCAAGCCGGCACGGAAGCCTGCTGCCCAGAGGCCTATGCCGATGGGACCGGCGATGCCGGGGATCACGCCCCCTCCACCGCTCAGCCCCTCGTCTCCGTCCATGGAGCCTATGCGGCGAGAATCCCCCTGGGGGAGCCGCGAGTCGACAGAGCGCGATGAGGAGTTCGGCGCGGAAGACGATGACGAGCCGATGTAGGCACACGCTCTATTGACGGCCGTGCGGGCCGGCGCCCCTCGAAAGGGCGCCGGCCCGCAGCACTTCTGAGATCCCTTGAGCCCTATCCGGGTCCGCCCACGGCAAAGAGAGGGTCCTGCGGGTTTGTGGCCGGCGTCGTGACGGTGAACAGCACGATCCCGTCGCCCGGTGAGGTCACCTCGGCCAGGCGCTGACCGAAGTAATCTCGTGTCTCCCCGACCCGCTGGCCGCGAGCGACCCGGTCTCCTGGCGCGATGTCCGGGTAAAACAGCCCGCCGTGCGCCGAGGTGACCCAGTGGAATTCCGTGAGCAGGGTCACCGGCTCCGTCGGCTCCGGCCCGCCGGGGAGGATCCCGAGGTGGCGCATCACGTTTCGCAGGCCGCGCAGGTGAATTTGCAGCGCCGACTCTTGGAGAAGCCCCTGGCCGCCGGCCTCGGTCAAGATCGCCGGAATCCTCCGCTGGGCCGCCGCCGCATACGTTCCACCCGCCACGCGGCCGCGGACGACGTAGCGGATGCCGTAGGCGCGAGCGAGATTCATCGTCTGCGCATCGACGGCGGGCGTGCCCGATTCCAACATGATCGTGAAAGGGATGAGCGCCTCGTTCAGATCCCCGCCATGAAGATCCACATAATACTCCGCGCGGGCGATGACCTCCGAGAACAATGTGTGCGCGAGACGCTCGCTGGCGGTGCCGGCCGGGTTTCCCGGAAAGAGGCGATTGGGATTCTTCCCGTCAAGCGGGCAGACGTAAATGGCGCGGGCGGTGAACGCGGGAACATCAACGATGTGGACGATCACGACCGCGCCCCGGACGTCGCGGGCGTCGAGAGAGGCGGCGGTGCGAATCGCCGCCTCGATGCCCGGATACTCGCTCCCATGTACTCCCGCGGTAACACTGAGAAGCGGACCGGGGGCCGCCCCGTTGACCACCGTGAGAGGCATCCGGATCGGGGTACCCGGGACATCAAGGAACCCGGTTGCCTTGGTTCCGGGCGCTGCTCGGACCGAGCCCACCGCCAGGCTGTCCTGCCCCATGGCCTGCCCCCTCCCTTAACCCGCCCGCCTCACCCGTGCCGCGCCGGCCCGGGCGTACTCACCCGGGCCTCGAGATCCGCTGCCGCCAGCGGCGTGAACGTCATCTGAAGCGCCTCGTCTAAAGCGCGGACCACGGCGGGCCGCACCTCCCCAACGCTGACGGGCCGCCCCAGCAGGCGGGCCATCGAGGTCACGGGCCTTCCCAGACCGCAGGGGTTGATCAGATCGAAATAGGACAGGTCCGGGTCCACGTTGAGGGCGAAGCCGTGCATCGTGACCTTTCGCTTCACCGCGACGCCGATCGCCGCGATCTTGGCATCCTCCACCCACACCCCCGGATAGCCCCGCACACGGTCCGCCGCGATGCCCCACGCGCCGACCGTGGCGATCATGGCGGCCTCCAGAAGCCGGACGTATCGGACAACATCTTCATCGAGAGCGCGAAGGTTAAGGATAGGGTACCCCACCAGTTGTCCCGGGCCATGGTACGTCACGTCGCCGCCGCGCTCGATGTCATAGACCTCGACGCCTCGCGCCGTCAGGGCGTCCCGCGGCGCCAGGATGTTGGACGCTCGCCCCGCCCTGCCCACCGTGATGACCGGAGGATGCTCGGTGAACAGGAGGACGTCCGGGATGCGGTCCTCCTGGCGGGCACTTACGACCGCCCGCTGGAGCGCCCACGCCCGGCCATAGGGCATCTGACCGCAGTCTACGAGCCACGCGGTCTTCCGGAACGTGCTGACCATGGCCCTCCCACTCTTTGTCCCGTCAATGCCGTACTCCTCCGGGGCCCCGCACTACGGGGAGGGCAGGCCAATGGGCGGGGGAGCTGCGGCCGGAGCGGCAGCCTCGAAATAGGGCCTGGGCCGGAACCCGGTGCGGGCCGCAATAGCCGACCCGGGGAACTGCTGCACCAGGGTATTGTACCCCCGCACGCGTTCGTTGTACCGGCGCCGCTCTACGGCGATTCTGTTTTCGGTTCCCGCAAGTTCATCCATAAGCGCGGCCACCGTCTCGCTGCTCCGCAGCGCCGGGGACGCCTCCACGACGGCGATGAGCCGGCCGAGGGGCTTCTCCAACTGGCTCGCCGCGCGGACGCGGTCCGGAGATCCTGCCGGTGCCGCCAGATACGCCGCGCGCGCCTGCGCGATCGCTTCAAAGACGGAGCGTTCCTGAACGAGCGATCCCCGCGCCGCTGCGACAAGCGCAGGGACGAGATTCACGCGGCGCTGGTACTGGACCTCCACCTGAGCCCATTGCGTGTCCACCGACAGGCGCGCAGCCACCATCCGGTTATAGGCTGTCACCGCCCATGCGGCTGCGGCGAGGAAGACCACGACCAGGGTGATGGGGACCGCCCCCGGCGTGGTGCCCCCGCGATGTCCGTGCACTTCTGCGGCGGTCATCGTTGCACCGCGCGTCATCCCCCGGCCGTCGTCACCGCGCGTCGTTGATTGCGGAGCGGGCCGCCCGGATGAGGTGACCGAGCGCTTCGACGGCCCGCAGCAGGCCGTCGCCGTACCGGCCACCACGGAACAGGGGAACCATACTGTGCGCGATGATGCTCTGAGCGGCCTCAGGCGTGATGACGGAGGCCAGGCCCCGACCAACCTCGATGCGGACCGTGCGGCGATCCATCACCACCAGGATGAGGATCCCGTTGTCGTGCCCGCGCTTTCCCACGCCCAGGTGGTCGAAGTACAGGGTCGCAAATCGGTCGACATCATCCACGCGCGGCGTGACAAGGACGGCGATCTCGGCACCGGTCTCCCGCTCGAGCTCCTCGATGAGGCGCCGGAGGTGGGTCTTCTCTATCCGGCTCAAGACGCGGTGGACCCGAGTCATCGCGCTACCATCCTCCCGAGGCGCCGCCTCCGCCGGAGGCTCCGCCGCCGAACCCGCCGAAGCCTCCGCCCCCGGAGAATCCCCCGGTGCCCCACCCGCTCGCTCCGGCCCACCCAAGCCCCCAGGGGAGAATCATGCCCGACCCCGAGCGCAGAAGCTCCTTTTCCCGATACCCGCAGCGTGGGCAGACCCACGCCTGGACGGTTCCTGCGCCAATGATGGAATGTTGTGCCGAGGCCTGCAGCCGAGTCCCGCACCGGGGACACCGCCGCGCCTGAACGCGGGTGGCGGCAAACGCCAGACCCACAAAGGCGAGGAAGAGGACGAGGGGAAGAAAGCCGATGACCCCGGTGACGCCCGGAGACCCTCTGCGTGCGGCCTCACCGGGTGGCACGGTGGCGCGGGGCTCCGGAGATGTCCCCGGAGCCTGACTGGGACCCGCCTGTCCGATCAAGCCGATCAGCGCATCCGCGGCTCCCGCAAGCCCGTCTGCATACCGTCCCAGACGGAACGCGGGCGCGATGACCTGACGGATAATTGTCCCCGCATCGGCGTCGGTGATCTTACTCTCGAGCCCGTACCCCACCTCAATCCGCACCTCGCGCTCCCTCAGGGCGACGAGCAGGAGGATACCGGTGTCCCTGCCCTTGCGGCCGACCTTCCACGCTTCCTCGAGTTGGGCGGCAAACGCATTTATCGGAACGCCCCCCAGACCGGGGAAAATGGCGATGGCGATCTGGTTGCCCGTCGTCCGATCGAACTGCGCCAGCCGCTCCTCGAGCGATGATCGCGCCGCCGGATCCAGCAGGTGCGCGAAATCGCTGACGTACCCGGTCGGTCGGGGGAACGCCGGCGCGGCAGCCGCGGCCCCGAGCGAGGCCGCGCCCACGAGGCAGCACGCGGCGACGGCGCAGCAGACGGCGACCCGACCCGCGAGGACGCGTCCCGCGCGCACGCGTTTCCCCCAAATCCTCAGGGCGATGGGACGGTCAGATCGACCCGGGGCGCCTGCTCGGCGCCGGGCTGGGCCTGGAAGTAGGGACGCGGCGGAAACCGGTGGCCGGCGATGAGACTGGTGGGGAACGTCTGAATCATCGTATCGTAGGCCTGGACCGCGCTGTTGTACCCGCGGCGGGCATAGGCGACCTGGTTCTCGGTCGAGGCGAGCTCCCGCATCAACGCCTGGACCGTCTCGTTGCTGCGGAGAACCGGGTAGTTCTCCACGATCACGAGGAGGCGCGCGAGCGCGCTCTCCACCTGATTGGCCGCCTCCACCCGCTCCGGCGTCCCCGGCCTCGTCCCCGCATACCGGGTCCGCGCCTGGGCGAGGGCCTCGAACACGGTCCGCTCCTGCGTCAGCACGGCGCGCGTGGCCTCGACGAGGTTGGGGATCAGATCAAACCGCCGCTGAAGCTGGGTCTCCACGTCGGCCTGGGCGGCATTCACCTGCTGGGCGGCCTGGACCAGGCGGTTGTACGTCCCCACCACCGCGGAGTACACGACGAGACCTGCAAGAACGATCGCCAGGATCGGGACAGCAGCACCGCGCATACGGACTCCTCCGAAAGTCACACAGAGTGAAGACGAGGGCCGGGGTGGCGACTACGGGGAACCCTAGGCCGCCTGGGGACGCGCAGGCCGGGGAGGCGTCCTCGATGCGGCGCCCATCTTCGCCTTGAGCACCTCGAGCGCCTTGTCCAGCTGACTGTCGTGCCCGAGGTTCATCGCCACGGTCGTCAGGCTCTCCTGAATGTCGGGGGTCACCCCCTGACCCTCGAGGCGGGCGCCCTTGCCACTCAGAACACGCGCCACCGTGACGCTCATCCCCGCCCCTTCGGGGAGGTCCACCGTGATTCCGATCTCGACCGCACCCGCCGTCTTCGTACCGGCGATCACGGCGCGGGACTGTTCCTGCAGCGAGGCGGCCAGCAGCTCGGCGGCAGATCCGGTCCCTTCGTCCACGAGCACGACGACGGGAACGGAATCAGGAAGAATCGGCGGGCTGGGAGTCTCCAGCACGAGCTGACGGCCGCCCCGCGTTCTCATCTGGAGAAAAGGCGCGCTCTGCGGCAGAATAGCGGCGGACACGTCCCGGAGTTCGTCCACGAGCCCGCCGGGGTTTCCTCGCAGATCAAGCACGAGGGCGCGCATTCCCCCCCGGCGCAATGAAAAGATCGCATCGCGGAAAGGATGCCCCACGCCCGAGACAAACTCGTGCAGCCGCACGTAGCCGATGCCGCCATCCAGCATCTTGCTCGTCACGCCGGGGACCTGGATCGGGGCACGCACAATCGGAATCTCCAGAGGCTGAGCCTCTCCCGCCCGCACGACCGTGAGCACCACCTGCGTTCCGGCCGGGCCTCGGATCATCGCGCTGACGTCGCCCTCCCTCAGCCCGTCGGTCGACATTCCGTTGACCGCCTGCACCCGGTCGAACGGCTGCACACCGGCCGACTCGGCGGGGGTTCCCGCATACACCTCGTTCACATAAAATTGTCCGTCCCGCGAGAGCAGCACGATCCCGATGCCCGTGAACGACGCCAGCCCGCTCTCGCGCCGCTTCTCCTCCTGGAACACCGCGGGGGAGATGAACCCCGTGTGTGAGTCGTGGAGGCTCTCGAGCATGCCGGCCACCGCCGTATAGGCCAGATCGGTCGCCGAGTACCGGTCATTCACCTGACTCAGGATTTCTGCGAACCGCTGCGTGAAGAGGGTTTCTGCCTCGGCATCCGCGGCCTCGGATGAAATCGGGCTGCCGAACGGAGAGACGGCGAATTTCTGCCGGAGGGTGTCCAGCGCCGCGTTGAGCAGCGGTGCGGCGGGCAGCGGATCGACGTAGTTTTTCTGAAACGTTTCCAGCGCGGTGAGCACAAACCGGGCGTCGGCAGCCTCGGCCCGAGGAAGAGCCGGCAGCGCCAGGGCGGTGACGAGGAGCCCGATGACGAGAGCGGGCAGCACACGTCGGCGGTTCATCCGTTGGTCTCCTGTTCTCCTCAAGCGGACACAGCGGGGTCCGTGTGGCACAACCCGCGGGATGCAACTCACATATCGTTTCGCCCCGCCGCGCGGAGAATCCTGGTGATCGCCGACGGAGTGATCGACGCGCGGCGATCTCACGCGGGGTGAATCACGATCTCCGATCCGGGGGTGGCTTTGCTGCGGGCGGCCGCGCTTCCGCCGGTGACGGCGACCTCGACCAGATCGTCGCTGCCGATAAAGACGACCGCATCACCCGGCCCGGCGTCGGCAAACGTCCGGGCCACCCTCGCGCGCAGGCGTGCTGCACCCGCCTCCACGACCACCGCGCTCCCGGCCGGCAGCGTCCCGAGGAGCGGACCGGGAATGGTGGTGATCAGGTTTCCGAACCGGTCAACCCACAACACCTCGCCGGTGAGGACGCGCCCCTTCCCCTTCCCGGTCGGGAAGATCAGATCCACCCAGGCCGCCACGGGTTCACCCATTTTCCCGAGCGGCGCGCCGCCAACGAGGTGGGCGGCCGCGGGGGCGAAGATATCGCGGCCGTGAAAGGTCGCCGACACCGAAGGGCGCCAGTACGCGGGGTTGGTGAGCCGGTACACCGCGGGCGATCCGATCCGGCGCGCGGCCGGGAGCAGCAGCCCGTTGTCCGGACCGACAAAGATCTGGCCCCCGGAGACGACGGCGAGCGCTGCCCTGGCCGTTCCCACGCCGGGATCGACGACCGCGCAGTGGACCGTCCCGGACGGGAACACCGGCGCGACCGACCAGAGGAGATAGGCTCCTCCTCGGATGGACTGCGGCGGCACGTCGTGGGAGATGTCCACGACCACGGCCTCCGCGATCGCCGCCGCTGCGGCTTTCATCGCGGCGGGATACGGGGACCCGCTCCCGAAGTCCGAGAGAAAGGTCAGGATGCGCACGCACTGCGCCTGCCGGCGGGCTACGGCGCGGCGCCGCAGAAGCCGGCGATCACGTGCGCCAGAACCTGCGCGCAGGTGACGACCGAGGGAAGATCCACGTACTCCACCTGCGCGTGCGCTCCGTCCCCGGACGGTCCGAAGATCACGGTGGGGAGGCCGGCGCGGGCCAGCAGCGCGGCGTCGAACCACGCTCCCTGGCCGACGTAGGCGGGGGCGCTCCCGCGCACGTCCACGTACGCCCGGTGCAGGGCCTGCACGATCTCTGCGCCGCGATCCACCTCGAGCCCCGGGCGCACGCCTGTCACCTCGAGCGAGGCCTGAAAGAGAGGATCGGCCCGGCCGAGGGATGCGAGCACCGCGTGAAGCTCGGCCTCGACCCCCTCCGCGGTCTCGTCGGGCAGGGTGCGGCGCTCAATCGCGAGGGAGCAGGACGGGGGATACGTGCTCAACCCCTCGCCCCCCTGGATGATGGACGCGTGCACGGAGGGCCGGCCGAGCAGCGGATGGGTGCGCTGGGGCAGAACCTCGTGGTCGAGGCGCTCCAGCGCCGCCAGCACCCGCCCCATGTGGGCGATCGCGTCCACCCCGGTCTCGTACTTGCTTCCGTGAGCGGCGCGCCCTTCCGTCCGGATCGTCGCCCAGACGAAGCCTTTGTGCGCCACGCAGATCTGAAGACCGGTCGGCTCGGTCACGATCGCGGCATCGGCTCGGCGGGTGGCGGCAATCGCGGCGGTCCCCAGGCTCAGGTGCTCCTCATCCACCACGAATGTAAAAACGACGTCGCCGAGAGGCTCGAGATCGGCGTCGCGGAGAGCGGCCGCGGCGGCGACCATCGCGGCGAGGCTCCCCTTCATATCGACACTGCCCCGGCCGAAGAGGCGGTTCTGCCGCTGCGCTGGGGCAAAGGGAGCCTCCATTCCCGCCGTCCCCACCGTATCCGTGTGGCCGTTGAGCATGAGGCTCCGGCCTCGGGCGGGATCGGTCCCCGGCACTACGGCGATCACATTGGGACGTCGGGGAGCGACCTCCTCGAGCGTCACGGTCATCCCGAGCCGCCCGCAGGCGGCCGCAAGATAGCGGGCCACCTCTCCCTCCCCGCACGCTCCGGGAACGAGCGCGGGGTTCACGGAGGGAATGCTGACAAGCGCTTCCAGGACCTCGGTGACCAGGCGCGGATCAACGGCGAGCGGGGGGCGGGGGGTCATGGCCTCCAGGGGACGCACAGGGTTATTTCTGGCACGACGGGCAGAAAAACGTCGGCCGTCCGTGAAATCGGCCTCCGCGGATCCGCACCCCGCACACCGTGCACGGCTGGCCCGCCCGTCCGTACACGGCGAGGCGGTACCGGCCCTTCCTGCCCGACGCGTCCGCGAAATCCGGCTCGCCTCCGGCCGCGATGGCGTTGCGCAGGGTCTCGCGCGTCTTGCGGTAGAGGGCACGGGCTTTATCGGGTGTGAGCGTCTCCACCTTGCGGTCGGGGCGGAGAGCGGCCTGGAACAGGATCTCATGGGCCCACAGGTTGCCGATCCCCGCGATGCGCGTCTGATGGCAGAGCGCATCCTTCACCGCCCCGCGCGGCCCGAGGGCGCGGCGGAAGACGTCAAAGGTCGTGGTAGGGGCCAGCGGCTCAATCCCCTCCGCGTCCTCTGCGGCTTCCCGGCCGGCCTTCAGGAGCCGAAATGCGCTCAATTGGAGCTCGCGGAATTCCAGCCCGGACCCGTCGGAGAAGACGAGAAGCAGGGTCGTCTCCCTTCCAGGGTCGGGGGCCGTTGCGTGAAACCGCACCACCCCCCAGAGTTTGTAGTGGAAGATGACGACCCACCGCCCGAGGAGAAACCACAGCGATTTCCCGTGGCGGACAACGTCCGTGATGGCGGCACCCTGCACGGCTCGGGAGAAGGCCCGCGGCGTGTGCGTGCGGATCGCCACCGGGCGGAGCACCAGGGCCTGGGCGATCGCCTTCCCGACGACGGCCCGGGCGAGACTCCGCCGCGCCGTCTCGACCTCGGGAAGCTCAGGCACCGCGAACTTCTTTCTCGGCAAGCGCCAGGGCCCGCACGACAGGGTCGCCCTGCTCGACCGCGCCCTGTGCAAACTCGGCGGTGCCCCCGCCGCGGCCGCCCACGGCCTGAGCGGCCCGCCCAAACAGCGCGGCCATCTCCGGCCCGTCCCCCGGCGAGCGGGCGAAGTACAGACGGCCCGTCTCCACGATGCCGGCCAGGACAACGCAGCGTTCTCGTGCGGTGATCTCGCGGAGCAGGAGGCGGACCTCCTCGGGGTCTCGCTGCGGAAACTCCAGTCGCAGAATCTTGACGGGCGCGGGCGGAACCGCAGCCAGCCGCTCCCCCGCCTCATAGGCGAGGAGGCGTTTGCGGGCGGCCTCGAGCGCGCGGGCCCCCTCCTGCGCCTCTCGGGCGAGACGCTCCCACGCATCCCCCAGATCGCGGTCGCCCACCGTGAGGCGCGAACTCCACTCACTGACAAGCGCGTGTTTCCAGCGGTAGTCCCTGACGGCCCGCCACCCGGCCAGGAACTCCACCCGCACGCGACCGCGCGCCCGCTCCCAGCGGCGGACCAGCACAAGCCCGATTTCAGCGGTGCCGCGCACGTGGGTCCCGCCGCACGCCGACCGGTCACACCCGGCGATCTCCACGATCCTCAACACCCCCGTACGGAGCGGCACGCGGCGCAGTCCCAGCGCGTCCGAGGCGGCGGCGTCGACGAAGCGGACGGTCACCGGCCGATTCTCGAACACGACCGTGTTCGCCGCCTCTTCCACCCGCTGCACGTCGCCGGGGTCGAGCGCCGAGGCT
>DASUDA010000044.1:0-19313 GCA_036275835.1 bacterium | reverse complement strand
TTGATTTTCAGGAAATCGTCGGGAAGATCGACGTCTACGAGGCGATCCCGCTGGAGCTGAAGACCACCACCTCCATACCCACGGACATCATCGCCTCAAGGCCGGGGCACGTAGAGCAGTTGGGAATGTACTGCACGATGGTCGGCAGGGGCCCAGAGAACACGGGCACGGGCCACCTTCTCTACTATAAGCGCGCCGAATGGGGGCGCCCTCCCGAACTGAAAGCCTTTGACGTCGAGTTTTCCGATCTTGCGAGGATGGCCGAGGAAATGGTCCGCCGCCGCGACCTTCTGCGCGAGGCGCTCGAGACGCAAGAGCCTGCCCGGCTGCCCAGGTGCGAGTGGTTTGGCAGATCGTGCATCTATGCCGAGGTGTGCGGGTGCGCGGCCGCGTCTCCTTTACGGAGAATGGTCACGGGCGACAACGCAGCGGTGCGCGAGAATCTCGAATTCGCTCAGCGCGTCAAGGAGAGCCTCGTCCCCCTCCCCAGCCGTGAGGGGCTCACCGTGAACGACCTCGTGTTCCCGCGAAAGGCGGTCTACAGGCGCCGTGCGGGAGGCAGGCAGGAGGAGGATGCGGAGGAGAAGATGGCCTCCCTTCAGCACCGAGGGTTCCAGGCTGCGCTGGACGACGTGATCTGGTACGGAATTCCAGGAGCTTCCCGACGGGTCAAGTCGCTCTTCGGCCACATTAAAGCCTCCATCGTCCTCTTTCAGGGCCTCCCGACGATTCTCCGGAACAACAAGCAGCGGAAGATGATCGCGCGGGACCGGCTGCCTGAGGACGTTCCGCACTACCTTGACCGGCTCGGCTTCGAGTGCGCCCTGGTGGGGAGCGAGCGTGGCCGTCTCATCATTTACTACTCCGCCATCCCCGATGACAAGTTCATGGTATACGACATATGGTTTAAAAACTTGGGAGCGATTCGAGCCGAAATGGAGCGGCGGTTGGCGCTCCTGGAGGAGGAGGCGCCTCCAGAACACCTCCCGCCGTGCCGGCCATCATGGATGGCGAGATTCTGTGAGTTCGCGCCCGGATGTGGGTGCGCGAGGGGATGAGGCGGGATGCGCCAGCAGTCTGAGAGGCCAAGCCAGTCCAGGCGGCTGCTCGCCGCGCTGGCCTATCCGGTCTGGGTCATTGCGCTCCTGATCCTTCTGACAGATCTCAGGAAGGACCCGTTCATGAAGCGTCACGCGCGCCTGGCGCTATACTGGTTCCTCGCATTGGTGATCGTATACGTGGGGATGTCCATCATCGCGCTCTTCCCGTTCCTGCACTGGGTCGTCTTATTCTTCCCTTTCGTGTTTCCGGTCTTTCTCGTCTTGTCGGTCTATTATGCGGTCCTGACCTACAACGAGAAGACGTTCTCCATTCCGGTCGTCAGCGAGTGGGTGCGGGACCAGTGACGGGCGAGTAAAGAGGAGTTCCCTCCGCGCTGCGAGAACCCGACAACTGCATATCTGGACCCTTCGTCCATCCACCGGAAAATTCCCCATCACTAAAGTCAAGGAGGAGGTTGCAGATGCCTAAGTATCTCGTGCAGGGCTCGTACACCCAGGAAGGGATCAAAGGGATCCTGAAATCTGGCGGGTCGGCGCGACGCGCCGCTGTGAAGGAGATGCTGGAGAGGCTGGATGGAAGGCTGGAGGCGTTCTACTATGCCTTCGGCGAGGATGACGTGTATGTCATCTTCGATGCGCCGGACAATGCGAGCGTCGCCGCGGTGTCAATGGCTGTCGGGGCCGCCGGGGCGGCCCGCACAAGGACGACTGTTCTCCTCACCCCCGAAGAGATAGACCAGGCGTCAAAGAAGAACGTTGGCTACCGTCCGCCCGGGCAGTAGGCTCAAGAAGGTCGACGCATAGGAGAAGCCCCTCCTCAGGAGGGGCTTCTTCATCTGAGAGGCCGCATTCCTGACCGTCCGCTCTCGTCCAGCCGGTAGAAGCGAATCGCATTTTCGCCCAGGATCTTCGCCCTGGCGCTGGGCGAGATGTCGCCCAACGCGTGGAGCAGGGCGTCGAAGACCCGAGCGTAGGAGCCCGCCAGCAGGCAGATCGGCCAGTCGGAGCCGAACATGAGGCGGTCTTCGCCGAACCAGCCGAGCACCCGCCGCACGTACGGGACGAGGTCGTCGGGCCGCCAGGCCGACCAGTCCGCCTCGGTGATCATGCCCGAGAGCTTGCAGTAGACGTTGTCCCGGTCGCTGAACGGCGCCATCGCGGTGGCCCACCCGTCCATCGTGCGCGTCCGGATGGGCGGCTTCGCGATGTGGTCGATGACGAAGCGTATTTCGGGAAAGTCGCGCACAACCTGAAGGGCCGCCGGCAGTTCCCGCGTCCGGACCAGCAGGTCGTAGGCCAGTCCCGCCTCGCCCACCGCCCGCAGCCCGCGGCCCACGTCATCGCGCAGCAGCCAGGCGGAGTCGGGCTCGTCATGCACCTGATGCCGGATACCCACGAGCGTCGCTCCCGTGGGAGAGGATCTGAGCGCGCGCAGGGTCATCGAGACACCGGGGTCCGTCAGGTCCACCCACCCCACCACCCCGGCGACGAAATCCGTCGCCGCGGCCACCGTGGAGAATTCTCGCGTTTCGTCGAGGCTCGAGCGGGTCTGCACGAGCACGGTCCGGTCAATCCCCCGCTCGGCCAAATGCGGGCGCAGGTCCTCGGGCTCGAACCGGCGGCGGATGGGGGCGAGCTCTGCTGTCATCCACGGATAGTCGGCCCGCGCCGGGTCCCAGAAGTGCTGATGGGCGTCGACCACGAGGGCCCTGCTCTCGGTTCCGCCGGCCGCGGTCACTGTTTCGCCACCCGATTTCCGGGGACCGGAGCCGTTTCGGGGATCAGGCGTTCTGCCCGAAGCTCGTCCCACACGGCGGCCGGGACGTTCAGGCGGAACAGACGGCAGTTTTCGTCCACCTCCGCGCCCGAGCGGCAGCCGATGAGGACGGATGCGACGGCGGGATGGCCCAGCGGGAACTGGAGGGCGGCCGCCGCGAGTGGGACTCCGTGACGGGCGCAGACGGTCTCGAGGCGCTGGGCCTTCTCGAGCATGGCGGGCTCCGCGGGGATGTAGTCGTAGGTCGCCCCATGCCGGGGACGGGCCAGGATGCCGCTGTTGTACACACCTCCGATGATGACGGCGATGTTCTTCTTCTCGCACAGCGGCAGGAGCTCGGCGAGCCCCGACTGATCGAGCAGCGTGTACCGCCCGGCCAGCAGGAAGCAGTCGAAGTCGGCCTCTCGCGCGAAGCGCACCAGCATCTCCGCCTGGTTCATCCCTGCGCCGGCGGCGCCGACCGTCCCCTCGCTCCTCAGCCGGTCGAGCGCACGGTAGGCGCCCGAGACCGCTTCTTCGAAATGCGCGTCGGGATCATGAATGTGAAGGATGTCGATCCGGGCCAGGCCGAGCCGGTCGAGGCTCTCCTCGACAGACCGCATGACGCCGTCGTAGCTGAAGTCAAACACCGGGTTGAGGGGGGGCGTGCCCTTATAGAACGGCTCTCCGTGATAGTATTGGGTCTCGTCCGGGGGCGCGCCGGCCCGCAGCAGGCGGCCCACTTTTGTGGCGAGGACAAATTCATGGCGGGGGCGCCGGCGGAGGATGTGGCCGACGCGCCGTTCGGCCAGACCATAGCCA
The DNA here is from genome assembly GCA_036275835.1 of bacterium. Classification (GTDB taxonomy): domain Bacteria; phylum Sysuimicrobiota; class Sysuimicrobiia; order Sysuimicrobiales; family Segetimicrobiaceae; genus DASUDA01. Next base: position 15,674 of record DASUDA010000044.1, on the reverse strand, counting down.
TAAAGTGGGGCGGTGTCGAAGAAACGGATGCCCGCCGCATAAGCCCGCTCGACCACGGCGGAGGCCTGGACATCGTCGACGGCCTGGAAAAGGCCGCCGAGCGGCGCGGTGCCGAGCCCGAGCCGGGTGACGGTCAGCCGCGTCTTGCCGAGCCGAACGCGCTCGGCCGGGTTCATTCCCGGTTACAAGACCTCCTCGGCCCGAAGGGCCCGGAGCCGCTCCCTGCCCAGGCCGAGATACTTCAGGTAGACGGCTTCGTTGTCCGCGCCCACGGGCCGGCACGCCCACTTGATCCGCGGCGGCGTGTGGGACATCTTCCAGGGAGGCGCCTGCAGCAGCAGCTCGCCGTAGTCAGGATCCTCCACTTTCTGAAAGACGCCGCGCTCCCACCAGTGCGGCTCCGCGAGCGTGTCGGCGGGACGGTTGAGCCGGGCCGTGGCCACCGTCCCCGGGCCGCGCTTGTTCACCAGGTAGTCCTGCACCTTCTCGAGGATCTCCTGGGACGTGAAGTCCGCCGCCCACGTCTCCAGCTCCGCGTGGAGCGCCTTGGCGTTCTGAATCCGCATTTTCGTCGTCGGGTAGCGCTCCGCGAGATCCCGCCGGCCGATGATGTTGGTCAGGCCGGCCCAGTTGATATCGGAGAACCCGGCGATGAAGCTGTACGAATCCTTCGCCTTGATGAGCGTGTAGGGGAAGACGCACACGTTGAGCGCCCCCACGCGCTCGCGCACCCGGCGCTGCGTATGGTACCAGTGGACGTCGTAGTCGCTGAAGCGCATCTCTCCCTCAGGAGGCGCGCAGTCGATGAACTGTCCGCGCCCGGACGCCCACCGCCACACTACCGCCGCCATGACGGCGAAGGCCCCCCAGCCGCCCCCGACGTACCAGGCGACCCAGTTCCCCTGCTTGGTGGGCACGGAAGACTCCGGCGGTCCTTCCCCTTCGGGTTCGCCTGTCGTATAGGGCACCCCGGAGAGCGCCTGGTCGGTCGTGTCATAGTCGGGGATGGGTGTCGACGCTCGGGGGCCGAACTGGCCGCGGGCCGAGAACGCGGCGTAAATGAGCCCGGGATTTTCCTCGGAGAGCTGGCGGTAACCGATGCCTCGGGCGTCCATCTGTCCCGGCCTGGCGCTCTCGATGATCACGTCCATGTGCCGGGCCAGGCGGGCGAACAGGCTCCGGCCCTGCGCGATGTCCAGGTTCAGGGTGATGTGGCGCTTGTTCCGCGCTTCGACCAGGTAGGCCAGTCCCGTGCCGCGGTGGAGGACGCCGCGGGGTGAGAAGAGACGCGCCACGTCGCCCTCGGGCGGCTCCACCCGGATGACCTCGGCCCCGAACTCGGCCAGGATGGACGAGCAGAACAGGGCGGCGAAGTTGCCCTGGGAGCAGTCCAGCACGCGGAGATCGCCGAGCGCTTCGGGCTTCTCAGGAGCGCGCGCCGGATCGGTCAACGCCCTGGCGTACTCGGGCCAGGGAGACTCGGGACCGCTCATGGGGGGCTCCAGTCGTCGGGGGGCTTGGCGCCCGGACGCTCCGCCCACCGGCCGATGACCTTTTGGGCTTCCAGGTCGCGGATCCGGGCGGGTGAGAGGCCGAGCAGCCGCACCAGGATCTCCGTGTTGTGCCACCCGATCGGCTTGGCGGACCAGCGAATCCGCCCGGGCGTTGCCGACAGCTTTGGGGCCGGGCCGTGCTCCACCATGGGGCCGTACAGGGGATCCTCGTACTTCCACACCGTGCCCCGGGCCCGGAGGTGCTCGTCCGTGTAGCGGTCCTCGGCGTTGACCACAGGCGCCGCGGCGAAACCGTGCTCCTCGGCGAGCGCCTCGATCTCGGCGCAGGCCATCGACGCGGTCCAGCGTCCAATCCGCTCAGAGAGGGCCCGGGCGTGAGCCGGCTGCTGGCGGGCCTGGAGCGTGGCGAAGTGCGGGTTTGTGGCCAGGCCGGGTTCGCCCATGGCGGTGCAGAGGCCCTGGAATTCCGCGTCGCGCGGGGCGGCGACGGCCGCGAACCCGTCGCGGCAGGCAAAGAGGCCCGCGGGAACCAGCGCCTCGTCATGGTTTCCCGCCGCCTCCCGATCCTCTCCCGTCAGGCCGTGGCGGATCCACGTCCAATCGAGCGAGCGGATGAGCCCCTCGGACTGGGCGAGGTCGATAAACTGGCCTTCGCCGGTCTTGGTGCGGTGGTGCAGCGCGACGAGGGCCGCGGTGGCCGCCATGAGTCCCCCGAACCAGTCGCCGATGAAGATTCCGCAGAGAATCGGTGGGCGGCCGGGGAATCCCGTGATCCCGATCATTCCGCTCACGGTTTGGGCGACCGCATCGTAGGAAGCCCGCCCCTGCGAAAATGGCCCCCACTGCCCGAACCCCGAGTCGGCCACGTAGATGAGGCGCGGGTTGGCCTGGCTGAGCCGGCGGTAGCCGATTCCCCACCGGTCGAGTGTGCCCGCCCGGAAGTTCTCGACCAGAATGTCGGACCGAACGGCGAGCTGCCTGAACAGATCCTTCCCCGCTTCTGTGTGGAGGTCGATGCCGATGTGGTGCTTGGAGTGGTTCTCCGGGAAAAACCCCAGGGCGGCATTCTTCCAGAATGTTGCCTCGGGGGTGACGTACCGCATCGTGTCGCCGCCGGGAGGCAGCTCGACCTTGATCACCTCGGCGCCGACCTCTCCAAGAAAGTCCGCGGTCGTGGGGCCCAGGACGAGTGTGGTCAGCTCGAGGACGCGGATCCCCCGGAGGGCCTCGGGCTTGTCGAAGACCAGGGAGCGGTCGAAGAGCTTGGACGTCCAATCGAAGTAAGATTCCATCACCGGGTGGCTGCCTTTTGACGGTGCGGAACCGAGTTCCTGCTGTTTCGCGGTTCTGTAACGCATGGTTGACCGGCTTCGCGCTCGAATGTACGATTATGGCATGACCGGACTTCGGCGCACCACTCTTGTTGCCGTCGCGCTGGGTGGAATCGCTCTGCCCTGGGGTCTCCCGGCGCTGGCCAACGCGCCTTGCGTGATCGAGCGATCGGTTGTCGTCCAGCAAGGATTCACGCCGACACCGTTGGACGTGTGGGCGTTTTCGACACTCACCCCCATGCCGCCGACAACGGTCGTGCGCCAAGTCATCGTGTGTCCTTCGGTCATGACTACCCCCGTCATGACGACCCCGATCTTCATCACCCCACAATTTTTCTTCGATCCGCCGGCCGCCCCAGCGCCGGTCTCGGGAACGTCGCCGGGGCCGGACCGGGCGCCCGCGGTCGCAGTCTCAGGGGTGATGCCGCCCGTGACGGTCCGGGATCTTGCGCAGGGCCCCGGTCAGTATGACCGGCAGGTCGTGACCCTTCTGGGGACCGCTGCGGCCGGTCAAGAATCCTACGACGTTCGTGGAGCTCTCTACACCGAGTTCCGCCTGGAGAACGAAGGAGCGTCGGTGGCGGTTCTTGCCTGGGGATCCCTGGGACTGCGGGAGGGGCAGCGGGTTCGCGTGACGGGGAACTTCTATTCGGTTGCCCCCTTCATCCTCCGGCCGGGTTCACCTCTCAGCAATGTGCTTGAGGCGAGTGTGATCGAGACGCTCCGCTGAGCCACCCTCCCTGACCGAAATCGCCACTTCCCCGGAGACGTGCGCCCTCAAGAACCCGCGCCTGACATGGGCAGGGCTGTTCCACCTGTCGGTGATCTATCTGGTGTGGGGGAGCACGTATCTGGCCATTCGAGTGGCCGTCCTGGGCGGGTTTCCTCCCTTTGTCCTTGGGGCCTTGCGGGTCCTGGTCGCGGGAGGACTGCTGCTCACGTGGGGGGCGCTGCGCCGGAATCGAGTTCGCATTTCCTGGGGCGAAGCACGGATCCTCGCTACCTCTGGGCTGCTGTTGTGGGTCGGCGCTAACGGCCTGGTCATGTGGGCAGAGCAGCGGGCCGCCTCGGGATACGCCGCCCTGCTCGCGGCGCTGGCGCCAATTTGGGCGGCTGTTCTCGAGGCCGGCTTGGACCGCCGTCCTCCCTCCCGGCTCACTGCGCTTTCTCTGCTCACCGGGTTCTGCGGTGTGGGGGTCTTGAGTCTCCCGGAGCGTGCGTCCACGGGGGCGGGGGATCTCCGCAGCGTGCTCGCGCTTCTCCTTGCCGCCGTCTGCTGGGCCGCGGGAGCGGTGTTCCAGCAGCGAAGACGAGTCGAGGTTTCGTCAGGAGTGAGTTCGGGGTACCAGCAAATTTTTGCCGGGCTGGGATTCGCGCTCGCCGCTCTGGCGACTCGGGAATCCCTCCCCCACGTCCCGCCATCGGCCTGGGCGGCCTGGGGATACCTGGTAGTGTTTGGGTCTCTCCTGGCCTTCACATCATTCGTGATGGTGTTGCGGCTGCTGCCGGTCAGCATCGCCACGACGGCTAATTATGTGAACCCCGTGGTGGCCGTGTTCCTCGGTTGGCTGGTGCTTCGCGAGAGCGTCACGGTGTGGACGCTCACCGGCGCTGCGCTCGTGCTGCTGGGGGTCGCTGGAGTGTTTCGCGACAGGTCGCAGCGCCTTCAGCCGATGCATACCGGGGCGCTGCTGCGTCCGCGGGAAGCGAAGATATGACTAAGTCCGGCGTTGAATTCGCGCCGAGAAGTCAGGGAGCGGCGGCCTCCTCGATCCAGATCGTGGCGACGGAGCCGCCCGATCCGACCGCGATCCCGATCCCCTGGGAGAACACGTAGAATCCCGGAGCGGGATTCTCCGCCGGGGATCCGTACTGCTTCACAAACTCCCCGACCAAGCTGCCCACACCGAGGCCGGAAGATGTCTGGTACGTCCCACCGTCTGTGCCCACTTTCGCCACCGCGCCCCCGTCAGTGAGCGCCCACAGGACCGCGTCGGGGAGTTCTCCCTGTGAGAGAAGTCCCCACTCGTAGAGAACGGTCCCGTCCTCGTTCGCCTTCTGGAAGTCCGCCGTTCCCAGGACTTCCAGGAGTTTGCCGCCGGTCATCCCGAGCGCCGCGGGACCGATGCCGTGCCCGGGGTCGATGACACCTTCATGAGGCGCCGCCGCAAAAGCGGAACTGAGGGCGAGGGCCAGAACGCCGATGAATCCGAGCATGTATCCTGCCAGTGACTGTCTCATGACCTAGACAACCGCGTCGAAAGTCTCGATATTCCCGCCTCCGATCCATGATCCAGCAGAAGGCGAGAACAGCGGCGCGGATGAATGCACCAGCATGGTCCCTGAGCCGGAGACCTATCCCTTTCCCACACTGCCGGACTACCTGGCGCCGCATCTGGTCCTCGTCTTCGTCGGCATCAACCCCGGTCTCTACTCGCTAGAGCGGGGCCACTACTTCGCGCGACCGACCAGTCGCTTCTGGCCGGCCTTCTCCCGGTCCATCCTGAGCACCCGCATCCGCGCGGCATTGGGGCGGGATGTGCTGGGGCCCGGAGACGACGGGCGACTGCTGGCATTCGGCATTGGGTTCACGGATGTGGTGAAGGTGCCGAGCCGGAATGCCGCCGGACTGCGGCGGGCGGACTTCCAGGAGTGGGCGCCCCGGCTCGCCGTCCGCCTCCGAACCTACAAGCCGATCGTGGCCTGCTTCCACGGCCTCACCGGGTACCGTCCCTTCGCGCGCTACGGGCTGGCCGGGCCTGGGGAGCGGTGGAGTCTCGGCGCGCAACCGCTGCGCGCGGACGGCACGCGCCTTTTCGTCGTCCCGAATCCAAGCCCGGCGAACGCCCACGTCCGCCTCCGGGATCAGATCGCGTGGTACGACCGGCTGGCGAAGTATCTGCGGCGTCTGGCGCCGCACGCGCTTTAGAGGACCGCGTCCTCCGGGTTGGGCTTCCCCTCGACGAACCGGGACGGTCTCAGCGCGTTCACGTCCAATGAGTGGGCGCGCCCGTCGACGATCATCTCGGCGAGCAGCTGGCCGAGGGCCGGGGCGTGCATCACGCCGTGGCCCGACGATCCGTTGATCAGGTACAGCCCCTCGATGCCGGGCGCCGGACCGAGAAGGGCGTGCCTGTCGGGGGACATCTCATAGAGCCCCGCCCAGCAGTTCTCCATGTCAATCTCCGCGTCGGTCAGGAGGGGGAAGCGGTCGTACACGCGGGGAAGCAGGCCGCGGAGCCAGCGGGGATCGAAGGTTGTGTCGAAGGGATCTTCCGCCGGGACATCCACCGGCCAGAGCAGGAGCACGCGGCCGTCCCTCACGCGCAGGTGGACACCGTCCCAATGACAGATGGTCATAGGGATGTCCTCCGAGAGGCCGGAGAACGGACGTGTGATGGCCGTCTGCCGGCGGACGGGCCGGACGGGAATCTCGATAGCGGCGTGCGCTCCGAGCACGCCTGCCCAGGGACCGGCCGCGTTCACGACGGAGCGGGTGGCCACCAGCCCCTCCTCGCTGCGAACCCCCATGATACGGCGCTCTTCTCCCGCGCGGCGATCGTCGGCGACGCACTCAACCCATCCTGTTCCGTACTCGATCCGCACGCCGAGACGCTCCGCGGCGGCCAGATACCCGCGCAGGATCTCCAGAGGCCGGAGGAAGCCGTCAAGGGGACAGAAGGTCCCGCCGAGCAGATCGTCGGCGCGGACCCACGGAGTCAGGCGGCGGATGTCGTCTGCGGTGACCTCGCGCACCTCGCGCACCCCCGCCGCTCGTTGAACGGCCATGGCGCGGCGCAGGGGAGCGATCTCCGCTTCGGTTCGTGCCATGAACAGGTATCCGCAGGGCCGGTAGCCGGGATCGACGCCGAGTTCGTCCCGGAACCGCAGGAGCTTCTCCCGGGCCAGCAGCGACAGGCGAACGTTAACCGCGCTGCCGAACTGGGTGCGGAAGCCGCCCGTCGCCGCACCTGTGCTGCCGAGTCCGGACCTGTCCTGCCGCTCCAGAACAAGGATGTCACGACAGCCCCTGGCGGCCAGATGATAGGCGACGCTGGCGCCCATCACGCCCGCCCCGATGATGACCGTCTCCGCCGTCTTCGTCCCGCTCCCCCCTTCCCGGTGAGGGTTCGTGGGGAGGGGAGCGGCCCCTCCCCCCCTGCTGTGCTCCGCAGGAGCCGCCTTTCGCGCACCGAACAGTCTTTGCCTACGGGCATGCGAGGACTCCGCGGCGCTGCGGTGCTGATCATCGTGTGCGCCGTCTCGGTTTCGGCTGCGCCCCCTTCCGCCGGCGGCCCAGCCGGGGGCGACTCCGATGCGGCCGTGTTTCAGCTCTTCACCATGGCCCACGAAGCCGACCGCTATCACGCCGTCGAGGCCGGGACGGCGTTCTTCATCGATCCGGACGGGACAGCCCTCACGAACAGTCACGTGGTCTATCTTGCCCGCAACGACCCGAGCGCCTTCCAACTCCTTGCGGTCATCGGGAGCGAGTTCTACGGCGCGACGATCGTATGCGCGAACGCGTTGCCGTATGCTCCCACGGACACGCACCCGGTGGTCTTCGGACGCGATGTCGCCGAAGTGAAAGTGACCCGCTCGGGATTCCTGTTTACGCGGCTCAAGTGGGCCAACACGGACATCGAGTACTCCGCGCACCTGACCGGGCTTCCGTCCTTTGCAGCCCTGGCACTGGGGCATGATCCGGTGATCGGGGACAAGGTGCGCGTGGTGGGATTCGGGCGCATCACAGAGCGTCTCATCGACACCCCTGGGGAACGGTGGACGGCGACCGGCTCGGTCAGCGCGATCCGCACGACGCCCGACGGAACCCGCATCTTCCGCGTTGTGTCGACGAACCGACCTCGGCTCGGCAACAGCGGGTCACCGGCGCTCGACTCTCACGGATCGGTCGTGGGAATGTGGACGTGGAATGAGGCGTCCAACCTGGCGTTCGGAGCGGCGATCGCGAGTTCGGCCCTGACTCCGGCCTGCCCCTGAGGTGTCAGGTCTCGACAGGCTCTACTGTACCCGCGCTCGTGCCGCGACCGCCCACGTCTCCTCGACCCTGCCGTGCCGTGCGCAGACCAGCCGCTCGGCGAGGTTGACGGTGGGGCAGACATGGGTCGGAATGATATCCACGAGGTCCCCCACGCGCAGCCGCCGGGCGTCCTCTGTGAGCTGGACGCGCCCATGCTCCTCCCAGAGGCGGTCGATCTGGCAGTCCGGGTACCCTCGAATCACGCCGTAACTCTCCCCGCGGCTCGCGTACGGGCCCCGCTCCGCGGTGAGCACCTTGCTCCCCGCGTCGAGAATCGCCACATCCCGCGAGGGACGGCTGATGACGCGGGCCAGGACGGTCAGCGCGCACTCATCTTCTGTGGCCGCTCCCCACTGCACCTGCATCGCGTCGTTGAACACGTAGGTGCCGGGACGGACCTCGGTCACTCCGGGAACGCGCGCGGCGGCCCGGCCCGTTGGCGTTGAGCCGACGCTGACTTCCTCGGCGGGGATGCCCGCTGCCCGCAGGCGCTCCGCCTGCCGGACCATGGTGTCGCCCTCCTCGCGGCCGGCCGCCTCCATGTCGGGCCGGTATCCCCTGTACGTGAAGATCCCGGCGAGGCGGAGACCCCGGAGGCGCGCGACCTGACGGGCCAGCCCCAGAAGCGGCTCGCCGGGCGCCACGCCGCAGCGTCCCAGCCCGGTGTCCACCTCGAGGAGCACCTCCAGCGTGATCCCGGCCGCCTCCGCCGCCATCGCCAGAGGCTCGGCCGCCTCGGTGCTGTCCACGCCCACCCTGACCCGAATGGTCCGGGCGAGGGCGAGAAGGCGCGGGATCTTCGGGGTGCCGACCACTTCATTGGCAATGAAGATATCCGAGATTCCCGCGCGCGCCATGACCTCCGCCTCGCCGATCTTGGCGAGTGTCAGGCCCGTCGCCCCCGCCGCCATCTGGCGGCGGGCGATCTCGACGCATTTGTGGGTCTTCGCGTGCGGGCGCAGCTTGACTCCCGCGTCCCGCGCGACCGCCGCCCACCGGGCGATGTTGGCCTCCAGCCGGTCCATGTCCACGACGAGCGCGGGGGTGTCGAGCGTGTCCACGCCCATTGCCGCTTTGACCGGCGTCGCCATCAGCGCTCTCCTCTCTCCCCGTCGAGCCACACGGTCTTCGCCGCCGCCGGGGTGCGCCGCTTTTGGGGAACCTCGGCCGGATAACCGGCGTAGAGGACCCCGATGATCCGGCGGTTCTCCGGCAGGCCCAGCATCTCGCGCAGCGGCGCGTAATCGCGGATGGCCCCTGTGCGGAAGTACGTCCCCAGGCCGTAGGACCACGCGCCCAGCATGAAGGCGTATGCCGCCGCAAAGGTCGCCCATGCATCTTCTTCTTTTATCTCGGGATCGTCCGCGACGAGAGAGGTCACGACGATGATGACGGGCGTCTTCACCGTGTCCTCGTACACCTTCGCCAGAGCGGCCTGCACTTCGGGAGCGTCGGGGTTCGGCAGCTGGCCGCGGCGGAACTCCCGACGAATCTCGCCAAACCGCCGTTTCGAATCCTTCTCCAGCACGAAGAATTGCCACGGCTCGGTAACGCGGTGGTTGGGGACCCAGACCGCGGCCTCCAGCAGCCGCTCAATCAGATCGCGGGGGACCGGATCCGGCTTCATCCTCGGGATGCTGCGGCGGCTCCTGATCGCGTCGAGGACGCGTTCCCCCACTCCTTGTTCCATTGGGGTTCTCTTACGCCGTGGATCGATGCGGCTGCGGCCGGACCGCGTCGAGGTGGCGCCGGACGACCGGCTCCAGTTCCTCCCATTCGATGCTGGTCTGGCGCCCGCTCTCGAACTCCCGCGTGATCCACGCGTTGATGGTGAGAAGGGCGGGGTCGTCCTTCGCCAGTTCCAGGCCGAGGTGCTGGCGGATCAGGAAGATCAGCCCGGCTATCCCGGAGTCCTTCGTGAGCGAGACCTCGAGCGGCCGTCCCAGGAGCGCGGGTACGTTGAAGGGCGCATACATCCACCAGAACTTGTTGAGCCCGTCGGCGTGGATGCCCGCGCGCGTGCGGTGGGCGTCCCGCCCGTAGAGCGGGTACTTGGGCGGGAGCGGCTCTCCCATGCGGGCATAGAGCGCGGCGAGATCGTTGAGGGCCGTAAAGTCGGGGCGGTGCTGCGCGAAGTACCCCATTCCGATGAGGTGGAGGATCACCTGCTCCAGGGGAGCGTTCCCGGTGCGTTCCCCTTTGCCCAGGCAGGTCCCGTTGATCACGCCGCACCCCTCGCGGATGGCGACCAGGCAGTTCGCCACCACCAGACCGGTGTCGTTGTGGGGATGGAACTCGAGATCCTCCGAGTGGAGATCCAGCTTGTGCAGGGCGCGGAAAATTTGGGGAATGCTGCGCGGCAGCGCGACGTCGTCATACGGCAGCCCGACGCCCATCGTGTCGCACACGCGGAATTTGGGCTTGAGAGTCCGCCCGTAGGAACCGGCCATCTCCAGCACGGCTTCGATGAACGGAAACATGAACTCCGCCGGAGCGCGGGTGGCGTCTTCCAGGTGGAGGCGCGGCCGGATTCCCGCATCGAGGGTGATCTGAACAGCTTCCAAGTAGGTCTGGGCCGCCTGCACGCGCCCGCCCGGCTTGAACTTGTGGAAGGTATGGTAGTCCGACGCGGAGGCGAGCATTCCGGTCTCGCGCACACCCAGCGTGCGGATGAGCTGGACATCCTTGGCCGTGGCGCGGATCCAGGTGGTGGGCTCAATGGGGGCGCCCGATCGGTACCGCTCCAGGGCGCCCTGGAGGGCGTTCCGGTCCGACGGGTGGTAGACAAAGAACTCCGCCTGACGGATCGCCCCCGAGGTTCCGGTGAAGCGGCAGAGGATGTCGTAAATGACCAGGCTCTGCTCGGTCGTCAGTGGGAGGCCGCCCTGCTGCCCGTCCCGGTGGGTCGTCTCGGTCGTCCACGCCGCGGCGGGAAGGCTCTTCGGCCGCTCTGTCCAGAGGTAACGCGGGAAATCGTCCTGGGGAAAGTTGTCCAGGAAATATTCCGGGGTCTTGGGATCAGTGAGTTTCGCCACGGCGCCCTCCTTGGGACCCGCGGATCCTCATCTCCCTCTATGATGCACCATGCGCGCACGCCTGTAAACAGGGCCGCGGCGCCGTCCTGGGCGCGGCTGCGCTGCTGCGCGGCCGCGGGGCTCCCGCGTTACTCGGAGACCGGGGGGTCCGCCGCTCGCGCCCCTCCCCCCCGCATGAGGAGCACGAGCGGAAGGCAGATGACGAACAACGCTCCCACCACGGCAAACGCATACTCGAAGGCGATCACAGCCGCCTGCTGGCTGATCAGGTGATGCAGGGCCGACAGCGCCTGCAGGCGCGCGGTCGCCGGATCGCTCCCCCGGGCGACGAATCCGGCCTGAAAGACGCTCCACCACCGCGTGAAGATGGGATTGTAGGGGGACGCGTACCGGACGAGGGCGGCGCTGGCCGTGGTGGTCTTGTGATCGAGAAGGGTGATGACGATCGCCGTCCCCAGGCTGCCCCCGAGCTGCCTGACGAGGTTGGACAATCCCGTGGCATTCTGGATCTGCGGTCGCGGGATCGTCGCCAGCATGGCGGTGGACAGGGAGACGAACATGAAGGCGAAGCCGACGCCCTGAACGGCCTGGGGCAGCAGGATCTGCAGCGGGCCGCTGTTCAGGGTGAAGCGCGCCATCATGAATCCGGCGACCGCGCTCACGACGACGCCGAACGGGAGCATCACGTACACCCCCAGCCGGTTGTACAGCGCGCCCACGATGGGCATCAACAGCACCATGACGAGCGACCGCGGCATGAGCGCCACGCCCGCCTGGGTCGCGTCGTAGCGCAGCAGGTTTTGCAGGAAGAGGGGAAGGAGGATGAGGCCCCCGAACAGCGCCAGGCCTAGGATGCCGAAGATGAATGTTCCGGCGGCGAACGGGATGTTTCTCAGAATGCGCAGGTCGACCGCGGGGATGGGGGTGCGCAGCTCCCAGGCGATGAACATCCCCAACGTCAGAATGGAGATCACGGAGAGGGTGACGATGAAGGGGCTCTGGAACCACCCATCGGTCTCGCCCTGCTCGAGGAGGATCTGCAGCGCGGTGAGGCCGACGGCCAGGAGCCCGATCCCGATCCCATCGACGCGCTGGAGGCCCCGCCCCCGCATGTAGGGGGGGTCCACGATGAAGCGCGTGCCCATCCACAGACCGGCGATCCCGATGGGCACGTTCACGAAGAAAATCCACGGCCAGGAGTAGGTGTCCGTGAGCCAGCCCCCCAGGGTCGGCCCGATCGCCGGCCCGAGGAGGACGATCATCCCAAAGAACCCCATCGCCTGGCCCTGCTCTTCGGGCGGGAACGTCTCCCGCATGATCGCCTGGGCGATGGGCTGGAGCGCGCCGCCTCCCAGGCCCTGGATCACGCGGAAGAAGATCAGCTGGCCCAGGGTCTGCGAGAGCCCGCACATGACCGACGCGACGGTGAAGATGAGCACCGAGAAGAGGTACATCCGTCTGCGGCCGAGGACCGATCCCACCCAGGCCGTGAGCGGCATCACGAGGACGACCGTGATGAGGTAGGAGGTGCTGACCCACGTGACCTCCTGGGTCGTCACCCCGTAGGTCGCTTGAATGTGCACGAGGGCCACGTTGACGACGCTCGTGTCGATCGCCCCCATCACCGCCCCGGCCAGGACGGACAGGGTGACCAGCCACTTGTTGACGCCCGCCGGGCGGTCGCGGGCGTCTGCCCCGGGGGCGAGCGCGGTGCCTGTGGCCATCGGGTCAGCGGATCAGGGGGTCCTGTGCCGGGTGTCGATCGCGACCTCGGCCGACAGGCCCACCTGGAGCTGCGGTCCCGGGTCCGTATCCGAATCCAGGGCGATGTTGACGGGAACGAGCTGGACGACCTTCACGAAGTTCCCCGTCGCGTTGTCCGGAGGCAGGAGCGCGGTCGTCGAGCCGGTGGCGGCCCCGATGCTCTCGACGTGGCCGCGGAACACTCGGCCGCGGAATTCGTCCACGGTGATGCGCACCGGGTCGCCGACGCGGATCCGGCCGACCTGGGTTTCCTTGATGTTCGCGACCACCCAGACCCGATGCGCCAGTGTGAGAGACAGGAGCGGTTGATTCGGCTGCACGACCTGTCCCATCTCCACCGTGCGGTTTGTCACCCATCCGTCTGCGGGAGCGGTGATGATGGTGCGGCTGAGGTTGAGCTCCGCGGTCTTTACCGCCCCCGCAGCGTCGGCTTCCTGGGCCCGGGCGGCGGCGAGTTCCTGGGCCCGCTGGCGCACGAGCGTCGCGCCTGCCGCGGCCTGCTGCACCTGCGCTTCGGCCTGCGAGATCTCGCCCTTGTTGACTTCGACCGCGTTCCGGGAGATCGTGACCTGCTGGCGGCCGGCCAGGGCCGCCGCGAGCATCGCCTCGGCCTGCGTCAGCGCGTCACGTGCGGCTTGAGCCCGCGCGTGGGCCGATTCATAGGCGGCGGTGTCGGTGTCCACCTGCTGGGCGGAGATGGCTCCCTGGGCGAACAGCTGCCGGTCCCGTTCCAGCGTCCGCTGCACGGTCTCCAGGTCCGTCAGCGCGGCCTGCATGCCGGCGCGGGCCGTCGTGACCCGCGCCTTCGCCTGCTCGATCTGGGCCGCCGTCGTTTGCTCGTCCATCGTCACCTGGGCCTGCGCCTGCGGGAGGCGTGGGCGGGTGGCCTGAAGGGCCGCGCGCGCCGCGCTTACGCCCGCGGAGAATTGCTGCTCCTGAGCCGCCAGCGCGGCCTCCGCTGCCCGCACCTGCGCGCTCGCCACGGCGAGCTGCATCTTCGCATGGCCGAGGGCCAGCTGATGGTCTGCGGGATCCAACTCCACCAGCACGGTTCCGGCGGTGACGTACTGGTTGTCGGAGATACCGACTTTGACGACCGTGCCCGTGATCCGCGAACTGATGGGCGCGACATCTCCTGCGGTCTGGGCGTTGTCGGTTTTCACCAGTCCGGCGTTCGCCCTCCAGTAGGCAACCCCAGCGATCAGCGAAAGAAGGATAACGGCTCCCGCCAGCGGCAGGGCGAGGCGCCTGAGCCCGCCTCTCGGGCGGGCGTGGGGGGATTCTCGAAAAGAGGGAACGTCCAGGCGAGGTCCTTCGCTGCGCACGGGAGAGGAAGCCGGGCCCCGGACCGCCGCGCCGCCTTTCTCGGTGCCGGCCCCGGCGGGCTCTGTGCTTGTCCTCGAGGGTCCATCGCTCATCTGCTGTTCCTCACCCTGGCATGACCGCGGACGGCCGGCGTGTCCCCCTGTTCAGGGGTGATCTGCTCATGGAGCGCGCGGAGCCGGCTCAATCGCTCCTGATATTCTTCGCGCAGTTTCGCCAGCCGCGCCATGCGCTCGTCGATGATCCGGGTCTGGGACTGGATGAGTTCGATTCCCTGGTCCACGAGTTCGCGCCGCACCCGAGGATTCGTGGCCTGCGCGTAGGCCTGACGGAGTTCAGCACGTACGGCGTCGCCGTGGAGGGTCTCCTTGATCTCCGCGAGGGAGAATCCGAGCAGGGCTTGCAGCTCCTTGATCCGCACCAGTTGCTCGATCTCGGCCTCATCAAAGAGCCGGAATCCGCCCGCGGTGCGACCGGATGGCGACAGCAGCCCCATTTCCTCGTAGTAGCGGATCGCCCTCGGGGTCAGTCCCGTCCGCCTGACCACTTCTTCCATCCTGTACCGCGCGTGAGTCTCCGAAAGGGCGTCTTTCTGGAGGACTTGTCTTTTGCTCATGGTCACCCAACTTTGCCGGCCCGGATCACAGTCGGCCCGGCCTCGATTCGATACTCTTCCGTTAACGTAATAGACTGACGGCGAATTTCATAGCCCCTTGACGGTCCGGGCGCCCCCGATCCAACGCGTCTGCATGCGTCCCGCCGCCATTTGTTCGGAATTTTACATATCGAACGCACGATCGCCTATCCGGTTGCTTGCGCCATCCAGTTGATGGGTATAGACTGTTCGATACGTGCGTCCCCATCGTGATTGAACCCTCGATCAAAGGGGGATTCCAGAGTGCGACCGTTCTGGAGAGGATACGTCAGCTTCGGCCTTGTGACCATCCCTGTGAAGCTCTACACGGCTACGGAGGAGAAGGATGTTCGCTTCCGCCTCCTGCACCGTGAGTGCCTCACGCCGATCAAGAATCAGCGGTACTGCCCCTTCCACGACAGGGTGATCGAGTGGAACGACGTCGTCCGCGGGTATGAGGTGAGCAAGAACCGGTTCATCCCCGTCCCGGACGAAGAGATTGAAAAGATCCCGATGGATACGAGCGGCAACGTCAACATCGCCGGATTCGTTGAGCTGCGCGAGATCGACCCCATCTACTATGACAACTCCTACTACGTCGTCCCGGATGAGGGCGGGGCGAAGGCGTTTCTCCTTCTCCAGGAAGCGTTGCGCGAGGCGAGCCGGGTGGCTGTCGGCAAAGTCGTTATCCGGGAAAAGGAGCATCTGGTTTCCCTGCGGCCTTTCCAGGGGGCGATGGTGCTGAACACGCTCTACTACGCGGACGAGGTACGCTCACTGGAGCGTCTGGAGGAACTGCCGGTCGAGGCAAAGATCCACCCCAATGAGCGGAAGATGGCGGTTCAGCTCGTGGATAACCTGGCGATGGCGTTTCATGTCGAGGAGTTTCGCGACGAGTACCGCGACGCGCTGCTCGCCATGATCGAGGCGAAGAGCAAGGGCGAAGAGGTCGTCGCGACCAAAGCGGAGACTCCGGGAAAGGTCATCGATCTCATGGAGGCGCTCAAGCGCAGCGTCGAGTTGGCCCAAGGG
>DASUDA010000043.1:0-4080 GCA_036275835.1 bacterium | reverse complement strand
TGGCCGCCACCAGCGTGGGCATCGTGGACAGCGTGCCTGTGTTGGATCTGACATTTGACGAGGACTCCCGGGCCCGGGTGGACATGAACATCGTGATGACCGAGTCCGGGAAGTTTGTGGAGATTCAGGGAACCGGCGAGGGGGGCCCCTTTACGAAGCAGGAAACGGCCACCCTGTTGGCGCTGGCGGAGCGCGGGATCGCGACGCTCATCGCCCGCCAGCGGGAAGCCCTGGCCGAAACTCTGCCGGTGCCGTGAGCCGCGGGAGTCCCGGAGCGCCCGGGCGGACGCGGCTCGTCTTGGCGACACGGAATCCCAGTAAGGTTCGGGAGATCACAGCGATCTATGCCCACCTGGGGGTGGATCTTCTGACCTTGGATGGGTGGCCAGGCCTGGCCCTGCCTGCGGAGGACGCCGAGACCTACGGCGAGAACGCGGCGCGGAAGGCGGGTGCCGTCGCCCGTGCCACCGGAGTGCCGGCTCTGGCGGACGACTCGGGGATCGAGATCGATGCGCTGGGCGGAGCGCCCGGGGTCCACTCCCACCGCTTCCTCGGAGATACCGCCACGGACGCCGAACGCAACGCGCGAGTGCTCGGGCTCCTTCAGGACACTCCCGACGCCCGTCGGGCGGCACGCTATCGGGCGGCGGTGGCGATCGCGTCGCCGGATGGAAGTGTGCGCGTGTTTGACGGGGTGTGCGAAGGGGCGATTGCGCAGAGTCCCCGGGGGCGAGGGGGATTTGGGTACGATCCCATCTTTGTCGTGGCAGGGGACGGCCGGACCATGGCCGAGCTTCCGCCCGATCTGAAGAATCAGATCAGCCACCGCGCGCGGGCTCTGCGTGCCGCCGAGCCCGCTCTCATCGAGATGCTGCGGAGAGTGGGGGAGGAGCGGCGCGCGTCTAGCGCCAATTGAGAGGAGGTCATGCCCCCAGCCCTCAGCAAGTTTCTGACGTACTGGTCGCTGACCTTTGCGATTCTGGTGATCTGGATCTTTTCCGTCGCCGTGGCCCTTGCGGACGTCAAGGACGAACTTCTCGGCAAGCTCCAGAAGCAGTGGGCCGCGAGGGCCAAGGCCGGGAATCGTCCTCAGGACCCTCTCGCGGGCCGCGCGGTGGGGGAGACGCTTCAGCCCCCGGCGATGACCGAGACACAGGCCTGGGTGTTCGACCTCGTCAGTCAGATCGCCACGTCCCTCAAACTCGACGTGAAAATTCTCGTCCTTCAAGATTCGATGGATCACTACTTGGTGCACTTCACCCGGGGGCCGCGGCTGGTGTCGTATCGCGTGGACAAAGCGTGGGTCGCCGATGCCAGGGCCGGGAGGGCGGACCAGCGGGAGCGGATTCGCACGGCTGTCACGCAGTATCTGCGCCAGGAGTTTCTCGGCGAGAAGATGGCGCCGAAGCCGCCCGCGGCGGCACCCGCCAGGACTCCGGCGGCTTCGGCCGCCGGTCAGAAGCCGGCAGCGACGTCGCCGGGTCCGGCTGCGGCAGCACCCTCCACGGGGGATGACTCGGACGCGGCAGGCCAGCCGCCGCCAGACGACCGGGCGTGAGGGCGTCACACGGGGGCGGAGTCCTGGCCGAGGAAGTGGCGCCGGGCGAGAGGGACGGGCGGGGCTCCCAGGGACAGGAGACGGTCATGAAACCCGCGGAGCGTAAACCGGGATCCCTGTTGTGCGCGGAGATCATCGCGTAGTTTCCGGATCATCAGTTTGCCCAGCGTGTAGTTCAGATAGCCCGGGTCGAACGTGCCGCGCGCGGCCTCTTTCTCTGCGGGCAAGGGCTCGAGATAGGCCTGTTCCACGAACATCCGCGTGGCTGCCTCCATGGTCATACCTCGTGTGTGCATCTGGATTGCAACAGCGAAGCGCACGTCCCGCAGCAGCGCCTCGGCGAGTTGGGCGATCGCAAGCCGCGGATCGTCCTGCCCGTACCCGGCCTCCAGCATCATCTCTTCGCAGTAGTGAGCCCATCCTTCGACGAACGAGTACGAGGTCAGCACCTTCCGGAGGTCTCGCGGCACGTGCTTGAGATGGAGAAAATGGACGTAGTGACCCGGGTACACCTCGTGGATGCCCACGGCACGGAGCGTGGCGAAGTCAAACTTGGTGAGCCAGGCCTCCGTCTGCTCGGCCGTCCAGGCCGGCTCCGGGGGCGTGACGTAGTAATACGACTCCGTGGCCGTCTCGAATGGGCCCGCGGTGTCCATCATCGCGAATGCCCACCGCGCGAAGGGGGGAGTCTCCTCCACGCGGCATTGGACTCTGGACGGGATCGACACCAGTCCGTGCGTCTCGACGAACTCCCGGAGTTCGTCGAGAACCCGGGCCGCCTCGGGGATGAGACGAGCGGCCGTGGGGTGGTCCTGAGACTGGCGGCGAATCACCTCCGGGATCGACACGCCCGGCGCAATCCGCGCCGCGGCCTCGCGCAACCGCGCGCCGTTTCGGGCCATGTCCTCCCGCCCGATCTCCAGGAGGCGGTCGAGAGGAACGTCGACCATTTCGCCCAGGCGCAGCATCGTCAGGAACTTGTCCTCCCCGATCGCGAACTCCGCGGTGGCCTTCGGTCTGAGCTCAGCCGTCATGTACTGAATGAAGGCCCGGAGGGCCGCAAGCGCCCCTGCATTCGCCTTCTCGAAGGCGGTCTGCGAAGGAACGGAACCGGCCGGTCTGACCGCGGCCGGGAGGTCGTGTTCGTGGAATGTGACTATGCCGGCGTAGACCTCGAGGGCGGTTTCGAGAAAGGGCCGCGGGATCCGGGGTTGCAGCGTGTCCCGGGCCTGGGTCAGCACATCCGGAATGCGGCGGAGGTGGTCTGTCAGCGCCTCAACGCGCTGGAGGAGCGGGGCGTAGTCGCGCTTGATATACCCGCTGACATCAAGGGCTCCCGAGAACGCCAGGGGATTGCGCTCGACCTCCCGGAGCACCTCGAGCTCGAAGAGCTCCTCGTCCACGGCCAGCCGCAGGAGGACATGGTCGTGCCTGTCCTCGAGGTCGAGCGTCTCTGTGGGAATCTCCCCCAGTTGCGCCGCGTAGCGCTTGAGCGCACCGACCCGGTCGGCCCGCGCAGCCTCCCGGAAGTCCGGAACCCGCCCGTCGTACTCGTGAAGGCCGAGGGAGGCGGCCATCGTCGGGTAGGTGGTGAACAGCGCGCGGAGGAACTCATCGGTCAGCCGGGCGAGCCGCTCTGAGGCGGATGGGGGCGCCACCCCTCCTAGGCCTTGCGCGTTGCGTCGAGCACGACCGCAACCGCCATTGCCGCCACGCCGAGCCAGGCATTCCCGAGGCCGGGGATCAGCGTCACGAGCAAGACGCCCAATCCGAGGCCGAACAGGCTGTGCATCAGGACGTGGCCCGAAAAACATGACTTCATTTTTGCGTTCATCGCGCTTTCCCTCCCAGGATACATTTCCGATGATGACGCCTGAAACTCTTAACCATGCGCCCCCCTTTTCCTCCCCGACGAGATCCTCAGGAGGCGCGTTTGACGGCCACGCGCAAAGAGACTAGACTAAGTTTTGAAAATCGGGGCGTGGCGCAGCCTGGTAGCGCGTCTGCTTTGGGAGCAGAAGGTCCCCGGTTCAAGTCCGGGCGCCCCGACCAGTCTATCAAGGGTTTGCGACGACCGCCTCTTCCGCCCCGCGCGTCTCGTGCCTTAATCGGGGCCGGACGGAGGAGTGCATCGAGCCGCTCCCCCACGCCGGAGAACGCGTCCGGCATCAGGTGCCCGTACCGGTTGAGCGTGGTCGTGATCGACGTGTGCCCAAGTCGCGCCTGGATGGCCTTCGGGTGGTCGCCGGCGGCGATTAGCAGACTCGCGTGCGTGTGCCGATGATACGCGGGCTCAGGTTCCCAATTTGAAGTGGGTTGGCGTGGACATGGCGAATGGCAGTCTTCTATTTCTGTTCATCTTCCTGACCATGGCAGTGAGTGGGCTCTCTGGTACTCTGGTGAATCCGATTCCGTATCTCTCAAGCGTCACCGTGCCTACGGACAAAATCTTCCTTGGTGAATGAGTTTTGCCTCGCTGCGGCGTTCTGTCAGGCAGAGCTGCGGAGGCGCACCCTCTACTC
>DASUDA010000042.1:0-2004 GCA_036275835.1 bacterium | reverse complement strand
CATCACCCACCGGAGCACCGCGTATCTCATCTCCGCCCTCCTTCTTCCAGTCTCCTGCGGCTTCTACGCTACCGGGGCATGGTCGCCCTCGCATCGGCCAAAGGGCCCACCATGACGCGGCAGGCCCCGTGGGTCTGCCTGCCTCTTCGCCTCTCGCGCCCCCCGTCCTCTCCTCGCTGTTCCCGCCCCCGCCGCACAATCCTCCGTTAAAACTTACAGCATTCTCTTTCGAGCCTCTCCCGAGCGTGTGGGATCGCGCTGCGGTGTCCTGCTCCGGCCGAAGTGGGGGCACCCCATATTATGGAAGAGATCAAAGGAGATGATGGACGTGAGCGCGACACAGCGGCGTGCCTCACCAGCGCTCGAGCCCAAGCGGCCGCGCCCGGACCCGCGACCGGTTCAGCGTGCGAGGACGCGGCCCATTCGTAAGAAGACGCAGAGCCCGCGGCTGCGTCTCACAGCGACTCTCAGCCTTGGGCTCCTCGCGTCCCTGTCCACGTTGCATCTGGTTCTCTTCCGCCGGGCGAAGCGCCGTCTCGGCTTCTGACGACACCCTCCACAGGTCACCGGCCGGAACGCAGCGTTTCCGCGACCTCGAGGAACACAGGAACGTACTGCTGGACATGATCCGGATCGTTTGGCGTGCTCGCCATGAACAGGAACCCCGTCGTCCCTTCGGAGAGCATGAACAGTACGCTGTACACGCTGGAATCCGTCTCGGTTCGCCACGTGAAGTGGCTGTAATAGACCTCGCGGTCTCCGAGCTTGCCGATTCCTTCCTTGACGACGTGGAAGTCCTGGAAATTCGAGTGAAAGCCGGTTCCCGCCGCCAGCCACCAGTCGATGGCAGACACGGGCCTCGGGAGGTCAAAGGCAAAGATCATCACGAGCGCCTGCGGGTCGTTGCCGGGAGCCGCAGCCGCCATGATCGCCCGAATGTTGCTCCGCCCAGGATCCTGGCCGAGGGCGCTTTCGGACGAGTGGTCAAGCGGGAGTTGTAACACCGTCCAATCCTCGGGAACACTGACCGTGAATACCCCGTTCGATTCGGTGACCGGGTGGAGCGCCGTCTGCGCCCTCACCGCTGGACCTGTCAGCGCACAGATGAAAGCAGCGACGACGAGCGCTGTAGCCACGGAAGACGTCCTCATCTGACTCCCCCCCCTCGCGACACTGTCTCTTCCCGCGGACATGATAGGCACCGCCGGACATCTCCGCATCGGCCCAAGGGCCCACCCCGCAGCACGGCGAAGTCTAGTCAGCGTGGACGCAACCGACCTGTGCCACATTCCCGCGGCCGATCTGGCCGCGGCAATCCGGGCGAAAACGGTGTCTCCGGTCGAGGTCGTTGACGCTGTGCTCGCCCGCATCGAGCGGATCAACCCGACCCTGAATGCCTACTGCACGGTGACGCCCGAGGCCGCCCGCGCCGCCGCGCGGGACGCCGAGGCTGCCGTTCTGCGGGGCGACCCCTTGGGGCCTCTCCACGGCGTTCCGGTGTCCATCAAAGACCTCGTGGTGACGAAGGGAGTGCGCACCACGTGGGGGTCCAGGCTCTACGCGCAGTTCGTGCCCGACGAGGACGCCCCGGTCGTGGAGCGGCTGAAGCAGGCCGGCGCCATCATCGTGGGCAAGACCAACACGCCCGAGTTCGGCTACAAGGGGATCACCGACAACCTGGTCTTTGGGGTCAGCCGCAACCCCTGGAGCCTGAGCCATACCCCCGGAGGATCGAGCGGAGGCGGCGCCGCTGCCGTCGCGGCGGGGTTGGGTCCCCTCGCCGTGGGCACTGACGGGGGTGGGTCGATCCGGATCCCGTGCAGTTGCTGCGGCCTCTTCGGTCTGAAGGCCACCCTCGGCCGGGTGGCGGCTGCGCCGACCTATGGCGGTCTCGACACCCTATCGCACACTGGCCCGATGACGCGGACGGTACGCGACGCCGCGCTGATGCTCACCGCCATCGCCGGATCGGATCCCCGGGATCTCACTTCCCTCCCGGGGGAC
>DASUDA010000041.1:0-4278 GCA_036275835.1 bacterium | reverse complement strand
AAGCCCACGCTCTGAACGAAGGTCCGGGTGCCGGCGTTGCATGGTGCTATGACCTGTGCGCTAGACGGGATGGCCGCTCCAAACACTGTGACGCTCGCGATCGCCACTCCCACCATGAGAGCGAAGATCCGGAATCGCATTCGCCGCACCTCCGGGCCACTTCTAATCGTCGCTCGTTCCACTCCTATCTATCATACGATCGGAACGTAACGATCACGCACCGGAAAGACAGACCGGCGTAACCGCCCATGCCGTCCTAACCCCTGAGTCCGTCGTACACCCAGAGCGCGGCCCAGACGTACCACTGGGTTTCAGCATAGGGTGGGATGCCTCCCCACCGCCGGACCGCGTTGCCGCCGGCGTTATAGGCGGCGAGGGCGAGCGGGAGCGTGTGGAACTCGCCAAGGCCCAACCGGAGCAGCCATGCCGCCCCCCGCAGATTCTGGAGTGGATCGCGCGCATTCACACCAAGCCCTGTGGCTGTCTGAGGCATGAGCTGGCCGAGACCTTGCGCGCCCGCTCTGGAGACCGAGGCGTGGTTGAACCGGCTTTCGATAAAGACAACCGCTGCGAGAAGGTGGGGATCAATGCCGTAACGCGCGGCGGCGGAGAGCACGGCGGACCCGAGCCCTTGCGCCTGCTCGGCCGTGAGCTTGGGGTTCGCCGCACGCACGAACGTGGCGTACTCCCGGGGCGTGGTGAGGTGCCACCGGGGGCGGGAGATTCTGATCCCCAGGAGGTCCAGCCACTGGATCGCGCAGCTCGCCTCAGGGAGGGAAGGATTCCGGCGGAGGGCATCCCGAAACCACCCCTCCGCTGCCGCGTGGTCTCCGCGGGCCACCGCTACGGCGCCCAGCCAGAGCGCAGGGCTCGCCGCCGAGGGCGCGAGGGCTGCTGCCTGCGTGAACGCGGTTCGGGCGTGCGCGAGGTCCCCCGAGTCGTACGAGGTTTTCCCCTGCGCCATCAGTGTGAAGAGGTCGGCCCCGTCTCCAGCCCGTGCAAGACATGAGACAGACGTCACAAGGAAGAATCCCGTAATCCACACACCGCCCCGTCGTCCGCGGGTCATTGAATCTTCGCCAGAATGTGGGGCGTAATGATGAAGACCACTTCGGTGTCCCTGACGTCCGTGGACTCGCTCTTGAACAGGAACCCGAGGATCGGGATGTCGCCGAGGAGTGGTACTTTCACCGTTGTCCGCGTCTCGTTCTTCTGGATGAGCCCGGCGAGGATGATCGATGTCCCGTCCTTCACGGTCAGCGACGAGTCGGCCTCGCGCGTGCTGATCGTCGGCGGCACGCCGGGAGCCGCCGCTGTCGCAATCGCGCTGACCTCGGGGTGCATCTTCACCGTGAGATAGCCGTCCCTGTTGACGCGCGGCGTGACCTCCAATCTGACGCCCGCATCGAGGATCACGAGCGAGGCGACCCCCACAGGGTTGATGATCTGGAACGGGATCTTGTCGCCGACGGTCATCCGTGCCGTCTCGCCGTCCCGCACAGCAAGGCGGGGGTTCGCCAGGAGCCGCGCTTTGTTCTCCTGCACCAGGGTGTTGAGGATCGTCGTGATCGCCGGGGCCGTCACCCCGATCGAGAACTGCCCGGTCGTCGAGTTCGTCCCCGTACTGCTCACGGTAAAGGTGGTCGCCGTCTGCCAGGCAAACCCAAGCGTCTTGATCACCTCGGTCGGGACCTCGGCGATGGACGCCTCGATCAACACCTGCGGCAGCGCGTTGTCGACCTGGCCCAACAGCGAGTCGACGAGTGCCATCTGCGCCGCGGTCGCGGTCAGGACGACGCTATTGCCGGCCTTATCCACCTTGGCGGTCTTGGTCACCGTGTCGGGCAGCCGCGCGCCAAGGAGGTCCAGGAATAAGGCCGCATCCACGTAGTTCAGCCTGATGACGCGCGTCGTCGCCAGCTCGGAGGGGACGTCCACCTGGGAGATGAGATCCTGGAGCCGGGCCTGGTCCCCCGCCGGCGCGTTCACGAAGATGGCGTTGTTGGCGTCATCCACGGACACCTGCTCTTTCCTGATCCCGGTGACGGGCAAGATATTCGCGACAAAATCCTTCGCCATGAAGTTCGCCAGCTGGTACCGGCGAAGGATCGGCCGCGTCCCAACGATGAGGTTGTTGCCGACCATCGTGAATCCGAGGCCGTTCGGCTCCAGGATCAGACGGAGGGCCTGCTCGACCGTCACCCCGGTCAGTTGCACGGTGATCCTGCCCCGCACGGCCGCGTCAGTAACGATGTTCAGATGCGCGAGTTTCGCCAGGGCCGACAGCACATCCACGATCTCCATGTCCCGGACCTTCAGGTCAATGAGCTGGGACGAGGGCGGAGACGTCGGCGTGACCTGCGCCCGCTGAGGGGGAGGCGGGTCGTTCCCAGCATCTGTCGGGAGGCCGATCACCATGGTGTGCCTGTCGGGAGAGGCACTGACGTGATAGTGAGCGGGCTGGCTCAGCTGGACGATGACGCGGACCACACCCGGTAAATGCTGACTCACGCGGACCCCCTGGATGATCCCATGGAGCAACGGGCGCGTGACCCAGGACGTGGCCAGCTTCGCGTCCGGTACGTCCAGGACGATCCAGTTGGGATTGAGATCCACGAGCCGGGAGGTCACGGGCCCAGATGCCACCACGGCCACCTGCAGTTCCGCCGGCGTCTCCACAAGCGTCACATCGGTCACCATGGTCGGCGCGGCCTGGACAGGATCGACGTGCCACGCGGTGAGGGAGAGGAGGACGGCTACTCCCAGGCGTGCGGCCGACCGCGGGGTGCGGGACAGACCCATCACGGCCCCCCGCCTCCATAGGGCAGTTCGAACGTCACCTCGCCTTTCCGCATGACCACTTTGTCGGTGTGGATCTCCACGACGACCGCGTCGCCGACATGGTCTCCGACGCCGACAGTAAAGATCTCCCCCTGATTCTGGATGATCGCGACGCGTTCGCTCCCACCGATGATCGCGCCCACCGTCATTCCGGCACCCGGCGGCGGAGGCACTGCTCCTTGACCCCCCGGCGCGGCGGATCCGGGCGGCAGGGGGAGGCCGATCCCGAAGCCCGGCCGCGATCCCGGCGGCAGGACGCCCTGCCCCACAAATGACCGCTGCGGGACCACCAGGGGGGCAAAGGGATTAGGGCGACCGACTGTCCCCGGGCGAGCGAGTGGAGCAGCGGGCACGGACTGGGAGCGCGCCGACGGAACCGCGGGCGGCGCGCCACTGGACGGGTCGGCGGTGGACGCCTGTCTTCCAGGCGCCGTGGGTGCGGGGTGAGGTTGCGCGGACACGGAGGCACCCAAAGCGACCTGCGTTCCCCTGGCGCCCGCAAGATTCGGCAGGGGACGTGAGCGCGTCGCGACAAACGCGCCGTACGTTGACAGGGCCGCGACCACCACCAGGGCGCCCAGCAGGATCTGCAGCCGGGTGGTGCGCCTGAAGCCCGTCACGGAACGCCTCCGCTCTCCGGCCTGGCATACGCGGTCGCCGTGAGTCCCAAACTCAAGACAGGATCCTCCGGATTGTCCTCGCGCATGGACAGGGACGAAGCCTGGGTCAGCCGCATGTCTGAGATCGCCAGAAAGCGGGGAAAGGACTCGAGACCGTGCACAAACTTCATGGTGGCGGAAAAGGTCCCCTTCGTCTCGAGCGCAATCGCGAACTTTTGATAATTCGCGATCTCGGGCGGAGAGTTCTTGGGCGCCGTGCTCCGAGAGGTCCCAAGAGCAGGGGCGGCACTCCCTCCTCGCCTCAGCGGGGGTTGTGGAGAGGTGGCCTGCGGAACTGCGACGCTCTCCAGGGTGCCCGGCTTGATCGAGGTCACTGTCACACCGGTTTGTTGGGCCAGCTGGTCGAGCTGCAGGAGCAGCTGCGGAATCTCACGCGCAGACGGGAGTTTTGCGTCAAGGATTCCGGCGCTGCTCTGCAGGCCCGCGATTTCGCGTTCGAGCTCCTGTGCGCGTTGCACGTCCCTTTGCAGAGGCGCCACGTCGGCCCGCTGGGAGTC
The DNA here is from genome assembly GCA_036275835.1 of bacterium. GTDB lineage: Bacteria > Sysuimicrobiota > Sysuimicrobiia > Sysuimicrobiales > Segetimicrobiaceae > DASUDA01. Next base: position 260 of record DASUDA010000041.1, on the reverse strand, counting down.
CAGCCGCCTCGTCAGACTCGCCGCTTCGTTCGCCTTCGGCGCATAGATGAAGAGAGAAAATGCCGCAACGAGTGCGAGGAGACCCAGCCCCCCCAGGAGCATCTGCTCGCGCGGCAGAAGCGGTCTCACGGAGTGGCCTCGTTCTGAGATGTCACAGGGGGCGCGGCGACAATCTCGCCCGTGATCCGAAACTTGACAACCTCACGGTCGACCACGGTCTCCCTCTGGGACGTCGCCAGATCGACATGACGGACGATCCC
>DASUDA010000040.1:0-3965 GCA_036275835.1 bacterium | reverse complement strand
ATTCCCGCCATCGATCGGCCGGAGTTTGTCGCGGTGTCCGCCGCGGACGCGTGGCTTCGGCCCAAGGAGCCGGTCATCTTCTTCATGCAGAACGATGACGCGCGGGCGTACCCCCTGCAGATCCTGATCTGGCATGAGATTGCGAACGACACCGTGGGGGACGTTCCTGTCGCGATCACGTTCTGCCCCCTGTGCAACACCGCGATCGCCTTCGACCGCCGCGTCGGCGGCCGCCTGCTCGATTTCGGGACCACGGGGAAGTTGCGGTTCTCGGATCTCGTGATGTACGACCGGCAGACCGAGTCCTGGTGGCAGCAGGCGACCGGGGAAGCAATCGTGGGAGACCTCACGGGGAGGCGCCTCGTGCCGCTCCCCGCTCAGATTATCTCCTGGGAAACATTCAAAAGGGCCTTCCCCGGCGGCACGGTCCTCTCACGCAACACCGGACAGAAGCGCCCGTATGGCCAGAATCCCTACGTCGGCTACGACAATATTGACTCCTCGCCGTTCCTCTACCGGGGACCAAGGGACGGCCGGCTGCGCCCGATGGAGCGGGTCGTGACCGTGTCGATCGGCGCAGAGGAGGCGGCGTACCCCTTCAGTGTGCTCGAGAAGGTCCGGGCCGTCAACGATACCGTCGGGGGGCGGGAGATCGCCGTTCTCTTCGAAAACGGCGTGACGTCCGCCCTAGATCAGAACTCCATCGCCGACTCGCGGGACGTCGGCACCGCGGGTGTGTTCGACCGCCGGGTCAACGGGAAGGTCCTCACGTTCGCACGGGCGGGGGGCGGGTTCGTTGACGCGCAGACCGGCAGCGCCTGGAACATCCTGGGGCTCGCCACCGCCGGTTCCTTCAAGGGCACGCGCCTAACGCCGATCACGCACGGCCAGCACTTCTGGTTCGCCTGGGCCGTGTTCTGGCCGGAGACGCGCGTCTATCAGCCGCGCTAGCGGAGTTACTGCGTCAGGCCCGGACGCGTCTCAACCCAAAACAGGGGGTTGACCGGGATCCCGTTCACAAACAGCCCCCAGTGCACACTCGGTCCGGTGACAAGCCCGGTCGCCCCCATCCGACCGATGACGGCACCTCGATCCACCCGTTCGCCCTTGTGCACCGTGAACGCGGAGAGGTGAAGATATTCCGTCAGCACCCCCTGGCCGTGGTCGATGACGACCGTGTTGCCTCCGAGCGGCAAGGCCTGCGCCAGCGCCACGATCCCGGCGTTGGTCGCCACGACCGGGGATCCCTCCTCGGCCGCGAAATCCACGCCCCCATGCCACCACATCCGCCGTCCGTTGTACACGCTCTCCTGTCCGTAGGGAGAATCCATTTGTCCCTCCGACGGAGCCTGAAACGGGCCCCGCCATAAGGCCACGGGCGTTCGCAGGCTGAGGACCGGCGCCAGGGCACGCCGTTCGATCTCCAGGTTGTGTGAGGTGACCAGCCCAATCGTTTCCGGGGGCAGCGTCAGGCTGCGGACCGCGAAGTGACCGCTCCCAAGCTGAATTACCCGGGAGAACCGGTGCGGTGTCGTCCCGTCCTCGGTGACATCGACCCTGATGGTGTGGGCTCCGAGCGCGCTGTCCGGATCCGTTCCGATCAGCGCACGGCGGAATCCCCCGGGGGCGGCGAAGACGAGGATCTGGGTTCCATCGAACCGGACGGTCACGGACGCGCGCGCGGAAGCGGCGGCGAGCACGATGAGCGTATCGCCCTGCACCGGGGAGTCGGGGGTGATCCGGATCTCACCGGGCTCGGCCGGTGAGGCGGGCGCAGGGGTCGTCTGCGGCACCGTGGATGGAGGAGGCATAGAAGGGACAGGCGTTGAGGGGGCAGGCGTCGCGGGCGCAGCCAGGGGCAAAGTGAAGCCCAAGACGACGACCGCGATCGTGGCCCGGATCGCGGCAGCCACTGCGCGAACGCGGCGGAGGCTCCTCACACTCTGGAATCCTCCCTGGAACATTCTCTTCACGCTTTAGGAATACCCTCAACGATCATTTAAATGACATTCGAGGGGACCTTGCAGGCCCCCGCGAGGTGCAGCGCCAATCCTCCTCGCGTACCGCCGCCGCGCCCCGCGCAACCCTTATCGGTTCGGGGCAGCGAGGCACGCCGGCGTGATCATCTCATCTCAGGAGGCCGATATGCCACACGCGCTCATCAACGGGGTGCGTCTGTATTACGAGGTGACTGGGAGCGGCGTTCCGCTCATCCTCGTCCACGAGTTCGCCGGCGACAGCCGGAGTTGGGACCCGCAGGTAAAATTCTTCGCCCGCCACTATCAGATAATCACGTACAACGCCCGCGGCTACCCCCCATCTGACGTGCCGGACAGTCCTGAAGCGTACTCTCAGAGCGCGGCCGTTGAGGACCTCTACGGCCTGATGAGGCACCTGGAGGTCGATCAGGCACACCTCTGCGGCCTGTCCATGGGCGCCTTCGCGGTGCTCCACTTCGGGCTCCGCTACCCGGAGATGGCGCGGTCGTTGGTGATCGCTGGATGCGGCGCTGGATCAGACGACCCTGAGCGGTTCCGCCGGGACGCTGAAGAGCTGGCGCGCCGGATCGACCGCGACGGGATGGCCGTGGTGGGCCCGGCCTTTGCCCGGGGGCCGACGCGGATCCAGTTCATGCGCAAGGATCCTCACGGATGGCAGGAATTCGTGGACGCTCTCGCCCGCCATTCCGGCCCGGGCAGCGCCATGACGATGCGCGGTTTCCAGGCGAGGCGGCCGTCGCTCTACACGTTCACAGAGGCGCTGCGGCGTCTCACGGTACCCGTGCTGATCATCAGCGGCGACGAGGATGAGCCGTGTCTGGAGCCCAGCCTGTTTCTCAAGCGGAACATCCCATCCGCCGGCCTCCTGGTGCTTCCCATAACCGGCCACACGGTCAATCTCGAGGAGCCGGCGGGATTCAATTCCGCGGTGCTCGACTTCCTCGCCCTGGTAGATTCAGGCCGGTGGCCGGAGAGGGACCTGCTATCGGCGGGCGCATCGGCGCTACTGCCCGAAAGGTAATGGGAACGCTTGACCTGTACCCTGGCGGCCCCAGGGGAATTCGAATCCCCGTTTCGGCCTTGAGAGGGCCGCGTCCTAGGCCTCTAGACGATGGGGCCAGATCTCTCTGTAAATCCTCAGCGAGTATACCAGTTCGCTCTGGGGCGGGCAATCTGCGCCCTTGAATGGGGCGGAAGGTAACTTACGAGGGAAGCCGAACTCTAGTGGCGTTGCTCTGGCGGCACGCTTATGTCCGTCCGCCGTCGCCGGTCGCTCTCGTGCCGGCGGTCGCCTTTCCGCCGTTCGCCTATTCGCCATTCGCTGTGCGCGTGACTCTCACCGAGGAACACCCACTGTCCGCACCGGTGACACTGCCATTCGATGAGCGCGTCAGTGGATACCATCAGTTCCCCCCTTGCCTCCCAACTACCCTCGGCGCAACCCGCGCCCTATCCAACACCTACAGTAATCATACGCTCAATAATGAGCCAGGGGAAGGGTTCTCAGTCTGCCTTGTGAAACCCTTGCTGGCCTAGGCCAGTTCTCGGATCATGAGGACTTCTTGCAGCGTCGGGTGCGACGGGAGCGGTTGGGCGCGCGCCGTCTCCAGGAAGCCGGTCCGGGCGTACAAAGACTTCGCCTGATGGTTGGTGTCGGTCACCCACAGCTGAAGTCGCCTGGCACCACGTTCGCGCGCCCACAGGACCACCGCTTCCACCAACGCTGCTCCTATACCCGATCGGCGTCGAGTTGGATCGACCCACATGGACACGAGCTGCACCGTCTCTGGTTGATCCGGGACAACGAAGCCAGCTGCCATCCCGTACCAGCGCTCATGCTCCTCCGCGACAAATCTGGCGCGTGTTTCGGACAGGGCCTCTTCCCCAGCTAAACGATCCCACTGCCTGCGGGGATGCGCGTGTTCTTCTGCGAACGTAGAGCCAAAGGCCTTCGGGGCATCGGCC
>DASUDA010000039.1:0-6534 GCA_036275835.1 bacterium | reverse complement strand
GCGGATTCCTTCTAACGTGTCGGAGCACGCCCTGGCGAGTGCCCGCAGTTCGTCGTCTGTCGGAGCATCCGGCAGCGTCCTCGGTGTGCGCATCGTAAACCCCCGAAGCGGGTTCTCGTCGAGCGCGCCTGTCTCAACGCACCACCGGAAAAAGGTCTTAAGCGTCCGGTATGCCTGGTGCTGGCTGCTCGCGCTCAAGGATTGCAATCCGACGAAGAACCGGCGGACCTCGAGGTGCCCGGCTGTGGAGAGCGCCGCGATGCACTTGCCGACCCAGCGATCATAGATGCGGAGGGTCGCGCTCGTGCACCCTTGCACGCGCTTCGTGAGAAGGAAGAGCTCCACGGCCGCGGCGAGGGGGTGAGCAGGTGCTTTTTCTGAGGATAGCTGGGGGGGCAGATCGCCTCCAGGGCTTGCTATATAAGAGCTGGCGCGCCCGGAGGGATTCGAACCCCCGACCCGCTGCTTCGAAGGCAGCCGCTCTTTCCCCTGAGCTACGGGCGCGGAAAATCCCGCGATAGACTATATCACAGGCCGTGGTCGCGCAGAAGACGCCAGAGTTTCTCCGGGGTCAAGGGGAGATCGGCATGGCGGACGCCCAGAGGAGCGAGCGCGTCCATGACGGCGTTGGCGAGGGCCGCCGGGGTGGCGATCGCACCGGCCTCGCCGATTCCTTTGGCGCCCAGGGGATTGAAGGGAGACGGGGTCTCGATGAACTCGCTGACCACGTGCGGCGCGTGGACCGCGCGGATGATCCCGTAGTCTCCGAACGTCCCGGTGATGAGTTGACCCCCATCATCGTACACGGCCTCCTCCACAAGCGTCTCGCCCAGACCTTGCACGATTCCGCCCAGGACCTGGCCTTCGGCCAGCAGCGGATTCACGATGCGCCCCGCGTCATCCACGGCCACTATCTTGAGGACCTGCACCTCCCCGCTTTCCCGCTGAATCTCGACCATCGCGGCGTAGGCTCCGGACGGAAACACCGGCCCGGGTAGGGTAAAGACCCCGGTTGCGGAGAGGCCCATCTCAATCTCCCGCGGCAGACGCCCCGGTTGATAGGACGCGGCGGCGATCTCGGAGAAGGTGACCGCCCGCGAGGGCGCTCCCCGGACGATGTAGCGGCCGTGGTCTCGCTGAATATCCTCCGGGGCGGCTTCCAGAAGGTGCGCGGCGATGCGGACGGCCTTGGCCTGAATCTTCTCCAGCGCCACGAGAAGCGCCGATCCCCCCACGCTCGTGGAGCGGCTTCCAAACGTCCCCACGCCGCGCGGCACTACCGCCGAGTCGCCGTGCTCGACCGTAATCGCTTCGAGATCGAGTTCGAGGGCATCGGCGGCGATTTGTGCAAACGTCGTCTCATGGCCCTGCCCCTGCGGCGTCGACCCCATCCTGATCACGAGCCGACCGCTCGGCGCCACCGAAGCCGCGGCGCTCTCCCACAGCAGGGTCCCGGCGCGCTCCACGTACATAGCCACCCCGATCCCCACCAGCCGCCCCTGCGCCCGCGCGCGGCGCTGCTCCTCTCGCCGCGCGTCGTACTCGAGCGCCTGGAGGGCCCGGGTCAGCGCGCCGGGGTAGTCGCCCGAGTCGTAAACAAACCCGAGGGGTGTCCGGTACGGGAACCGGTCCGAAGGAATAAAGTTGCGCTTCCGAACCTCAACGGGATCGATTCCAACCTCACGGCCCACGAGGTCCACCATGCGCTCGATGATGTAAGCCGCCTCCGGCCGGCCCGCCCCGCGATAAGGGCCTGTGGGGACCTTGTTGGTGGCCACGCCGAGTAACTCGACATCCGCCGCGGGAATCGCGTAGACGCCGGTCAACAACATCGCGGCCGTCACCGGCACGGTCCCCGTTGCGGGATACAGGTATGCCCCCAGGTCAGCGACGAGCCGCGCCCGGAGGGCGTGGATCCGGCCGCTGCGATCGACGGCCAGTTCGACCTCCGCATCCATCCCTCGACCCTGGTAGCTGGCCAGGAAGTTCTCGCGACGGGTCTCGATCCATTTGATGGGCCGCTCCAAATCCATCGCCAGACACGCCGCCAGGGCCCCTTCCAGAGCCACCGATCCCTTGCTCCCAAACGCGCCCCCCACGTCGGGCACCACGACACGGATGCGGTCTTCCGGACGGCCGAGAATGCGGCTCAGGTGAGCAAGCGGCCGGTGGGGATCCTGCGTCGAGCACCACACGGTGAGCACGTCGGTCCCGGGATCGTAGGCGGCGACCGCCCCTCGGGGCTCCATCGGGGCTGCCACCAGGCGCGGAATGTGGAACCGTTCCCGCACGACCCGGTCGGCCGTGCGGATGGCCTCTTCGACGTCGCCGTGCGTGCGACGCCACCGGAGGAGCACGTTGTCGCTCATCTCTGCGTGGAGCACAATACGCCCGCGCAGCGCTTCCGCGGGATGAGTCACGGCGGGGAGCGGATCATATTCGACGTCGATGAGCGCGGCGGCATCAAGCGCCGCTTCCTGGCTCTCGGCCACCACCGCCGCGACTGGCTCTCCAGCATAGCGGACCCTTTCGTTCGCGAGCACAGGGTGAGGGATGCGCTCAATGCGGCCGTCCTCGGGAATATTGACCGGTACCGGCCCGAACCGGCCGGCGAGATCCTGCGCCGTGACCACGGCCAGTACGCCCGGGGCATGGCGCGCCGCATCCACCTGAATAGTGCGCACATGAGCATGGGCGAATGGGCTACGGACCACCGCCATGTAGGCCAGGCGGGGAAGAACGAGATCGTCCACATACCGCCCCTGACCCCGTATGAAGCGAAGATTCTCGCGGGGGTTCACAGGGCGTCCGATCCAGGACGCGCCGGCGGTCAGCACGGCTATTCCCTTCAGCGCCCCGCGGAGGACTCCTTGTCATCCCCATCTCCCACGGATGATCTTCACGCCGTCAACAACAGTCTAGATCGTGGGAACTGCCCGGATCGTAGCAGGAGTCTTTCCATAAAGAGCCAATTAGAGGGCCCATGAAGCGGCGTCAGCTCGGGGGGATTTTCCTCTGGTTCCCCGTCCTGACCCTGCTTTTGGCCCTTGCGGGTCCGCGCGAAGTCGCATCGGCCTCGCCCGTTCCACCGACCGGGTGGGCGGTCTTGCTCGAGAACAATTGGTACGGCGGCCTCTATCCCGATCTCCAGGTGGGATACGTGAACTCAACGCGGATGCTGAACGCCCTTATCCGCCGGGGCTGGCCCGCGGACCACATACTCCTCGTCCGCGACACCCTGGGTCCGAACTCGCTTCAGGCCTCTCTCGGGTGGCTCGCGGCGCACGTCCGTGACGGCGAGACGGCGCTCCTTTACATCGCCGGCGAATATTACTTCTTTGCAGATACCCTCCGCTGGCAGAGCGAGTTCCCGGCTCTCTGGAGTGCGCTCCCAACCTCACGACGCGTCCTGGTCGCCGAAACGTGCTTCGCCGAGCGGCTCACCCGAGCCGCCTCGGGTATTCCTGGGATCGCGCTTCCGGCGGTCGGCCCCGACGAGTGGAACTTGTGGGGTCTCCGACCGACGGGTGGTCTGATTCAGGGGGGAGCGTTTACACACTTTCTCGCCGGGGCACTCGAAGCCCAGCCAAACGGCGCGCCGCTCGCATTTCCGCCGGCCTTCAGCGAGGCCCTTACCGCGGCGCGCACATACTACCGCGCGGTGCTCACACGAACGCCGGAGGTCCTCGCCGCCTTCCACTCCAGGGGGGCGTTCCCTGAACGCCTCGGACAATTCCCTAACCCTCACCTTCTGGAGGACGCTGCCGCCGCTCAAGTGAGCGAGTTCGAGCCACCTCTGTAGCCGGCCGCGCTCGCCGCCACCGGCGATCTTCTCGGAGACCCGATTGGGGCCAGACGGGGGACCACAAAACTTACCACGACCGCCGTCACATAGTGCTGGGTAATGGCCACTGAGAGATACGCCGCCGGGAAGTGCTGTGCGGTGAAGCGTCCGATCCCCACGAGAGCGGCCACCTGCGTGAGTGGCACCAGGAGGCCGATCGGAAGAGGCACCCGGCTCGGCACGTCAGGGAAAGCGGGAAAGGGCAGCCTGGCCACGATAACGCTGTTCGCAGTCGCAACGGCCAGACTCGTGACCCAAAGCGCCAGAACGGGGCTGCGCACGGTCTGGCTCAACCACGTGTAGAGGAGCCCCCCGAGGACACCGGCGGTGAGGGCAGAAGCCGCCGTGGAGCTAGACGACGGGACCGGAGCGTGCAAAACGGCCGTCACGCCGACACTCACCGCGGCCGCCAGGATCCCAGCGCCCACACCTGCACGCAAAGCCCGTCTAAGTTCCACAGAATCAGACTTCCGCTGAACCATCCTCCACCCTACTCGTCTTTGAGACGCGCCGCTCTGCGATCCGCGTTCGACGTCGCCGACACGGCTGGCCGACGTTCTCACGACGCAGCAGGCGACGCTCAACGAGAGAAGCCCCTCGCTAGGAGGGGCTTCTCTGCGTGGACAGGTCTGCAGTCACTGCTGCCGGTCGATGGCTACGGATAGCCCGGACCCTTGCGGCCAAATCCAGGAGGAGTTTGAGGAGTTCCCTCTCCCCCGCCCTTGCGCCCAAATCCGGGGGCAGGAGCAGGCGCCTCTGGACCCTTGCGGCCAAATCCGGCGGCAGGAGCAGGTGCTTCTGGACCCTTGCGGCCAAATCCGGGGGGAGTCTGGGGAGTTCCCTGATCTTGTACATTGCGGATGGCCGCCCGCACCTTTGCTGTCATATCCGGAGGGAGTTCCTTCATGCCGTGGGTCTTTCTGGCATGCTCCACGGCCTTCCTCATGATCTCACCCTCTGATTCCGCGCGGACGACAAAGTCGCAGTTCATCCCGGTATCCCTACACCGTAGCTCTTTGGCCATCTGTGGAGCCTCCTTTGTGGATTAACGCGCGTGCAATATCCCGCACGTCCTCTTATACCGTCGGGCGGCGCCTTCTAGACCTCCGATCGGGCCGATGATTATCGCCCCTCCGAGCCCGCGGTGTCGGCACCCGAGCCGTCAGGGAAGAGGCACTCGGTATCCCACGGAGACGAAGGAACCGCCAAAGGTCAGGGTGCATGGGCATCCGGGCAAGGACCCTCCATTTGCGCTGAGCTGGCGGTATCCGCCCTCGACGAGCCATCCCCCCGTGGGGTCAGTGTACTGCATGCTGACGGACCAATCGGACGCTGACGCGCTTGAGTAAAAGCTCCCCCCAGGACCGCCCAAGGTTGTGGGGTTCGACGGATACCATCCACTGCCGGCCTGCACGCTAAAGGCTCCCATGATCGGGAAAACGAGGTCGGTCCCCAGTCGGACCCCCTGGCTCCTGAAGAACTGCGGGGATCCCGGGATATTGGTGATGGACTGGATGAAGCCGTACCCGCCGGACGCACGCAGCGTAAGGGTGGAAAGCTGCCATTCATGAACTATCTCGGCCAAATAGACCGTGTCTGTGCCGGCGTTGGCGCCCGCCGCTGCGAAACTGCCGCCGAAGCCGCTCTGATTTCCGATCCCATACTGGACATGCATGCCCCAGCGAGACGAGAACGTGTCGCGAAAGTCCACCCCAAACATCGAGCTGGTCCAGGTGGAGCCTGTGAATGAGGAGCTGGACGGCCAATAGAAGAATTTCGTTTCCGCGGTGTCAGCCTGAACACGAGTGGGGACGAATGCGAGGACGACCACTACGACACTGGCGGCGAGTAAGCGGAATGTCGGCACGCGCCTCCTCCTTTCTCGTCTCGGGGCGATGTGTCCAAATACTCAATATCTTCCCAGGACTGGTTCGGCTTAGACGTCGCGAGTTGATGAAGCTCAGGCGTCATTTCCGCTCACACGTCGCAGGAACCGGGCTGAACGGCCTGAAATGAGGCTGCCATGAGAACAATAGGCCGGCAAAGCAAAGCGAGATGAGTGCACGGTGAGGATGCTTGTCGCCACCGACGGCTCATCGAACGCCATTCGCGCAGCGGACATGGCAGCGCGTCTTGGGCAGGAGCTCCGGAAGGCGGAGGTCGTTCTCGTAAACGTGGGGCATATCCCCACGCTCGCGCTCGGGAGCCCTGGCCCGGATGGACTGGTGGACCTCGGGGGCCTAGTGGAAGGGTTGGAGCGTGCCTCAAGGTAGCCAACGAGACTCGAGCGGATCTCATCATCGTCGGAAGCCGCGGCCTGGGGTTGGTCGGCGGGCTCATCCTCGGAAGCGTGAGCGAGCGGGTGCTGCACGGGGCGCACCGACCGGTGCTCGTCGTGCGCTAACCGTGACCACCAGGCGTAGCCCCGCGGCCGGAGGCGTCATCCTTGGCCACGAGGTCGTAGTGACGGACGCGCCGGTCGAACCGTGTCAGCAGAGAAGCCGCTTCATCTGCGACGACGGCTTCCTCAAGATCGGCTCCGGCGAATTTTCGAATCGCCTCGAGCGACCGCCACCACGTAATGACGATGATCTCGGCCGCCCCGGAGTCGTCTCGCTGAAGGAGCGTTGCGCCCGCATATCCGTCCACCTTTCGCACCGCCGGCAGGACGTGGGTCCTCAGGTGGTCGG
>DASUDA010000038.1:0-2459 GCA_036275835.1 bacterium | reverse complement strand
GAAAGGACCAGGCGCACTCTCCATCCACTGCCACAGCACTGGCGGTGGGGCCTGTGATGAGGCTGAGGACGGAGCGCCTCGCCGAGCACACGAAAGCGCCCCCCGTGACCGCTGAGTGCGGCGTCCGGGTCGTCTCGGATTACGATTCGTTCCTCGCTCTGGAGCCGGTCTGGAACGCGCTGGTCGAGGAGGCGCGAATCGGATACCCGTTCCTCCGTCACGAATGGGTGCGCACCTGGTGGGAGTGCTTTGGGGAGGATCACGAACTCTACGTGCTCGAGGTGAAAGTGCGGGGTCAGACGGCGGCCATCGCACCACTCATGCTCAGCCACGCGTGGATCTATGGCTTACCGGTCCGCCGTCTCGCGCTTATCGGGAACGCTCATACGTACCGCTGCGACCTTATCGTCACCCGCCAGCCGGTGGACGCCTATTGGGCAATCTGGGACCACCTGCGGAGCATCGCGCACCGGTGGGATCTGTTGGAGTTGTCACAGGTACCTGCGGGATCGAGAACGCTTGACGAGCTCCCGCGCCTGGCCGCGCGCGATGGCTTCCAGGTAAACGTCCGGCACTTGGGAGACTCCCCCTATATTCCGCTTCGCGGGAGTTGGGGGCAGTATGTGCAAGGCCTCAGGTCCAAGCACCGCGCGAACTTGCGGAATAGGATCAAACGGCTCAACGCGCTTGGGACCGTTTCGGTTGAAGAAGTGTCGACTCCTGATCGCCTCGCGGCCGCGCTGGTGGACGGCTTTCGGATCGAAGCGGCCGCCTGGAAAGGGCGTGCCCGGAGCGCCATTGGCTCCCGCCCTGAGCTCCGTCGGTTCTACACGCGGCTGGCAGAGCGCGCCGTGGAGCGGGGATGGCTGAGGCTGCAATTCCTGACGGTGAACGGTCGGCGCATCGCCTTCGCCTATTCCCTCTGCGCGGAGGACAAGCTCTACCTGCTCAAACCCGGCTACGAGCCGGCCTACGCCCCGTTCTCGCCTTCCCACCTCCTCTGCTATCTTGTGCTCCAGAACGCTTACGCCAGCGGGTTGGCTGAGTACGACTTGCTGGGTGTCGCGGATGACTGGAAGCTCGCATGGACCAAAGACGCCAGGCCGCACTACAGGCTCTCCATCTTTCCAAACCGGCTGCGCCCGATGCTCCTCTATACCGCGAAGTTCCGACTGGTCCCGCCGGCGTCCCGTGCCCGTGCCTGGGCGCGGGCGGCCCTGCAGGCGTTCCGACACGGAACGGCGGAGGCCGTAGGAGAGCGGCGGGGCTGGCGCAAGGCGCCGGGACGTCGGCGGTGAGGTGAGCAGGCAGTGTACGTTTCGGCCTGGCCGGGACTGAGCCCGTCCCTGTTGCTCCGGCCGCGGTCGCCACGCAGGCTCCCGTTTCCCCTGTGTGCGCCGCACATCACCTCTTTTTACGTGGCCCGCTATGCGATCTATCACCTGTTTCGGGCTTTGGGGTTTGGGAACGGAGATCCCGTGCTCGTGCCCGACTACCATCATGGAAACGAAATGCGCGCCATTCGGGCCGCGGGGGCATCCCTTCGCTACTATCCCATCCGGCGCACCCTGGAGCCGGACCTCGACGAGGTGGCGCGGTTGTGTACGGTCGATCCTCCCCCCCGCGCGCTGTTCGTCATCCATTTCCTGGGATGGCCGCAGCCGATGGAGGCTCTGACCGCCTTGTGCCGGGAGCGTGGGTTGCCGCTCATCGAAGATTGCGCGCTCTCGCTACTCAGCGAAGTCGATGGACGGCCGCTGGGGACCTTCGGAGACTACGCCGTGTTCTGTCTGTACAAAACGCTCCCGGTGCCTCACGGCGGGATCCTCGTCCAGAACCGACATGTGCTGCCGGACCTCGATCGGCTTGAGTTGACGTCGTGCGGGATCCCGTCTGTGGCCGGTCAAACCGCGGAGCTCTTTCTGGAATGGGCGCAAAACCGGGCGAACGGCGTGGCGCGGCCCCTGCGCGTCGCCAAGGGGATCGCCGGCCGCGCACTCGGCCGGCTCCGGGTGACACGCGTCCCCGTCGGCGACAGCGGATTCGTCCCTGCCAGGGCGAATCTCAGTATGTCCTCGCTCTGTCGCCGTGTGCTGGAGCGGCTCGACTACGCCGAGATCCGCCGGCGGCGGCGGGAGAACTTCCGGTTATTGTGCGAGATGCTCGCGGACCGAGTCACCGTGCTGCGCACCGATCTTGCGGATGGGGTCTGTCCCTTGTTCTTGCCTCTCCTGGTACGGGACAAGGCCGGGGCCGCCCGCGCTTTGAGGCAGCGCGGCATCTCGGCCGTCGAGGTCTGGAATTATGGGGACCCGACGGCGAGCGGCAATGGACGGTCGCACGCGCAGTTCCTCCGAGACCACGTGCTCGAGCTCCCCATTCATCAGGATGTGAGGATCGCCCAAATCGAGTACATGGCGGAACAGGTGGTGAAGCTGGGCCTCCGGCCGTGGGGGGCG
>DASUDA010000037.1:0-14563 GCA_036275835.1 bacterium | reverse complement strand
TGCTCCGGTGAGATCTCCGATGAGCAGGATATTGTCCAGGATGTCCTGGAGTCCGCGCGGCTCCAGCGAGACGATCCGGGCGTCCGCGTCCAGCATCCGGGCCGCCCTCGTCACCAGAGAATAGGAGGGCGCACAGACGGCGCAGAGCTCCTGGGTCAGGATCAGATCGGGACGAAGCCGCGCCAGGAGCCCCGCGTCAAGGTGGTAGACGCTCTTCCCGGTGTGAATCTGCCCGCGAATGTGGCGATCGATGTCGGGGCTGGGGAGACCGGCCGCCACATCCGCATCGCTCAGTACCGCGGTCCCGCGGATCGCGGGGGGGAAGTCGCAATCGGCGGAGATCCCGACAAGCGCATCGACCAGGCCGAGGCTCGCAACGATCTCCGTGGCGCTGGGCACGAGCGACACGATTCGCATCTCTGTTCGGCACTATCGTACCACAGACTGCGAGCCTCCCCAGGCCGCCCGGGCCTGTGCGCCGGCTCACATGCCGCCCGTGGCGCAGGTCATACGCCGTGCGATCCGCTGATGATAGGCTGACACAGGGAATGCGTGAACGGTCGTGAGGGTTTATAGGGGTGTAAGGGGGGAGGGGCAATGCGTAACGCCATCATTCTTATAGTTCTTCTGGCCACAGGGCTGATCCCGCCGGCCGCCTTTTCCGCCGATCGGGGGTCGGTGACCCCGCAAGTCACCATCCTCGATGTGGGATTGGTGGATGCGCACGCGGTGCGGATCAACCTCGCCACATCAGGCCTGGATACCCCGGGGGCCGAGGCTCCGACGGTCGAACTGGCGGTGTGGTTCGACGGCGTCCCGGCCCGCGCCACCCTGCCGCTGATTCACATGCCAGCCCGGTTCGCGATGGACCTGGACCTTCCCGTGGGGGTCATCCGCGTCGGGGGGATCTCCGTGGGGACCTTCCGGCCGGTTTCCCGCTTTCGGGAGAACCTCGAGTTTCCGGTGGATGTCACCGTGCGGCGGGGATCGCTTGCGGCCACGGATCGCCGGATGGCCACGTTCCTGCTGCCGACCGTCATCGTGCCCGGGTACCTGAATGAACTCACGCAGCGTGACGAGGAAGCTCTCAGGGTTCTTGTCCACCATGGGTATCGGGTCGGGGGTGTGGCGCCGACGCTCTTCTGGTTCACGTATCCCTCCCAGGAGGTAGGCCTGGAAGGGGGAGCCCAGGCTCTTGCCGACTACGTGCGTCGCGTCGTGCTCCCCGCCACCTATGCCGCCCGGATCAACGTCGTCGGGTTCAGCCTCGGCGGCCTCATGGCCCGGTGGAACGTGGCCCATGACGCCGACGGGTGGGGACCGCTGGTGAACCGGCTCGTCCTTGTGGGTGTGCCCAACGAGGGATCGGTCATGGCGTACCTGGGCGAGCATGCGCCATTCTTCGTTCCCTTCTCGGGATTCGGGCGGACCCGGACGGCCCGCACTCTCACGCCGACATTCCCCTTCTTGCGCGAAAGCGCGGCAGAGAGGTGGCACACTCCGCCCGGCGCGGAGAACTCACCCCTGGCCCAGCTGAACGCGCTCCCGCTTCCGCCTGATATCCGCGTGTACATCTTTTATGGAAGCCACGACCCCAGCGACTCGGCCGGGCCCCAGACCACGGCGGGAATCACGGGCGCCTTGCCGGGTGGTTCGCTCTCCTTTGCGGCCGGCGACGGCATCGTGCTCGCGGAGAGCGCCCAGGGACTGCCGATTCATGGTGGTGGCGGCGTCCCCGGCCTCGCCGACCGCACGGTCCTCCGTGTCGACTTGGGGGCGGTGTATCATACTCACCTGCTCGCCGCCGGTGCCGGCCGGATCGCCGAAGCGCTGCGTGACCGCTTCCTCAGCAAGGTGGACGAGGCCGAGGCGCCGACCTCTTCCCCGTGAGCGTCCCGCTCACACGTCGAAAAGATTGTTGAGCGCCTCCGCCAGCGTCGGGTGGGCGAAGGTGGCGTCTCTCAGGGCCGTGTAGGGCAACCGTCCCATCATCGCCAGTTCGACCATGCTCATTATCTCGCCACCCCAGATCCCCAGAATGGCACAGCCCAGGATCTGCCCGGTGCCGGCGTCGACGAGGACCTTCATAAACCCCCGCGGTTCGTCCGACTCGAGCGCCCGCGCGACGGCTTTCATCGGCATCTTGTAGACACGGATCGGGCGGTTCTGTTGCCGGGCCTCCGTCTCGCTCACCCCCACCCGTCCGAGTTCGGGATCCATGAACACGGTGTAGGGCACAAGACGGTCCGCCGTCGTCGCGTGTCCGCCCTTCAATAGATTTGCCGCGACGATCCGGAAATCGTCGTAGGAGATGTGCGTGAACGCGGGGCCACCTTTGGCATCCCCTAATCCGTAGATGCCGGGGGCGGAAGTCTCCAACCGCTCGTTGACCTTGATGTATCCGCGGGCGTCAGTCTCTACCCCCGCTGCGCCCAGGTTGAGAGTATCGGTGTTGGGCACCCGCCCCACCGCAACGAGCAGATGCGACCCGGTGAGGGTGCGCGGCTCGCGATCCTGCGGGGTCCGCACCGTTAACAAAATTCGCCCGTCGCCGGACTGATCCACGCGCTGCGCCTGGGCGTCCAGGAGCACCTCCACGCCGTCCTCGCGCAGGATCTTCTCCACTTCCTCTGAGACGTCGGAGTCCTCCCGGCTCAGCACATGCCCGGCCCGCTGGACGATCGTCACCCGGCTGCCGAACCGCCGGAACATCTGCCCGAACTCCATCGCGATGTACCCGCCCCCCAAAACCAGCAGGTGCTCCGGTAGAGTGTCCAACTCCATGACCGACGTGGAGTCCAGCGCCGGCACGCGGTCCAGCCCGGGGAGGGGCGGGCGGGCGGGGCGGTTGCCAACGTTGATGAAGATCAGGTCGGCGGTGAGCAGCTGGGTGCCGCCACCGTTGAGGCGCACTTCGACCGACTTCGGACCGGTGAACCGCGCGGCGCCCATGATCAGGTCCACGTTCTCGGTCCGTCGGAGGCTCTTCTCCCCGCCGCTCCGGAAGCGGGTTACGATGTTGCCTTTCCGCTCCCGGACCCTGGCCATGTCCAGCGTCACCGGCCCTGTGCGCACACCGTAGTCCGCCGCTCTCCGGGCGAGATAGGCCACACGGGCGCTCGCCACCATTGTCTTCGTTGGCGTGCACCCCTCGTTCACACACGAGCCGCCGACGTGCTCCCGCTCGATGAGCGCGGTCTTCCGGCCCGTCCCCGCCAGTGTGATCGACAACTGGCCGGCCGCCTGGCCCGACCCGATCACGATTGCGCCGTACCGCTCTGTTGCCATCCTCCCTCACCCCCCAAGGTTCGCCCGGTTCCCTTTACACCTCACGCTGCGCCAGCTTCCGCCATACACGCAGGATCTCCGCCACGCTCCACGCCTGGGCAATACAGCCCCGCGGCGGGTGCGGCGGATCGCCTTCGAAGATCTCGGAGATGGTTCCAAGACCGGCGTCCCGCAGATGATGCTCGAAAGTGCCCAGGAGCCGGAGCCCTCCGTCGGGATCGCCATGCACACGAGCGTGCGCCTCTGCGTACGCCCCGATCAACCACGCCCAGACCACGCCCTGATGGTAGGCGCCGTCGCGACGACCCTGGTCACCGCCGTGGTGCCCCTGGTAGGCGGGGTCGTCCGGGCTGAGCGACCGGAGGCCGTACGTAGTGAGAAGCGCGCCCCCCACCTCGTCCAGGACGGCGGCGGCGTCCTCACCCTCGAGAAGCGGGAAGGGCAGGGAGAGGGCAAAGACCTGATTGGGGCGGAGGCTCAGGTCATCCCCCTCCGGGCCGTCCACGACGTCGGTCAGGCCCCTCCGGTCCGGCCGCACAAAGCGCGCGCGAAAGGCGGTCCGGACCCGATCGGCGAGCTCCCCGTACGGCCGCGCGGCACCATCATCCCGGGGGGCGAGGAAGCCCGCCATCGTGCGGAGCGCGTTGTACCAGAGCGCGTTGATTTCCACAGGCTTGCCCATGCGGGGGGTGACGACCCAGTCGCCGACCTTCGCGTCCATCCACGTGAGCTGAAGACCCCGTTCCCCGGCCCGGAGGAGGCCGTCCTCCGGATCCATGCCGATGCCGTAGCGGGTGCCGCGCATGTGATGGTCGAGGATGTCCCGCAGCGTGGGGAGAAGCTCCTCGACCAGGCGGTCATCGCCCGTGGCCTCGCGGTAGGCGCGGACAGCGAGAATGTACCAGAGCGAGGCGTCGGCGGTATTGTATCCGGGATCCACATCGGCCCGGTCGGGGAAGTTATTGGGGATGAGGCCGTCCGCGACATAGCGGGCGAAGGCGCGCAGGATCGCCGCCGCATCCGTGTGGCGGCGGGTGGAGAGGGCGAGGCCGGGAAGAGCGATCATCGTGTCCCGCCCCCAGTCATTAAACCAGTGGTAGCCGGCGATTATCGTCTTCTCCGCATCAGGCGCGGAGTCCTGGGGAAATCCTCTGCGCACGATGAACTGGTCGGAGGCGAGCACGAGCTGCTGGACGACCGGGTCGGCACGCTCGGCGCCCGCATGGAGCAGCAACTGCGCCTGGCGCTCCCGCGCCGCGACGAGGGTCTCGTCGGGGTCCCCCCCGAGATCCGTTTCCGTCGTCGAGACGAGTGTGAACTGCCCGGCGCGGGACAGCCGCGCCTGAAAAGTCCCGGGAGCATACAGGTCGGACAGATCGTCCAACCCCCGAGCGTTTTCCTCGCGGTGGAAAAAGTTCCAGTACCAGTCTCCGCCGGAGATGAAGCGGCCGCCCCCGGCCCGCACCCGGAATGGCACCGCGCCGTCGAACGCGTGGATCAGGACTCCGTCCGGGCCGGCCTCGGTCTTCGGTCGCCACCCCCGCCCCGAGGAGAGCGAATGGAAGTCGCGGTACGTGACGAGCGGGGTGATCTCGAGCTCGACGGGCTGGGTCGCGCGCACCACCTGATACCTGACATATGTGGTGTTGGCTCCGTCGACCATCCAGACCCGCTTTTCCAGCAGCGCATCGCCCAGCGCGAAGACCCACACAGGCAGCATCCCCTCGAGCGCGAACCCCTGCAGGTGACGGTATCCCTGAGGGTCTATGGTGCGATCCCCATACTCATGCGTGGCCAGGGGATACCGGCGGCCCCTGTACCGCGCCCACTCGACGAGCCCCCCGACGAGCACCGTCCGCCCCACGGGCGGAGTGAGAGCCGCCACCAGCAGCCCGTGATACCGCCGCGTATTGATGCCGGCCAGCGTGCCGGACGCGTACCCTCCCAGGCCATTGGTGACGATCCACTCGCGCCGTATCGCGGACGGGAGATCGCCGCAGATCTCGCGGCCGAAGCTGACGAGCGGGGGCTCCGGCACTACTTCCCCTTCGTTTGCTCGAGCAGTTTCGCCACGAGCGCCGTCCATCCAGTCTGGTGGCTCGCCCCCAGCCCGGCCCCCGTCTCCCCGTGGAAATACTCGTGGAACGGCACGAAGTCGCGCCAGTGCGGGTCCGTGTGGAAGAGGTCGTTCGTTCCGAACACCGGGCGCCGGCCGTCCGGCGCGCGCAGGAAAATGTGCGTGAGACGCCGGGACAGGTCATCGGCCACCTCCCACAGGGTGCGCTTCGTGCCGGATCCGGTCGGGCACTCCACCCGGAAGTCGTCGCCGTAGTAGTGGTGGAATTTCTGGAGCGCCTCGATCAGGAGGAAGTTGATCGGCACCCAGACCGGTCCCCGCCAGTTGGAGTTGCCGCCGAACAGTCCGCTCTGCGATTCACCCGGCTCGTAGTTCACCTGATAGGACTGTCCGTTGACGCGCAGGAGGTAGGGGTGCTCGGCGTGGACCCGGCTGATCGCGCGAACGCCGTGGGCGCTGAGAAACTCCTCCGGGTCCAGCATGCGCGTGAGCACGCGTTTCATCCGGTGGCCGCGGACTAAGGCCAGGAGACGGCGCTCTCCCGTGCCGGGCACCTGCCACCGTGAGACCAGGCCGGCCAGGTCCTTCCGGTGCTCCAGGAACCACTCCATGCGCGACCGGAACTCCGGTAGCGCGGTCAAGGCGTCCGGTTCGATCGTCTCGACGGCCAGCAGCGGGAGCAACCCCACGACCGACCGGACCTTCAACGTGTGAAACGACCCGTCGGGCAGATGGAGCACGTCATAGAAAAACTCGTCCTGCTGGTTCCAGAGGGGAATGCCTTCGCCGCCGAGGTTGTTCAACGCGCCGGCGATGTAGAGGAAGTGCTCAAAGAACTTTGTGGCGACATCTTCGTAGACGCTGTTCTCGCGCGCCAGCTCGAGGGCGATGGCCAACATGTTGAGGCTGAACATACCCATCCAGGCCGTCCCGTCGGCTTGATCGATGTGCCCGCCGGTCGGCAGAGGCTGACTTCGGTCGAAGACGCCGATGTTGTCGAGCCCGAGGAAGCCGCCCTGGAAGACGTTCCGGCCCTCCGCGTCTTTGCGATTCACCCACCACGTAAAGTTGAGCAGGAGCTTGTGGAAGGCGCGCTCCAGAAATGCCCGGTCCGGCCGCCCGGTCATGCGCCGGTCGATCTTGTAGACGCGCCAGGCCGCCCACGCGTGCACGGGAGGGTTCACGTCGCTGAACGCCCACTCGTACGCGGGGAGCTGGCCGTTCGGGTGCATGTACCACACGCGCATGAGGAGGAGGAGCTGCTGCTTGGCGAACTCCGGGTCGACCATCGCCAGCGGGATGCAGTGGAACGCCAGGTCCCAGGCCGCGTACCAGGGGTACTCCCAGGTGTCGGGCATGGAGAAGATGTCGGCGCTGACGAGGTGCCGCCACTCGGCGTTGCGCCCGGACCTGCGGCTCTGGGGCGGCGGAGGCCCCACCGGATCGCCGGTGAGCCACTGCTCGACATCGTAGGAATAGAACTGCTTGCTCCAGAGCAGCCCCGCGAAGGCCTGCCGCTGCACCTGTCGCGCGTCCAGAGACATCTCGGTCGGGCAGAACTGGTGGTAGAACACATCGGCCTCGGCTCGCCGCGTGTCGAACACCTCGGCCGCATCGGCGAACGGGGCGGGCGCCCGGCGCCTGGACAGTCGCAAGAGGACCGAGCGCGTTTCCCCGGGCGCCACCGTGAGCGCGTAGTGCGCCGCGACCTTGGTGCCCACCCCCTCGGGATTGACCGCCCCTCTCTCTCCCGCCACCACGGCGCGGTGGATTCCATCCTTGACGTACGGCGTCCGGTTGGGAACGTTCCACAGCCTCTGGAAGTTCGTCTCGTTCTCCGTGAACAGCAGCGCGGGCGCGCCGTCGCAGGCGAGCCAGTACTCTCCCAGAGCGTGGTGCGTCGCGCGAATGAGAGGGACGCTTCCGCGTTCGTGCGCCGCGACGCCGCGCCGCGCGTCGCGCAGTTCGGGCCGGCGGTCGTCGCGACCCCACGCCCATGTGTTCCGGAACCAGAGCGTCGGAAGCACGTGGAGGGGAGCAGGGTCCGGCCCGCGGTTAGTGGCGGCGATGCGGATCACGATATCCTCCGGCTCCGCCTTGGCGTACTCCACGGTCACGTCGAAGTAGCGATTCTCTTCGAAGATCCCCGTGTCGATCAGCTCGAACTCGGGAGCGGACCGCACCCGTCTCCGGTTTTCGGCCACGAGGTCGGCATAGGGGAACGCCCGATGGGGATATTTGTACAGCGCCTTCATGTACGAATGCGTGGGCGTGCTGTCCACGAAGAAGTAGTACTCCTTGACGTCCTCGCCGTGGTTTCCCTCGGGACCGGTCAGACCAAAGAGCCTCTCCTTGAGAATGGGGTCGGCGCCGTTCCAGAGAGCGAGCGCGAAGCACAGCACGCCGTGATCGTCACAGATGCCGAGCAGCCCATCTTCACCCCAGCGGTACGCCCGGGAGCGCGCGTGATCGTGGGGAAAGTACTCCCAGGCCGTGCCGGAGGATGAATAATCCTCCCGCACCGTCCCCCACTGCCGCGCCGCCAGGTAGGGGCCCCAGCGATACCAGGCGGCGCGGCCCTCGCCCGCGTCGAGCACGCGCAGGCGCTCGGCCTCCAGCTCCCCTCCCAGGGGCCGGCGCACCAACGCGGGGGCGGGAGGCCCCTCGTCCCGCGTGACTCCGCGCGTTTTCCCCTTCGGCTTCGCCGCCATGCGTCACGCGCTCCGGCCGGGGAGGGGTGATGAGGCACGCGCCGGGGCGACCGCGCCCTCCCGGCTTAAGAGCATGAGCGCGCCGATCGGGAAGACGAGCACCGAGAGCAGCCCCGCCGCAACCATCGCGGCGCCGGTCGCCGGTCTGATGATGCCGAAAGCCAGCCCGACCTGAGAGGCGACGACGATGAAGGGCAGCGACGTGGCCTGCAGCAGGGCCGCGGCGACGGCGCGCCGCCCGCCGATGACGGGACGGTACAACAGCGCCGGGAGGCCGCGCACGACCAGCAGCGCGACCAGGAATATGGGCACGAGGGCGAGGGTGGAGGCGCCCGCGAAGAGGGCCGGAAGGTTGAAGGTGATCCCGCTCGCCACAAAAAAGATGGGAATGAAGACGCCGGACCCCACCGCCTCGAGCTTCAGGCGAAAATTGGGATGCGTGATCATCTCGTCCCTGTCCGCAACCTTCAAAATCGCGCCCGCGGTGAACGCGCCGAACACCACTTCCAAACCGAGCTGCCGGGCCATGGCGACAAACGCCATGAGCAGCAGGAAGGCGCCGCGGACGCGGATCTGCGCGGTGGTGTCCTGCAGCCGCCGGAGAAGATCCGAAAATCGCGTCGACCGCTCAAATCGACCGATGGCGAATGCCGCCACGACCGCCAACAGGACGAACGTCCCGATGAGCATGACCTTCGCCCCGATCGTGGTGGCTTCGCGGGAGAAAAAGAGCGACAGCAGGATGATGGTGCCAAAGTCGGCGATGGAGGACGCGGCGATGACAACCTGTCCGAGGGCTGTCCCGCTCTGCCGGGCATCTTTTAAGACGGGCACAACGACGCCGAGTGAGGTGGCCGAGAGGATGATGGCGATCAGCAGGGGGGTCGCCACGAGACCGAGGGTCGTGAGGGCATACGCCACCAGCAGCGCCAGCGCGAGCGAGCCGAGGAAATTCAGGGCGGCCGCCGTCAACAGTCGGCCCTTGAGGCATCCCAGGTCGACTTCCAGGCCGGCCAGGAAGAGGACGAACGCGGTGCCGATGAGCGCGAGCACCTGAACGGGCACGTCGGCCGTGACCCAGCGCAGGCCCGAGGGACCGATGACGATCCCGGCCAGAATCTCGAGCGCGACCGCGGGCAGACGAAGCGCAGGGGCGAGGCCCAGGAGCAACGGCACCGCAAACGCGACGGCGACGACGATGGCGAGCGAAGAAAACGAGACATCAGGCATGTCGGAGGGGGGAAGTCCCTTCTAGGTGACCGCGGCCGGCGCGATGATGGCGGCGGTCGAGCCCCGGGTCTTATGATGGGTCAGAACGAACATGAACTCGTAGACCCGGGCCGCGGCCAGACCCTCGGTCGCCAGGTTCTCCATGATGAAGAGCCCGTGTCTGACGTTCAGCGTCTGCGGCACGAGGAACGGGCGCTCGGGGTCTTCGGCGGGGACGGCGCCGAAGCTCCACGTATCGGCTCCGGTCATGGCAACGCGCTGCTCCACCAACCAGTCCGCGGCCGCCTGACCGATCCCGGGCTCGCCCGAGGTGAACCGCGCGGGATCGGTGTCCCATAACGATCCCCAGCCCGTGTGCAACAACAGCACATCCCCGGGCTCCACCCTCACGCCCTCGGCACGGAGCGCGCCGCGCAGGTCGTCCACGGTAATGAGATCGCCGGCGTCCAGGCGCTCCACCCCCCGATGGCCGGCGATATCCACCAGGACGCCGCGCGTGACAACGGGGGGCACTGTCTCGATCCCGAGCCTGTTGGTCCCCCACTCCTCAACGATATCCCGGGCCCGCCAGCCATTGTAGAAGCGGTCGCCGATCTGCAGGTGGTTGAGGCCGTCGAGCTGCGTCCCGATCTGAAAGGTGCCCGTGACGAGCTCGGTGATCCAGTTCAGCCTGTTGCGCCCCCAGCCGCCGGTCTCACTCCCGGGCCGGCGGGCGTTGATGAAGTGGGCGCTGGTGACCAGGGTCTGCTGCCAGAAGCGCCCCTCAAATCGCGGGACATCCGCGTGGAGCGTCCGGCCCAGGTCGTAGACCCTTCCGGTCCGCACGAGCCGTGATGCGGCGACGACCTTATCCGGCGTAATCTCGTTGAGCGTCCCCTGCTCGTCGTCCGCCCCATAGCGGGAGGGCCACCACTGATCGGAGGTAGACATCCTCACCCTCCCTTCGGTGCGGCGGAATCCAGGGGAGCAATCTCGAGGAACACCTTGATGGCGTCGCCCGCGGTGGTCAGCGTCTCGATCAGCTGCCGATAGTTCTCCAACCCCCGGATCGGATGCGTCAGCAGCCGCCCGGCCCAGCCGGGGAACTCCGCTTCCGCCAGGGCCAGGTCGCGCACGGCGGCCTCGAAGTAGTCGCGGTTGCCGTTGACGGTGCCCACCACCACTTTGTTGCCCAGGACGAAGCCCAGGTTGATCTTGTCGGCCGGCACCTCGACCCGCCGGTCCCCGCCGGTCACGCTGGCGAGCACCAGGACTCCGTTCTTCCCCAGGACGTCCATGGCTTCAAAGACGAGCGGCGAGAAACCCGTCGCCTCAAAGATGAGATCAAAGGGGCCGTAGCGCGGCGCCGCTTCGCGCAGCGGCATCGTGCGGGTGCTCAGATACCGCGCGCCCAAGGCCTCGACCAGGTCTGAATTGAGGTAGGGCGCGGAGGCGAGGCCGAAGGTCGTGACGTCAATGCCCCGGAGCCGCAGAATGAGCGTCGCCAGAAGGCCGACGCCGCCCGCGCCGAGCACGGCCGCTTTTCGGGGCCGCCAGACCCGGAGGCGCCGCTGGATCTCATAGGCCTGCAGAATCCCCTTCTCCGGGACGCTCAGGGGCTCGGTGAGCACGGCCACGTCCCTGAGCGCGACCGGCACCTTGACGATGTACTCCGGGTCGTCCACATAGTACTCCGTCAGGAATCCGTGCAGCAGGTTGATACCGTGCTCGTAGTAGACGTCGTCCGTCGTCATATCGTACATCCCGATGCGGTCGTAGATGCTCGTGCCCGGCCGGCGGACGGTGGCCACGACGTAGTCGCCCGGCTTCACCTCGGTGACGTTCGGACCGACGGCCTCCACCCGGCCGAAGTTCTCATGACCCGTCACGAGAAACGCGCATCCCAGGGGCGCATCCCCGTACTCGCCCGCATTGATCTCTTTGTCCGTCCCATCCACACCGCACCGCAGGAGACGCACCAGCACCCCGCGGCCGCCCGGCACGTCGTCCACGGCGGGCTTGGGCAGCTCGGCCAGGTGCGCGCTCCCCGCCGTGCGGGGAAAAACCGCGATCGCCTTCATGTGACCTCCTCCTGTGGCCTTCGCCGCGGCCGCTCAGCGCAGCCGGTCCAGGATATGATCTCCGACCCGCAGGGCGTTCGCGATGATGGTGAGGGCCGGGTTCACGGCCCCGCTCGAGACGAAGAAACTCCCGTCGACGACATAGAGGTTGTCCAGGTCGTGCGCCTTGCAGTTCACGTCGAGCGCCGACGACCGTGGATCGCGCCCGAAGCGGATCGTTCCGCACTGATGGGCCGTGCCGCCGAGGGGAATCTTCTTGCCGAGATACAGCGCGCGGGGAAGCAGGTGATGCTCGTGGCAGCCCATCACGCTCAGCATGCGCTTGAGCCTGGCGATCAGGCGGGTGTGCGCCTCCAGATCGCCCTCGACGAGGCGCAGGGCGACCTCTCCCTCCGGAGTA
Source organism: bacterium (assembly GCA_036275835.1). GTDB lineage: Bacteria > Sysuimicrobiota > Sysuimicrobiia > Sysuimicrobiales > Segetimicrobiaceae > DASUDA01. The sequence continues at coordinate 2,797 of DASUDA010000037.1, read as the reverse complement.
AGGGTGACGCGGTTGTCGGGGTCGGGGAGGTCCTCGGAGGTCAGCCAGAAATCGATGGAATGCCGGGCCATGACGTCGAGCGCCATCTCCGGCTTCCAGATCGCCCAATCCGGCGCCTCTCCCTTGAGCATCTCGCCGTCGGACTTGCCGAGCATCTGGATGTGACCCTGGGGGTAGTCCCAGTCGTCGGCCCCAAAGTAGAAATCGTTCAGACCGAGGGTTTTCTGGAACACGGTCGGATTCGGGTCCCGAGAGATGGCCAGGAGAGCCGAGTTCGTGTGGCGCATGTAATGCCGGCCCACGACGCCCGATCTGTTGGCGAGCCCGTTCGAGTTCCTGTCGTTCGCCGACCGCAGCAGAAGCGCCGCCGAGTTGATGGCCCCGCAGGCGACCACGACGATGCCGGCCGAGTACGTCTCCCGGGCGCCGTCGCGCTCGACGTGCACCGTGCTCACCTCGCGTCCGGAAGAGGTCGTTTCAAGGCGCCGCACGTAGGCCCGCGTGAGGAGCGAGACGTTCGGGTGCTCCAGGGCCGGCTCCACGCAGATGACCTGCGCATCCGCCTTGCCGTTGACCAGGCACGGGAAGCCGTCAAAGGCGTTGCACCGAATACAGCGGCTCGTATACCGGGGTCTCCCGTTCTCTTCCTCGAGCAGGATTCCCAGCGGCAGGGGAAACGGGTGGAGGCCCTGTCTCTGGAGAGCATCGGAAAGCTCTTGAATGCGCGGCTCGTGGCTGACCGGAGGGTGGCGGTAGGGCGCGCTCGCCGGTGGCTCGGTCGGATCGAGGCCATGCTGCCCGTGGACGTGATACAGATGCTCGGCCTGCGTATAGTAGGGCTCAAAATCCTCGTAGCTGAGCGGCCAGGCGGGGGAGATGCCGCCGTGATGCCGAATCTCGCCGAAATCCTCTCTGCGCAGCCGCAGCAGGGCCGCCCCATAGACCTTGGTGTTCCCGCCGACATAGTAATGAATCCCGGGGTGGAAGGGGCGGCCATCCTTGTCGTACCATGTCTCCCTGGCCTGGTATCTCCCCTCGATGAACACCGCGCGGGACTCCCAGTTCTCCCTCTCCCGCGGCAGCCAGTCGCCGCGCTCCAGGAGGAGAATCCGCTTGCCGGACGGGGCCAGGCGGTGGGCCAGGGTCCCTCCTCCCGCTCCGGTCCCGATGATGATCACGTCAGCATGGCGATCGTGAACCACGCGGGTGCTCCCTCCAACCGGCCATTCTCACGGACGTCTAACGCTACCGTGGGTTTATGACAAAATGATAAAGACCGATGACAACACGCGATGTTTCATTCGGATCTCACCCTAGTGCGCATCGATCTCAGAGCGTATCAACGTGGCCGCCGGCTCGTCCACCCACCACACCGGCCTCCCTCCCGCCGGGCGGACGGCTGCCGCGGGACAGGCCAGTGGATCGGGGAGCCCGGTGAGCGCCCGACGCAGCGCGTCCGCCTTTTCGGCCCCAGCCACCAGGAAGAAGATGGTCGCCGCGTGGTTGAGCACCGGAAGGGTCAGCGTGAGCCGCACCGGCGGGTCCACGGGCGCCCGAACGTCCACGACCCAGCGCGCCTGCTCTCCGAGCGCCGGCGAGCCGGGGAATAACGACGCCGTGTGCCCGTCGCCGCCCATCCCCAGCAGGACGAGATCCATGCGCGGCCAAGGGGCGGAAAAGCGCGTTTTCAGCTCGCGCTCGTACGCCCGGGCGGCGTCGCCCGGCTCAGGAAAATCCGTGGGCATTGGATGCACATTCTCGTGGGGGATCGGGACATCGCCGAGAAGGGAGTCCTGCACGAGACGGTAATTGCTGCGGGGATCATCGTGGGGGACGTAGCGCTCATCTCCCCAGAAAAGATGGACCTGGCTCCACGGAATGCTGTTCCGGTGCTCGGTGGCCAGAATCCGGTAAAGCGCCCGCGGAGTCCCCCCTCCCGCCAGACCGACGGTAAAGCGGTCTCCCCCTCTGGTGTGCTCGGTGATGGCGGAAACGATCGCGCGGGCACATTCGCGGCTCAACGTCCCAAGATCCGGGTAGACACGCACGTTGCTCCTCACCGCGCCACCCACGGACGTGGGCGATCCGCTACACGGGGAACCACTGATATCCCTGGCCCGCCAGAAGCTGGTCAGCCGCCGGGGGTCCCCATGTTCCGGCGGGGTACGGGTGCACCGGGGGCCTGTGGTCCAGCACCGGTGTGTACAATCGCCAGGAGGCTTCCACTTCATCCGCGCGGACAAAGAGGGTTTGGTCGCCTGCCAGGACATCGAGGAGCAGTGTCTCGTACCCGTCGGGGAGCGGGCCGAATGCCTCCGCGTAGCGGAAATGCAGGCGCTGCGTCTGGAGGGTCACCGGCTGGCCCGGCGCCTTCACCTCGAAGCCGAGATCGAACCCCTCATCGGGCTGGATGGTAATCACGAGGGCGTTGGCGTGGACCTCGCAGGGGTCCTCAAACGGCCGGAAGATCGACACAGGAGGGCAGCGGAACGCAATCACGATCCTGGTGGCCCGGTGGGGGAGACGCTTCCCGGTGCGCAGGTAGAAGGGGACGCCGTTCCAGCGCCACGAGGCAAGCGTGAGCCGGAGGGCCACAAACGTCTCGGTGGAGGAGTCCGGCGCGATGCCGGGCTCGTCCAGATATCCCGGCACCTCGTGGCCGTCGACCTTTCCCCGCGTGTACTGCCCGAACACCACATCCCCGGCCCGCAGCGGCGCGATCGAGTGGAGTACTTTCACCTTCTCATTCCGGATCGCGTCCGCGTCGAAAGAGCCCGGGACGTCCATCCCGATCAGG
>DASUDA010000036.1:0-6489 GCA_036275835.1 bacterium | reverse complement strand
CCGGATTCGTCATTAACCATAGCCTGGGTGTATAAAGCTTTGATTAAGGTGGGCCCACAGGCGAGGCGCTCGGTATCGTCCCTAGCGGACCAGCACGTCCAGGAGGCGGGGTCCGGCTGTGCGCTCGGCGAGCGCGTCCACGAGCTCGCCGGGCTCCGTGATGAGGCGCGCGGGGACGCCGAACCCCCGCGAGACTTGAGGAATGTCCACGGTCGGCGCGCTCAGGTCCATGCCGATAAGACGCTCGGGAGGCACGGGCCCGCCCTTGTACGCCTCCATCCCACTCTTCAGAATTTGGTACTCGCGGTTATCCATGACCAGGACGGTGACCGGAATGCCGTACCGCGCCGCGGTCCACAGCGCTGTCACGGCGTACATCAGCGACCCGTCCCCGATCGTGCAGATCACGCGCCGGTCGGGCCACGCCATCTGCGCCCCCAGGCTGGCCGGCAGGCCGAGCCCCAACGAGCCCGCCGCCACCCCCAGGTAGGCCCGCTCGGTGCGGAACGGCAGATAGTGGTCGATGATCCGCGCGGCGGTGATGGCCTCGTCCACGATGGTCACGGTGTCGTCCATTCTCTCGCCGACGATGCGGTACGCGCAGGCCTGCGTCATCCGCTCACCCGGCGCGGGGAGCGCCGCCGCCCGACGCCACTCCTCTTCGCGCCTGTTCCGCTCCCGGCGCACATCCGCTGCCCGGGCGGCCGCCGCCTGCCGGCCGGCCGACGTCATCCGGCCGGGCACCTTCTCCGCGACCTGCGTAAAGACCGCCGCGGCATCTCCGATGACGCCGAGAGCGGTCGGGATGTTCTTGCCGATTTCCCAGGGATCGATGTCCACGTGGATCACGATCGTGCTCTCTGGAAGCCGGACCGGTGGTGTATAGAGGAGGGATGCGAATTTCCGGGCCCCTGCCAGGACGACGACGTCCGCCTCTCCGAGTTCTTTCCGGAGTTCGCTCAGCGAGAACCCGATCATGCCGAGGTACTGCGGGTGGTCCGTGGGGAACACCGAGCGCACGGGGAGCCGTTCCCCGTACACGCGCGCGCCCGTGGTGTCAGCGATCCGCACGAGAGCAGCCCGCGCCTCGGGTGTGGCCGCTCCGGACCCGACGATCAGGACGGGGGACCGGGCCTCGGCGAGGGCGGCGATGATCATGTCGAGGACGGCAGGGGAGGGGTGGGTCGCTCCGGCCAGGCGCGTCGAAGGCGCGGGCCCATCCACCTCCTCATCCAGGCAGTCCATCGGCAGCGCCAGGAACACCGGTCCCGGAGGCGGTGCGGCGGCGATCTCGAATGCCCGCGCGACCGCCAAGGGGACGTCCGCCCCTGTGCGGGCCTCATAGGCCCACTTCGTGAACGGGGAGGCCAGGCGCACGAGATCGCTCCACAATGTGTGGTCTTGCAGCGTCATCCGGCGGTCTACCTGCCCGGCCGTGACGATGACGGGGACCTTGCCGCGGTACGCATTGAAGATGTTACTGAGCCCATTGGCCAGCCCGGGGGTGATGTGGAGGTTGACGACCGCGGGCGTCCCCGCGGCCAGAGCGTAGCCGTAGGCCATGCCGACCGGAACCGCGTCGTGAAGCCCCAGCACGTACGTGATGTCGGGGTAGTCCGCGAACATGTCCATGAAACTCAGTTCCGTCGTGCCCGGGTTGCCGAACACATAGCGGACGCCCCGCTGCTGGAGCATCTCGAACAGCGCCGTCTTCGCGAGCATGCGATGCCTCCTTGCAGGATCTATCCGCGCAGCCGGCGGTAGAGCGCCTCCAGACCCTGTCGCGTAAACCCGGGGCCCTGGCAGTACCGGATAATCTCGCGCTCTTCCTTCTCGACCTTGGCCACGCCCTCTTCAATTCTCTCCGCGATCTCTCGCGGGATGGAGAGCACCCCGTGCCGGTCTCCGTGCAGGAGGTCGCCGGGGCGGACCGCGAGGCCTCCCACCTCGACGGGCTGTCCGAACTCCACCAGGTGCACGTAGGCATGGGAGACCACCACGCTTCCGGCGAAGAAGTGAAACCCCAGGGCCCGCACCTCGTCCAGGTCGCGAACGCCGCCGTTCGTCACCGTGCCGATGCAGCCGAGGGCACGATGGATGTTGCTCTGGACCTCGCCCCAGAAGGCACCGAGCCCCGGCGGATCGTCGAGATCCTGGAGGACGATGATTCGGGGTGCAGGGATCTCCTCGAGGGCGCGCCACATCTCGAAGCGGCGGGCCCCCGCTTCGCGGGGAGGCGGAGTGCCCACGCGGCACGTTGCGGTGAAGGCGTAGCCGAGCATCGGTCCGAGATCGGCAAACAGGCAGCGGACCTGACTCGACATGAAGCCCGCGGTCCGAGGGCGGAGGTTAAAGGTTTCCACGGCGTTCGCCAGCGTGGGAGTGCTGAACGTGCGGAGCCGGGCGAGCAGATCGGGGGGCAGCGGGCTGGACATGCACGCCTCCACGCAGAGGGGTGGGAAGCCAGTGCCAGAGATTCTCGCGGCGGGAGGACGACCCCTCCCTTCTGGACGTCTCCGATGACGGAGTGGCAGAAGAACCTCTACATCCTGTGGGTGGCCCAGTTTCTGGCCATGGTCGGGCTCACGTTGATCGTCCCGTTCGTCCCGCTCTACATCGGCACGCTCGGCGTGACGCGCCCTGCGGACGTGCTGCGGTGGAGCGGGATCCTGTTCGCGGCCCCGTTCCTCACGCAGGCGGTGGCCGCGCCGCTGTGGGGAGCCCTGGGGGACCGGTACGGGCGAAAGATCATGGTCCTGCGCGCGCTCGCGGGGATCGGCCTCACCAGCCTCCTGTCGGCGTTCGTTCGGTACGTGTACCAGCTCCTGGTCCTCCGCGTCGTGCAGGGAGGCGTGAGCGGGTTCGTCGCCGCATCGAACGCGCTCGTCTCGGCGGCGATTCCACGGGACCGGCTTGGGGTCGCGATGGGACTGCTTCAGACGTCACTCACCGCCGGAGGGGTCATCGGCCCGCTCATCGGCGGGACGCTCGCCGATCTCGTCGGATATCGCCGTGTGTTTATCATCAATGGTCTGATGTGCTGGATCGCGGCGATCGTCGTGCTCCTCGGCGCGCGCGAGCCGGTGCGAGAGCGGGTGGAGCGTCCCGGAGCCGCCGTGCGCGAGAACCTGGCCGCCTTTCTGGGATCGCCGGCGCTGCGCACGGTCGGTCTTCTCCTGTGCGCCAGCCAGGTCGCGGTGATGAGCATCGAGCCGATCTTCCCGGTGTTCGTGCAGACGCTCGGGGTCCCTCAGGACCGCATCGCCACCGTCGCCGGGGCGCTGTTCTCGGTGACCGGGATCGCGTCCATCGTCGGCGCGCCGCTGTGGGGACGGGTATCTGACCGGATCGGCGAGCAACGGGTGCTCGGGATCGTTCTCTGGGGCGCGTGCGCCACGTACGTGGCGCAGGCGTTCGCGGGATCGCCTCTCGCCTTGCTGGTGTTCCGGGCCGCCCTGGGGTTCTTCGTGGGCGGTCTCCTGCCGCCGCTCTACGCCATCGTCGTGCGCCTCACGCCCCCGGATCGCCTTGGGGGCATCATGGGGATCACGAGCAGCGCGGTCATGATCGGGAACCTCCTGGGCCCGCTGCTCGGGGGCGTCCTGTCGGCGGAGATGGGAATCCGGCCTATCTTCGGTGTCGCCGCGGCCGTGCTGGCCATCTCGGCCCTGGGCACGCGCGGCCTGATCCCCGCCTCGGGCGTCCTCGCGGCGGCTTCCGAGCATGAGAGTGAGTAGAGATCGGCGAATACCCGCATGACAACGCCCACCGACGGGAGGTGCCGCGATGCGGAAGGCCATACCGATTGTGCTGATTCTCGCGCTGGGGATCATGTTCGGAGGGTCGGGCACGAGACTGAACGCCCAGCAGGATGCAATTAAGCGGTCGGTTCTTGTTAAGACGGAGATGGCGGGCGTCCAGGGGATGGACGGCTACGTCGTGGACGTGGAAATAGCTCCCGGGGCGCAATCCGGACGGCATTATCACCCCGGGCATGAGTTTGGCTATGTCCTGGACGGCGAAGGCGTCCTGGAATTGGACGGGAGTCCTCCTATCCCATTGAAGAAGGGTGTGTCCACCCACATCGATCCGAAGGTCGTGCACAACGGGAGGAATACGGGCACGACTCCGCTCAAGCTCGTGGTCTTCTATGTTCTCGAGAGGGGCCAGCCCCTTGCCATTCCGGTGAAATGATCGGTGACGAGCGTGATCCGCACGGTCTGTGCCCACGACTGTCCCGACATGTGCTCTTTCCTCGCACACGTGGAGAATGGGCGCCTGGTCCGCATCCAGGGGGACCCTTCGCAGCCGTTCACCGCGGGCTTCGTGTGCGCGAAGGTGAATCGCGAGCCGGAGCTGATCCACTCGCCTCACCGCCTCCTGCGGCCGCTCCAGCGGTCCGGCCCCAAGGGCGCGGGCGTGTTTACCCCTGTCTCGTGGGACGAGGCGCTCGACGAGATCAGCGGACGCTGGCAGGCGATCATCCGGGAGGACGGCCCCCTCGCCGTCCTCGGCTACTGCTACAGCGCGCACCAGGGCCAGTTCAACCGCTGGCTTCTGATGGCGCTGTTTCACGCGCTCGGGACGACGCGGCTCATTCCGGGGACCGTCTGCGACACGTGCGCGGACGCCGCCTGGGAGGCGACGCTCGGCCCGGTCGGTGGCGCGGATCCCGAGTCGGTCGTGCAGTCGGACCTGGTGATCTCGTGGAGCGCTGATCTCGTCACCACAAACGTCCACTTCTGGGCGAAAGTCCAGGAGGCCCGGCAGGGGGGAGCGACGTTGATCGTCGTCGATCCGCGGCGGAGCCGGACCGCCGCCCAGGCGGACTGGCACATCGCCCCGCGGGTCGGGTCCGATGCCGCGCTGGCGCTCGGCCTCATGCACGTTCTCGCGCGCGACGGCCTCTGCGACCGTGAGTATCTTGCCCGGAAGACGGTCGGTTTTGACCGGCTTGAGCGCGAGGTCCTGCCGCGTTTCAGCCCCGAGCGAGTCGAGGCCGCAACCGGAGTCGGGCGAGCCGACGTCGAGCGGTTCGCCCACCTCTACGGCCGCGCGCGGGCGCCTTTCATCCGCATGGGCTGGGGGATGTCGCGGAGCGCCCAGGGCGGGCAGGCCATCCGGGCCGTCGCCCTGCTCCCCGGCGTCACCGGCGCGTACGCCCGCCGGGGGGGCGGTGCGCTGCTGTCCACGTCCCCGGCGTTCACCTTCAACTACGGGGCGATTCGCTGTCCGTCCGGCCCCGCGGCGACGCGCAGCGTCAATCACTCGCGGCTCGGGGAGGCGCTGCTTCACCTGGCGGACCCGCCGATCCGCGGTCTCTTTGTGGCGTGCAACAATCCGGCCGTGACCTGCCCCGACGCGGGCAGCGTCCGGCGGGGTCTCAGCCGCGCCGATCTCTTCACGGTCGTTCACGCCCCGTTCATGTCGGATACCGCCCGCTACGCCGATCTGGTGCTCCCCGCGGCGATGTATCTGGAGAGCGAGGACTTCTATCGCGCCTACGGCTCCTACTACATGCAGTTCGGTCCGCAGGCGGTTCAGCCGCCCGGCGAGGCGTGGTCCAACCGCCGCCTGGCGCAGGAACTGGCGTCGCGGCTCGGCCTTCGTGATGCCGTGTTCTCGATGACGACGGATGAACTGATCCGGACGCTCTTCCGTGGCGCCGCCGGACCGGTCACCCAGGTCGATCCAGACGCGCTGCGCACGGCCGGCCCGGTCAAAATCACGCCCTCCCCGAACGGGCAGACATTCGCGACACCGTCGGGCAAGCTGGAGTTTTGTTCGGCCGCGCTCGAAGCGCAGGGGCTGCCGGGGCTCCCGGACTGGGTCGAAGACGCCACCGAGGCGGCGGACGCCCGCCGCTGGCCCCTTCGCCTTCTGACCGCTCCGGGATATTACCAGAGCCATACCTCGTACTCGGGGAATGACTATCTTCGCGGTCGCGAAGGGACACCCGTGGGCATCCTGAACCCTACCGACGCCGTCCGGCGCGGTCTGCGCGATGGCGATCATGTGGAGCTCTACAACGATCGGGGTGTCTTTGGCGTGACGCTCAGGATCAGTGACGAGATCTCGCCCGGAACCGTGCTGGTCCCCGGCCAGCGCCCGAGCGGCGAAGCCCGCCGAGGGACGGTGAACGTGCTGTGCTCAGACCGCTATACAGACCTGGGCCAGGGGGCGACGTATCAGAGCACATTCCTTGATGTGCGGAGCGCGTCCCCGCCGGAGGTCTCGCCGTCGACGACGAGAGAAGTCTCGAGGTAGATTCGACCATGGTCATCTGGGATCGGTTCGTAATGCTTCTGGTAGCTGCTCTCTTTGCGCTCGCCCAAGCTTACGGTAGCTTGGGGCTCGCGATAATCATGCTTTCCTTTTCTGCGCGTCTCGCACTTCTGCCACTCACGCTTCGCATGGTTCGCCGCAGTCAAGAGCGGCAAACCAAACTCTTGGCGCTTGAGCCCGCGATTCGCACGCTAAAGGCAAAAT
>DASUDA010000035.1:0-11318 GCA_036275835.1 bacterium | reverse complement strand
GAACACCTTCCACCGACGCCCGAGGCATCCTCCCGTCCTCTCGGCACAAGTTCAGACAGGTGCCGCACACTCGCTGCCCGCGGCGGAGGCCGCCTGCTATGATGCTCTCATGGCGCATCAAGTCAGGCTCGTTGTTGTGGTCGCGCTCACCGCTGTCGCACTCGCTGTCGTCTTACGCGTCCCCCCCACCGGGGGGTCCTCGTCCAGTACCATCTCCCATGTTTCTGTAGCCGGCCCGGAGGTCCCAGGCGTAGCCCTGAGCGATCTGGCGGCGCGCCGGCTCGGTCTCCGCGCGGGTGATCTCCTCGAGGTCTCTGCGGCTGCTACAGGTCCGTGGCGAACCGTTCGGATCGAGCGAGTGTACCGGCCAGCCCTCTATCCCTCCGAGGTCGCCGAGCAGGACGTGGATATCCGCCTGCACCTGCCGGACCTGCAGGCGCTCGCGGGCGCGGAGGACGAGGTGGACAGCATCGTCGTGCGCCTCCGCGACCCCGGCCGGGCCGATGAGGCAGCCGCGCGGCTGAATGCCCTCGCGCTGGGATTCCGGGCATATACCTCAGCCGACCTCGCTGCGCGGAACTCCAGCACCTTCGAAGTGATTGCGCGCTTCCACCGAGCGATCAGCGCCGTGGCGATCCTCGCCAGCAGCGTGTTCCTCCTCACGATCATGACGCTGCGCGGCGAGGAACTCCGCCAGCAGGTGGGCCTGATGCGCCTCGTGGGAATCGCACCCCGCAGCGTGGCCGGCGCGGTCCTGCTGATCGCCGCGGGAGTGGCCCTGGTGGGGAGCGGCGTCGGCATCGGCCTCGGGTCTCTGCTCTCCGCCGCCATCAACGTCTATTACAGGCGCCTGTTTGACACGGACCTTGTCTTCTCGCAGATCACGCCTGCGCTGCTCGCCGGAACAGGGGCTCTCTCCGTCCTCTTGGGCCTCGTGGCGGGAGGGTTCACGGTCTGGCGGCTCCTGCGTCGGCGTCCGCTGGAACAGATCGGGAGGTAGCCGCGGGGATGAGGCCGCTTGCTTTTCTGTCCGTCCGGACCGTGGTGCGGTATCCTGTGAGGACGCTCCTCGTTATCCTCGGGCTGAGCATCACCGGCGCGCTCCTCCTTGATATGACGATGCTTTCACACGGGCTGGAGGACAGCCTCGGGGCCGTCCTGAGCCGGCTCGGGTTTGCGGTCCGCGTGGTTCCCCGGGGCGCGCTCCCGTTTTCCAGCGGCGCCGAAATCGCCGGCGCCGACCGTCTGGCCGTCGCGATCGCAGGTCGGCCCGGCGTCGCGGCCGCGGTGCCGATCTCCGCCACCAATCTCTATGTGCGCAGGGGAGGTCACCGGTTCCCTTCCTTTGCCGTGGGCGTCCCGGGCGGAGGATCGGGCGCGTATGCTGTCCTTCAAGGACGCGACCTGCCCCCGGCGGGCCGGGCGGATCCTCAGGCCCGGACGGACGCGTCCCTGCCGCCGGTCGTCATCAACCGGAACATGGCTCGGCAGGAGGGCGTCCGGATTGGCGACACGCTCGTCCTCTCGGCGGCCCCGGGACCCGTGCTCGCGCCGGTCGCGGTGCCGCGGACCTTCCGCGTGGTCGGGATCGCCGACTTCTACTTCGATCTGGCGACCCAGCGCTCGCTGGCGTTGGTGACCGAGGATCTCCGGCGGCTTCAGGGCCGGCGAAGCGGCGCCGCGTCGGTGATCCTCGTCCGAATGACCGATCCCTCCCGCGCCGATGCCCTGACCCGGTGGATCGCCTCTCAGGATCCCCGCGTCGACGCGCTGAGCATTCAGGCGTTCCTCGCCCGGGCGGGGGCGCACCTGACGTACTTTACGCACTTCTCGCTGATCCTCGGGACGATCAGTGTCGCGGTCTCCTTCCTGCTGATCACCGCGATTGTGACGTTGTCGTTGGGGGAGAGACTCGGGGAAATCGCGATGCTCCGCGCCCTGGGATTCACGCGGCTCCGAATCGGAGGGCTGGTCCTCCTGGAGGGAGTGCTGCTGAGCGCGGCCAGCCTCCCGGGGGCGTTTCTCCTGGGCCTGGGGATCAGCCGGTACCTCGACGCGATCCTCCGGGGCGCGCCGGGGGTTCCCGAGAACATCCACTTTTTCACCCTGACGGGGGCGGCGGCGATGTGGACCATCCTGCTGCTCCTCGGAACCGGGACGGCCGGCGGCGCATACCCCGCGCTGGTCGCGGCCCGGCTGGGTGTGGCGGCGACGCTTCACAGTGAGGTGTTGTCGTGACGCAGATTCAGGACGGGACGGTGGTGACGGCGGAGGGGTTGGTGAAGGACTACCCGATGCCGGCGGGCGTCGTGCACGCGCTCCGGGGCGTGACTCTGCGTGTCGAGCGGGGGACGTACGTCTCGATTGCCGGACCGAGCGGGTGCGGAAAGTCGACGCTCCTGCACCTCCTGGGCGGGGTTGATCTCCCGACCGCGGGCACGGTGTTGCTCCTCGGCCGGGCGACAAACGGTCTGAGTGACGCGGCACTGGCGCACCTTCGGCTGCGGCACGTCGGGTTTATATTCCAGAGGTTCTTCCTCCTCCCGATGCTGACTGCCGAGGAAAACGTTGGCCTGCCTCTGATGGAGGCCGGGGCGCCCGATGAGGAACGCCGAGGACGGGTCCGGGCCCTGCTCGACCGTGTCGGTCTTGCGCATCGGGTGCGACATCGCCCCGCCCAACTGAGCGGCGGGGAGATGCAGCGTGTCGCCATCGCCCGCGCGCTCGCCAACCGCCCCGACCTCGTGCTGGCCGATGAGCCGACCGGGGAACTCGACGAAGCGACCGGGCGGGAGATCGCGCTCTTGCTGCGTGAGGTCAGCCGGGACGGATGTGCCGTCGTCCTTGTGACGCACAACACCGACCTCGCCGCGCTCGCCGACCGGCAGATCCGGATGCGGGACGGGGTCATCCTCTAATGCGCGTGCCGTGGCTCCTCGCCTGGCGGAGCCTCAGCGACCGGCCGTGGCGGTCCGCGCTCCTGCTCCTCGGGTATGGGGCGGGCGTGGCCGTGATGGTCGCGCTACTGTCGGTGGGAGACGCTCTCCTCTCAGAGGCCCGTGACCGCGATCTGGTTGCCGGAGGCGATCTGGTTCTGCTGCCCCAGGGCGTCGATCCGGCCGTTCTCAAGGTCAACGGTGTGACCGGGCTCTTCTTTACGATTCCGCACGCCGCCTTCATCGTGCGCGACGTGCTGGGCGGCCCGCGCTTCGCCCAGGAAGTCGCCGCCGCCGCTCCCCAAATCTTCGGCCGGCTGGTATACGTGCGGGTGCGCGGGAAGATAGTCCCCGCTACCGCCTCGGCCGGCATCCCGTCACTCGATCAGGCTGCGCATGCCGCGCCGGCTGTGCCGGGCGCGGAAGACGGTCCCGCGGATCGAGCCTGGCTGGATCCGGCGCCTGGTGACCTCCTCAACAGTCTCGATCACTTCCACACGCCACCTCCTGGTGAGGCGGGGCCGTGGGCGGAGTGGGATTACTTTACGTTCCTCGATCCTCACAGCGGTGTATACGGGTACCTGACACTCCTGGCCGGGGGGGAGGGGAGGGGGGCCGTTTTGATCCGTCTCCGCCGGCCGGGACAGGAGGTCGAGGATCTGGCGATCCCGGCGCGCATTCGGTCCGGCGATCTTTCGGTGAGCACGGCCTCGCAACACATCGGACCCGCGCGGGTGACAATTGAGGCGGGGCAGTACCACGTGACCGTGTGGGACAGGCGGGCGGGCGTCGATGTGCGGCTCGTGCCGGAGGCGGGGTTCTACCTGCCGCCGGGTGAGGTCGACGAAAGCGCCATCATCTCGGGCTACGTCGTGCCCGTCGTTCGGGGGTGGATGACCGGCACGGTGCGCACGGCCCGCACTTCGCTCGACCTGGTCCGGGTCCCGGCCTACCACGATCATAACTGGGGGACGTGGCGGGGCGTGACGTGGGAGTGGGGGGAGGCCTCCGGGCCGGACGGCGCCGTCCTCTACGGCGCGCTGCATACCTCCCGGGAGAAGGGCGTGGAGGCGGCCGGCCGGCCACCGGTGCTCTTCCTGTGGGCGTCTCCGGCCGCACATCGCGGCGGGTTCGAGGGAATCTTTCCCGTGCGCTCCGTCACGTACACGAGATGGCATCCCGGGCCGCGCCTCGCTGGCCGCACGATCCCGGCCCCCGGCGAGGTGACGATCGCCGCGGGGGACGAACCCGATGCCGTGCGCGTGCGCGTCCGCATTCGGGATGCGCTGGCGAGTCCCGCTCCTGCGCAGGCGGCGGCCGGCGCCCGTCCCGCCCAGGTCTTTCTCCAGCTCCGGGGAGACGCAGAAGTGCGGGGGACCGTGGACGGCCGGCCCTTCGCCTGGACAGGGCCGGCGGCGTCGGAAACTTTTGTGCCGTTTCCCCCCTAGCCTACCAGGTCGTGTATCCTCCGTCGACCACCAGGACAGATCCCGTCACATAACTTGCCGCATCCGACGCCAGGTACACTGCGGCGGGGGCGATCTCCCGAGGCTCGGCCAGCCTGCCCATCGGAGTCATCCGAAGCCAGGCGTCCCGCCACTCGGGGATGGACATCCCGAGTTTGGTCAACTCCGTGGCGACATACCCGGGTGCAATGGCATTGACGCGGACTCCTCGGGAGGCCCACTCCGCCGCCAGCGACCGCGTGAGTTGAATCACGCCGGCCTTGGACACATTGTACGCGGCTTGCGGCTGTGGTGTGTTGACGATGAGACCGGACATCGAGGCGATGTTGACGATGCTGCCCGATCCGCGATCCACCATAAGGCGACCGAATTCCCGGCTGCACCAGAACACCCCGTTGAGATTCACGTCCAGGATACCCAGCCACTCCTGATCGGGCGTATCGAGGGCCGCCGTGTTGCGCGCAATGCCGGCGTTATTGACCAGAACATCGATCCGGCCCTGCGTCTCGACGACGTGGCGCGCCGCGTCGCGGACCTGACGGGAGTCTCGGACGTCCAGCCGGACGTACGCAGCGTGATATCCGGCGCCGGTCAGTTCTTTCGCCACGGCCGTCCCGGTCTCCACGTTGATGTCGGCGATCACCGTTGTGGCTCCGGCCGCGGCCATCGCCCGAGCAATCTCCAGGCCGATGCCCTGACCGGCCCCTGTCACGACGGCGATGCGGCCGTCCAGGCGAAACCTGTCGCTTGCCACCGCTCTCCCCCCCTACGTCCCCGGTTCTATCAGCACTTTGATTGAGTCCTCGCGGACGGCGCGTCGATCGCGTGTCAAAAACTCGGCCAGCCCTTCCAGCGGCAGCCGGTGGGAGACGAGCGGCGCGGTCTTGATGCGCCCGGACGCCAGCAAGGTCAACGCGTCGGGGAACGTTCCGGCCAATGAGAACGATCCGATGATGCTGAGGTCTTTGGCATAGACGTCATAGGGACTGACCGCCACCCGAGCGTCCTCGGGGCTGACCCCGAAAATCAAGATCTTCCCTCCGGGGGCGGCGTACCGGAACATCTCCTGGACCACGGCGGGGTTGCCCGTGGCCTCCGCCACGACCTCGAACCCAAACGGGGCGGCATCCCGCAGAGTCCCCTTCATCTCCGGCCCGGGTGTCACTGTGTGGCTGGCGCCCAACTGCCTGGCTATCTCGAGGCGCCGCTCGACCGGGTCAACCACCGCGACACGGGCCACCCCCGCAACGAGCAGCCCCTGGAGGAGCAGCAGGCCGATCGGGCCTGCGCCAAACAGGAGCGCGGCGGAGGCGAGCGGGGGATCCAGACGCTTCAGGCCCCACACGATGCATCCCAGCGGTTCGGCGAACACCGCCTGATCGAGCGGCAGGTCTCCAACGGGATAGGTGTTGACCGCCGGGGCGGCGACGTAGCGGGCAAATCCGCCGGGTTGGGTGACTCCGATGGCCCCGAACCGCAGACAGTGGTTGCGCAGTCCCTTCCGGCAGAAGCGGCACGCCCCGCAGGCGATCACCGGGTCGACGGCCACGGCCTGTCCCACGGCCAGATCGTGCACACCCTCTCCGACGGACTCCACATGCCCGGCGATCTCATGCCCTGGCACCAGGGGCAGTGTGGCCTGTGTGTGGTGGCCGGTGACGATGTGCACGTCGGTCCCGCACACGCCCGCCGAGGCGACCCGGATGAGCACGTCACCAGCCCCGGGCTGCAGGTCGGGGACCTCTCGCACGAGCACCGTGCCCGGGCGCGTGACAACGGCTGCCTTCATGAGGCGTCACTCCTCTCGTGCACGGTCACTTGATGGCGCCGAATGACAAGCCCCGGGCGAGCTGGCGCTGCGCGATCCAGCCCAGGATGAGGACGGGGAAGATCGCCAGAGTGGCGCCCGCCGACATCTTCGCCCAGAACATGCCCTCGGCGGTCTTGAAGGACGCAATGAAGACGGGGAGGGTGAGGGCTTTCGCCGAGGTGAGGTTCAGGCTCCAGAAGGACTCGTTCCAGCTGAAGATGATCGCCAGCAGGGCCGCGGAGGCAATTCCGGGACGGGCGATCGGCAGGAGCACGTCCATGATTTCGCGCACCACGCCGGCTCCGTCCATCCGGGCGGCCTCGAGAATTTCTCCTGGGATCTCTTTGAAGAACGTGTAGAGCATCCATACGATCAACGGCAGGTTTAACGCCACGTAGATCAGCAAGAGACCCAGGACGGTGTCCAGCAAATGAAGATCGCGGTACACGAGGTAGATGGGGACCAGGACGCCCACCGGAGGCATCATCTTGGTGGAGATCATCCAGATCAGCGCAAATTCCGCCCGGCGGGTTGGGTAGAAGGCCAGGAAATACGCCGCGGGGATGGACAGGAGAACACCCAGGAGTGTCGATCCCAGGGCGGCGATTGACGTGTTGGCGATGTACTGGACGAGGTTGCCCCTCCCCAGCGCCTCCTCGAAGCTGGCCAGGGTCGGCGTGATGAGCAGCTCCGGGGGATTGGAAAATGCGTGGAGCTCCGTCTTGAATGCCGTGAGCACCATCCACAAGATGGGAAAGAACATGATCAGCGCCGCCAGGTAGGCCGCCGTGGAGAGGGCGAGCCGGCCGGCCGCCTTTCTTATGGCAGTTCTCCCTGGAAGATGTTTCTCGAAATCGCGCGCAGCAGGAAGACAGCCACCACGTTGGCCAGAATGACGGCGAAGATCGCGCCCGCCGAGGCCGAGCCGATGTCGAATTGCAGGAGGGCCTTCAGGTAAATAAAGTACGGCAGGGTCGTCGTCGCGAGGCCGGGCCCGCCCGACGTCGTCGCGTAGATCTCCGCGAAGATCGTGAGGAAGAAGATCGTTTGCAGCATGAGCAGGGCCGAGATGGGGCGGAGCAAATGCGGGATCACGATGTAGCGAAACTCCCCCCAGCGCCCCGCGCCGTCGATCCGGACCGCCTCCAGCAGGTCGCCCGGCAAAGACTGAAGGGCGGTGAGGAGGATCAGCGTCGCGAAGGGTGTCCACTCCCAGGAGATGATAGCGACGACGGAGAGCATCGGGTACGTGGCCAGCCAGTCTATCGGCTCTCCTCCCAGGCTTTGCGCCACCCAGGCAAGCAGGCCGAACACCGGATGGAACAGCATGTTCTTCCACATGAGCGCGGTCACAACCGGCATGACGAAGAATGGCGAGATCGCCAGCGTGCGGGCCACGTTCTTGGCGGTGAAGTCGCGGTTGAACAAGAGGGCCAGAATGAGCCCCAGGCCAATGGTCGCCGCCAGGACGAGCACGACCAGCACCAGGGTGTTGACCACGGCCGTCCAGAAGGTGGGGTCCAGAAGCAGCAGCCGGTAGTTCAGGAGTCCCACGAATCCGCGGCGCTCGAGGACCAGCAGATTGTAGCGCCGCACGGAGTAGTACAGGCTGAGCGCCAAGGGGACGATCATCCAGACGAACAGCACCAGGACCGCAGGCCCGACGAAAAGGAGCGCGTTTGGCCGGTGGATGTCGAAACGAGCGAGCCCTCGGCCGGCGGACACGCGTGTCATCGCCTGGCGGACGCAGGCAACTCCGGGGCCCGCACCCTTGCGGCACGGGCCCCTGGAACGTCTACTTGATGTAGCCGGCCTGCCGCATCACGTTCTCGGCATTGCTCTGCGCCTGCTGCAGGGCCTGGTCGATGGTCATTTTCCCCGCGAGCGCACCGGCGATCGCTTGGCCCGTCTGCGTTCCGATGCCCTGGAACTCAGGAATGGCCGCGAATTGAACGCCGACGTACGGCACGGGTTTCGCGGTCGGATGTGTCGGGTCGGCCTCGTTGATCAATGCTTCGACGAGCGTGGCGAAAGGGGCGGCCTTGATGTAAGCGGAATTCTGGTACGTCGAGTACCTGGTCCCCGGCGGCACGGACGTCCATCCCTCTTTCTCCCCGACCATATTAATGTACGCCTTAGACGTCGCCCAGTAGATGAAGGCCCGTGCCGCGTCGGCCTTCTTCGTCGACTTCGGAATCCCCAGCGCCCAGGCCCAGAGCCAGTGCGAGCCGTTGCGCGTGACGGCCACCGGCGCGTACGCGAAGCCGACATTCTTCGCCACCTTTGACGTCTGGGGATTGGCCAGGTACCCGGCGGCCACCGTCGCGTCGACCCACATGGCGCAGTTTCCGTTGGCGAGCAGCGTCTCATTCTCGGTGAAGCCGTTGGACGTGACTCCGGGAGGCCCGTAATTGCGCATGAGGTTCACGTAGAAGCCGACCGCCTGCTTCCACTCGGGGCTGGTGAGCTGCGGCTGCCATTTTTCATCAAACCAACGGCCGCCGAACGTATTGACGAGGGTGGTCAGGAACGCCATGTTCTCCCCCCAGCCCGGGAGGCCTCTCAGGCAGATTCCGTAGGTCCGTTTGGACGGGTTGTGTATCGCCTTGGCGAAAGCCTCCACCTGCGTCCAGGTGGGGCGCTGGGGCATCGTCAGGCCTTTGGCGGCGAAGAGATCCTTGCGATAGTAGGTCATGGAGGATTCCGCGTAGAAGGGCACGGCATAGAGCGTTCCCTTGTACGACAGCCCCGCGCGCACCGGCTTGAGCAGGTCCTGCCCATCGTAGGCTGACGGGAGTGAGTCGAACGGCAACAGCCAGCCGTTCTTCGCCCATCCGGACAGGACCTCATACATGCCGATGGTCATCACATCGTAGGACCCCGCGTTGGTCGAGATGTCCGTCGTCACCTTTTGCCGGAGCTCGTTCTCCGGGAGGACAACCCAGCTCACCTTGATGTTAGGGTTCTGCTGCTCAAAAGCGGGAGTGAGCTTCTGCATGATGATCATGTCGGGGTTGTTGACGGTGGCGATCGTGATCGTGGTCGCCTGCGCCGGGCTGGGCGATGGGGCGAGCAGAGAACTCGCGAATGCCAGCGAGACGAACGACACCAGGAGTCTCCACTTCAGCATGCCTGCACCTCCTTTACTTTACGTAAGGGCGTCTTTCCGATCCGCGACTTCTTTTGCTGCACTTCAATAGCGGATTCGTTCGAGCATAGATCGAAGAGTTCCTCGATGCCGTCCTGGAGAGTGAGCCATGAGGAACACGCCTCTGTGAGAGCATGGTGGTGTAAGGTCCCCGGCCGGTAGCCCAGATCCCCGCAGCCCGCGGCCGGCTCGTCCATGCGCGATGATGGCGGTGGCTGCAAGAATGCGTCATAATGATGTCAGCTTCAAGTAGGCACTTCCGGCGCCCTCAGTAACATGGAGGGAACCATACGGTCACACATCAAAAGACCGCGCGCAGAGAGCGGCTGATGGGGCAGAGCCGCGGTGCCGGCCGTGACATCCTGGACCGTGTCGGCGACAAGTGGTCGGCGTGTGTGCTCTTCCTGCTCGGAGATCGCAGCCGCAGATTCATGGATCTGCGCCGCAGGATCGAGGGCATCAGTCAGCGCATGCTCACGGTGACGCTCCGCAATCTGGAGCGCGACGGCTTGATCACCCGGACGGTGTATGCGAGTGTGCCGCCGCGCGTCGACTATGCCCTCACTCCGCTCGGGCGCACGCTGCGGCAGACCGTCGTCGGCCTTGTGGCATGGGCCGAGAATCACGCCGGAGAAATCGAACGGGCCAGAGCGTCATACGACGGCCGGACGCGCGGCACGGTGGGGGGCATTGCCGGGACAGGCCAGGCCGCTAAAACCGTGACGCTCACGATTGCCACGGTGAACAATCCCGACATGGTCGTCATGCAAAGCCTGACCGATGATTTCGAAGCAAAGAACCCCACCATCAAGGTCAACTACGTCGTCCTGCCTGAAAATGATCTGCGCCAGAAGGTGACCTTGGACGTGGCCACCGGCGCTGGGGCTTTCGACATCGTCACCGTCGGCACGTACGAGGTGCCCTTCTGGGCCAAGAACAAATGGCTGGTCTCCCTCGAACCGTTCTTCGAAAGCATGAGCGCCGCGGATTCAGCCGCGTATGATCGTGCGGACCTTTTGAAGCCCGTGATGAGAGCCCTCTCCGTAGGAGGACAGGCGTACGCGGTGCCATTTTACGCCGAGAGCAGCATGACCTACTATCGTAAGGATCTCTTCTCCCAGGCCAGATTGAGGATGCCGCTCCATCCGACGTGGGACCAGGTCGCCGCCTTCGCCAAGACGATCCACAATCCTGGGCAAAAGATCTATGGCATCCTCCTGCGGGGCCGACCGGGGTGGGGAGAGCAGCTCGCTCTGCTCGACACAGTCATCAACACGTTCGGCGGGCGCTGGTTTGACATGAAGTGGCATCCGCAGCTGACGAGCCCCACGTTTACGAAAGCCGTGACTTTCTATGTTGACCTCCTGCGGAGCGCCGGAGAGCCTGGAGCCACCAGGGCGGGCTTCACCGAACTGGAGACGCTGATGTCGCAAGGGAACGCCGCCATGTGCGTGGACGCTACGGTCGCCGCCGGGTACCTGGCCGACCCGAACATGTCCAAAGTCGCCGACAACATCGGGTTTGCCTATTCGCCGATGAAGGTCACCCCGAAGGGCAGCCACTGGCTCTGGGCCTGGGCGTTGGGGCTCGAGGGATCAAGCAAGCACAAACCCGAGGCGTTCAAGTTCCTGACCTGGGCGACGAGTCCCGATTATATCAAGCTCGTGGCAGGCAAGCGCGGATGGGTAGCGGTCCCGCCGGGCACGAGATACTCGACGTACAACAGCCCGGGATACAGGCAGGTCGCGGCGTTCGCGCCGATCGTCGAAGACTCGATCAACACCGCTGATCCCACCGACGCCACTCTGCAGAAGGTCCCGTACACGGGAATCCAGTACGTGGGGATCCCTGAGTTTGCGGGGATAGGGACCACGGTGAGCCAGTTCATCGCCGCCGCGATCGCGGGCACCGACACGGTTCCGGGCGCACTGCACAAAGCCCAGCAATCGGTCGAGCAG
>DASUDA010000034.1:0-5923 GCA_036275835.1 bacterium | reverse complement strand
AGGAATTGTAAGCATGGATTTCACTTAATCCAGGAATTCCTGTCAACTCCACCTTCGTCGCCACGAAACCTCCTGAGATCACTTCAGCCGTTGCTCGTACTCAGCCGCCTTGCTTGTTTTCAACAATGATCGCCAGGAGGTCGGAGGTCCCGACGTTCTCGACTTGATGTGTCCATGCCTCATGCCACATCACGTGTCCATCGGGTGGCTCCAACTCCACCGCTTCTCCACCAGGAAGATGGACTCTAACCTTGCTTCCCTTCACAAAATAGACTGTTTCAGACGGGTGTGAATGCTTCTGGTCGATCTCGCCCCGTTGCAGTCGCATCTCCAGGACGCGGACCTGGTCGTTTTCCAACAGTAGCTTATAGTTCTTCGGCGATACTTTGACCGGATCGATGTATGTCATGGCTTCCTCCCCATACGTATCTTCTGGGCTTGCCCCGGCATTGGGGCGGAATATGTCCGTCTCGGTCTTACCGCAACGGTCATCGCCGGGTCGAGCGGCGTGTCATTTAAGTCGGAATTTCCATTATCTGTTCCTGAACACCTTCTGTTGAAGAAGTCCATCTGGCTCTTCGGGACGAGTATGACCGACGACCCCACGAAAGTCTGTTCGGGCCTGTCCGAAACCCCCAACCTCGGGCATGGTCGCGCTGGCAACCGACTCCGTTCTTTGTGGTTCCTGTCAGCATCCATTCCGAGACACCACGGTCACCGCACATCCAGTGGCAGACCCAACTGAATATCCGCTTCTTCACAAGAGAGAAATTCGACATCTCTGCGGTATGGCGTAAAGCCCCCACCCATGTCTCCCTGATACACTTCGCCATCTTTCACGCGGGCAATGGCCGTGAATTTCTTCAAGGGTTCCGCGCCGTGAAAATGAAGCGTCGGAGAATAGAACACAATCAAATCGCCGGGCTTCATCCGCTTCATCGGAGCGGCTTTGCCGTGGTTGGCTTGGACGATACCGAGCTTCTTCCCAGTTTCGATGTGGTCTTTTGATACGACGACAAGCCAGTATTTTGTCGGCCGAGCGCCGCTCACAGCTCCCCTCCCCTACCGCGCCAGCCATCCTCCGTCCACAACCAGCAGGTGACCGTGCACGTAGTCGGACGCCTCCGACGCGAGAAATACCACGGCGCCTCCCAGGTCCTCGGGACGCCCCCACCGGCCGGCGGGAATCCGTGCGAGAATGGCGGGATTCCGCGCGGGATCCTCCTGGAGTGCCCGGGTCAGATCGGTCGCCATGTACCCCGGCGCGATGGCATTGACGTTGATCCCGTGCGGCGCCCACTCGTTGGCGAGCGCCTTGGTGAGCTGGCCCACTGCGCCTTTGCTTGCCGCGTATGGGCTGACCAGGATGCCGCCCTCAAAGCTCATCAGCGAGGCAACGTTGATGATCTTCCCGCGCTTGCGCGGCAGCATCTCCCGCGCGGCCGCCTGGCAGAGCCGAAACACGGCGTGCAGGTTGACTTGAAGGACCCGATGCCAGTCATCCGGAGTGACGTTAAGGGCGGGCGATCGGGTGATCGTGCCTGCGTTGTTGACCAGGATGTCCACGCGGCCGAGCGCCTTCGTGGCCTGGGGAATCACCGTATCGACCTCTCCCGGATCTTCCAGGTCCGCACTCAGCGGGACGCACCTTCGCCCGGCACGCTCGAGTTCGGCGGCCAATTCCGAGGCCGGCTCGCGGCTCACAGTCACCACGTCCGCTCCCGCGGCGGCGAGCGCCGAGGCCATCGCCCGGCCGAGGCCCCGGCGGGCACCCGTGATGACGGCGACCTTCCCCGTGAGGCTGAACATGCTGGCGATGTCGCTCACAGCTCCCCTCCCGCTCCT
This sequence comes from bacterium, assembly GCA_036275835.1. Classification (GTDB taxonomy): domain Bacteria; phylum Sysuimicrobiota; class Sysuimicrobiia; order Sysuimicrobiales; family Segetimicrobiaceae; genus DASUDA01. The sequence continues at coordinate 4,078 of DASUDA010000034.1, read as the reverse complement.
TACTGCTTCCCCGCGGACACCGCCACCGCCTCCGCGCCTGCGCTGCACCTCCAGGCCGCACGGACGCGCAGGAGGCGGCGCGGGGTGCGGCGAAACCGGCACAGGCACGTGAGAGGAGCTGACCCATGAGACGCAGCCTCGTCGCAGCAGCGCTTGCCCTCGCGCTTGGTTGTGGTGTCGCGTCGGCCTCGCCCGCGGGTCAGATCGAGTTCTGGACGATCTCTCTCCAGCCGTTCTTTACCACCTACATCCAGGAACTGATTGGGCGCTACGAGCGCCTCCATCCGACCGTGCGCATCCGCTGGATCGATGTCCAGCCCCAGGCGGTGGACCAGAAGCTCCTCGCCGCCATCGCCGGAGGCGTGGGCCCCGACGTCGTCAACCTCAACACCGAAGGCATGATCCGGATGGCCCAGGCCCACGCCCTCGTGGATATGGAGGACGCCGTCCCAGCCTCCGCGCGGAGCCGGTATTTCCCCAACATCTGGGCATCCCTGCGCGTCGGCGGGCACGCCTACGGGATTCCCTGGTATGTCGTCCCCGACGTTCTGGCGTACAACACGACCCTGTTTCGGCGCGCCGGTCTCGACCCGGCTCATCCGCCCGCCACCATGGACGCATTCATCCAGGACGCCTCGCAGATCAAACAACGGGCCGGCGTGTACGGGTTCATGCCTAACGTGGACGGTATCCGGTTCCTCAAAGTGTTCCGGGAGGAGGGCCTCCTGATTCTGAGTCCCGACCACGCTCGGGCCGTGTTCGACGGGCCCGCCCACGTCGCGCTCCTCGCGCGGTACGTGGGGTTGTTTAAGCGCGGCATGTTTCCCGATGATACCCTCCGGCGGGGATATCTCGGGGCCACCGAGCGGTACGCCGCCGGGCAGCTCGCCATGCTCACCACCGGCCCTCAGTTTCTCCTCCGGGTGCGGACGGACAGCCCCGAGGTGTACCAGAATACGGCGGTTGCTCCGGCGCCGCTCGGCCGCGGCCACATCCTCGACCTCCCGACGATGGACCTGGCCGTGCCTCTCGCCAGCCGGCACCGGCCGGAGGCCGTGGAGTTCGCCCTCTACGTCACAAACGATGAGAATCAACTCGCGTTCAGCCATCTGGTGGTGATTTTCCCGTCCACCCGCGCCGCCGCGGCGGACCCGTACTTCACCCGCGCTGGCTCCAGCCCGGAAGAGCGCGCCCGCGTGGTGGCCGCTCGAGAACTGGCGATCGCCCGGGACCTCACGGTCGTGGTCCCGCACAGCGACGACCTGTTTCGGATCTTTCGCGAAGCCGTGGAGAACGCGTTCTATGGCCGCATGACATCGCAGCAGGCTCTGTCCTGGGCGGTCAAGGAGTGGAACGCCCGCCTCTAGTGGTGCCTCGCCTGCCGCGTTTGCCCCTGCGCCGCGCCCTGACGGCATACCTCTTCTTGCTGCCGGCCCTCATTCTTCTGGCGGTGTTCACGTTTTATCCGGTGGTCTTCGGAACGGCGCTCAGCCTCTTTGACTACGATGTCATCTCCCCGCCCCGCTACGTCGGACTTGCCCACTTTCGGGCCCTCTGGGGCGACCGGTACTTCTGGATTGCGCTCCGAAACAGCGTGACGTATCTCGCGGTCGTCCCCGTGCTGCAGATCTCCGCGATCATCCTGGCGTTGTGGGTGCGCCGTCCGCTCCGCGGGATCGCCTGGTTCCGGGCAGCCTACTACCTGCCGGCCGTCACCTCGATCGTCGTGGCCGGCCTGGTGTGGAGGTGGCTGTACGACGAGGCCGGCGTGCTCAATTACGTGCTCCTCCGGTCCGGGATTGTTCAGGCGCCCGTGCACTGGTTGTCGGACCCGGCGCTCGCCCTGTATGCGGTGATGCTCGTGACGTGGTGGAAAGGGCTGGGCTATTACATGGTGATCTATCTGGCCGGACTCGAGGCGATCCCTCCGGAGTATGCGGAGGCGGCGGCAATCGATGGGGCCGGACCCCTCGCGCGGCTGGCCCGGGTGACGATCCCTCTGCTCCGCCCGAGCATCCTGCTCGCCAGCACGCTTTCGGCGATCGCCGCCCTGCGCGTTTTTGAAGAAGTGTATGTGATGACCGGCGGGGGACCCGTGTACTCCACCTACACGGTCTTCTACTACATGTTTGATCAGGCGTTCGGGTCGCTCCATCTCGGCTATGCGGCGGCGGTGGGCGTTGTGCTCGCCGCGGTGACGATCGGGCTCTCGGTGGTGAACTTCCGCCTGCTGCGGCGGGGAGGGCTGGCGTATTATTAAGGCGAGAGGTACTCGTCCGCGCGCCGGGCGGCGGCTCCTCGCCACGGCCGCGCACTACGCGGGCCTCGGGGCCCTCGCCCTCGCCACTACGTTCCCCTTCCTCTGGCTCCTGTCGACCTCCCTCCGCGCGGGCGGGTCGGTGTTTGCGTTTCCCCCGGTGCTCATCCCGCGCCCGACGACGCTCGCCAACTTCGCCGGCGTTGCGCAGACGATGCCCCTTGCGCGCTTCGCCGTCAACACGGCGTACATCACCGGGATGGGGATCGCGCTTACCCTGACGACAAGCGCCCTGGCGGGCTATCCTCTGGCCCGCATGCGCTTCGCCGGCCGGGACGTGATCTTCTACGCGATTGTGGGGAGCCTCATGCTGCCGCAGCACGTCGGTTTGATCATCAACTTCGTGACGATGATGCGGCTGCACCTGGTTGATACATACGCCGCCGTCTACCTCCCAAGCGTGGCCAGCATCTTCGGCATCTTCCTGCTCCGTCAGGCGTACCTCGTCATCCCTCTGGAGATCGAAGACGCGGCCAGAATCGACGGAGCGAGCGAATTGCGTCTGTGGGCCCAGGTCATGCTCCCGCTCGTCACCCCTGCCCTGGCCACCTTGGCGATCATCGAGTTCACGGCGTATTGGAACTCATTTATCTGGCCCCTCATCATCCTCAAGTCGCCGGACCGGTATCCCCTGGCGGTCGGGCTGCTGTACCTGTCGGGCCTGTTTGCGCACAACACCCGATACATCGCCGCCGGGGCCGTGCTGATGACGCTGCCGATGGTCGTGATCTTCCTCGCGCTCCAGCGCTACTTCCTCCGGGGCATCGTCTTGGGCGCCGTTAAATGAAGATCGCGTTCCTTCCGCTGGACAGCCGCCCGATCACCCGGGACGCGTTCCTGGCACTCGCCGCGATCGCCGGCGTGGACGTCGTCACCCCTCCGCGCGAGATGCTCGGCGCGTTGAAGACTCCCGCCGATGTAGAGGCCCTGTGGTCGTGGGTGAGCCGCGAAGGGGCCGAGGTGGACCTTCTCATCGCGTCCGCGGAACTTCTGATCTACGGCGGGCTGGTGCCCTCCCGGATCGGGCACGAGCCGCTGGACCGATGCCTGGGCCTGGCCCGCCGCTTCGTCGAGGTCCGCCGGGCCGTCCCCCACAGGCGGATCTTCCTCTCCGCGAGCAACTTGCGCCTGCCGTCGGCCGCGGACGCGACCGAGGAGCCGGACTACTGGGCCGAGTACGGCCCCCAGATCTTCACCTACAGTTTCCACCTCGACCGCTACGACCAGACGGGAGACGCGACGTCTCAGGAGGTCGCCGCCTCTGCCGCGGCGGCGGTCCCCGCGGCCGTGCTCTCCGATGTCCGCGCCAGGCGGGCGCGCAACCTGGCCGTGCTTCTCTTCCTCGTCGACTTGGCTGCGCAGGGCACTCTGGACGCTTTGCTCATCGGGCAGGACGACGCCGCCGAGTTCGGGTGGACGCGGCGTGACCTCCGTGTCGTCGACGAAGCCGCCCGCACCCGGGGCGCGTCGACGCGGGCCTGGGTCACGTACGGGACCGACGAGCTGACTGCGCGGCTTCTCGCGCGGGCCTATCTTGAAGACCGGGATACCGGTCCCGGCGTGCGAGTGATGTATTCTTACCCGAAGAACCACGATGCAATCCCGCGGTACGAGGGTCAGGCGCTCGATGTGACGGTGACCTCGCACATCGCGACCGCGGGGTGCCGCCGGGTTCTGTCCCGTCCGGACCTCACGCTCTTCGTCCATAACTTCCCCGGAGCCCAGGAGGAAGCCCCGCATCAGCGCCCGTATGATCCGGCA
>DASUDA010000033.1:0-2654 GCA_036275835.1 bacterium | reverse complement strand
CGGCCTCCGACGTGCCGCGCCCCAGGGTCAGCCGGACCGCGGCGGCGGCGCGGGTGGGAGGCAGTCCGAGGGCCACGAGCACGTGCGACGGCTCCAGACTCCCGGACGTGCAGGCCGAGCCTGAACTCGCGGCCACTCCGTGGAGGTCGAGCCCGATGACGAGCGACTGGCTGTCCGTTCCTTCGAACGACAGGTTGGCGTTGTTCGGCAACCGCCTGTCGGGGTCGCCGTTGAGGGAGGCGCCGGGGAGGGTCAGCCCTTCGCGGATGATCCGGTCGCGGAGGACCGCAAGCCGGGCGCGCTCCTCCTCCATTACCTCCCCCGCGATCCTGAGGGCGGTTCCGAATCCGACGATCCCGGGAACGTTCTCGGTGCCGCCGCGCCGGCCCCGCTCGTGGCTCCCGCCCCGCTGGACGGCGTGGAGAGGCGTGCCCGTGCGCACATACAGCGCGCCGACGCCCTTGGGGCCGTAGCGCTTGTGCGCCGACATCGACAGAAGGTCCACGGAGAACTCGTCGACCTGGACGGGCAGGGCCCCCACCATCTGCGTCGCATCGGAGTGAAACGGGATGCGCCGCTCCCTGGCCAGGCGGCCGATCTCCGCGATCGGCTGGAGCGTCCCGATCTCGTTGTTGGCCGCCATGATCGAGATGAGCACGGTGTCCGGCCTGAGCGCCGTCCGGACCTCATCGGGATCGACGATGCCCCGGCCGTCCACGGGAACATAGGTCACGGCGTACCCCCGCGTCTCCAGGAAGCGGCACGCTTCCAGGACCGCGTGGTGTTCGATCGCCGACGTGATGATGTGGCGCCCGCGGCCCTCGGTGGCATAGGCCACCCCCAGCACCGCCAGGTTGTCCGCCTCCGTCGCTCCGCTCGTAAAGACGATCTCGCCGGGGCGCGCTCCAATGAGGGAGGCCACCTCCCGGCGCGCCTGCTCTACGGCCGTCCGGGCCTCCTGGCCAAATCCGTGCATGCTGCTGGCGTTTCCGGCCTTCTCTGTGTAATACGGGAGCATGGCGGAAACGACCCGGGGGTCGACCGGAGTTGTCGCGGCGTGATCCAGGTAGACCCTCATCCTCTTCCTTCCCTCGCTCTTCCCATCTTTCCCTGACTCAGTATAGCAGAGGTCCCGGATTTCTCCGGGCGACGAGAACCGCCCAGTGATGCCTGAATCTGATCTGCCCGTCGACCTCGACCGGACTCATCCCCGCCAGGTCTCCGGACCGGGTCCGGAGCACCATCTCGCGGACGCGGAGGGCGACGTCGCGAGGCGTCCCGGCAATCCGGCACCACTCGTCGAAGTCGCGGATGACGTCTCCCTCCACCCGCCCCACCGGTGTGAGACCCGCGGAGACCACGAGCGTCTCGAGTCCGCTGGGGCTGAGCATCTCGACGTGGGCCGGATCGCGCAGGCGCTCGATCTCATTCTGCCGGGCGCGGGCCGCATCATCCTCGGGTCCGACAAGATCTTCGATGGCCACGCGGCCGCCGGGGCGGCAGACCCGCACCATCTCCTTCAGAACGCGGCCGGGATCGCCGAAGTGGTGGACCGCCCACGTCGTGAGGACAAGCGTGAATGCGCCGTCAGAAAATGGCAGCCGCTCCGCTTCCGCGCACACGAGGGAGACCGCGCCGCTCTCCGGATGCCGCGCGCGCGCCTCCCGGAGCATCGCCATCGTGAGGTCGAGCCCCACCGCGTGCCGGACGCGCGGAGCGAAGAGGGAAAGCAGCGCCCCCGGCCCGCAGGCGACGTCGAGGAGACGATCCGCGGGGGTGGGGGCCGTCATGCGGAGCAGCGCTTCGTTCTGAGCGTGCCTTTCCGCGATCCCGCTGGCCGCATACTGCCGGGCGGTCCGGGCGAACCGCGCTTCGTTGACGCGACGGAGGTCGGAGGTCACGCCAGCGGCACCATGGTGCGCTTCCGGGCGGCGAAAGTTGCCGCTTGCGTGTACCCGACCTCCCGGGCCAGCGCGGTGGCGCGGTCAAAGTCCCTTCCGACGTCCTCCGGCAGGTGGGCATCGGAATTGATGAGTGTCGGGACGCCGGCCCGGTGGCACGCGTCCAGGAGCGGATGGGCCGGGTAGACCTCGCCAACCGGCTTCCGCCATCCGGCGGTGTTGATCTCCACGCACACCCCGGCCCTGGCAAAGGAGGAGGCGGCGGCGGAGTAGAGATCGGAGATGCCGGCGGCCGGCCGGTAGCCGAAGACCTTGATGACGTCCGCGTGCCCGATGAAGTCGAAAAAACCGGTCTCCGCCGCGGCCGCGATCAACCGGAAGTACCGCCGATACGTTTGGAGGACGTCCCGGGTCTCCCATTCGCCGGCCTGCTGGGTCGTGTCGAACCCCCACCACACGCCTCCCGCCTCCTGCGGGGGAAGCCAGTGGACCGACCCGATCGCGTAATCCCACGGATATGCGTGCAGCTGACGCTCCAGTTCCACTTCGTACCCGGGGAAGAAGTCCCACTCCACGCCCAGCTTCACCGGCAGTCCGGCGCGCCGGGCCTCTTCCACGAGCCGGACGTAACTCTCCAGGCTTTCGGTACACTGATCGTCCACCCAACGCGGGATGGCGCCGCGGGGAGGGTACATCGCCCGGCATTCCCGGAACCGGTGAGGATGCTCGCTGAATCCTACCTCGGTGAGGTCC
>DASUDA010000032.1:0-19021 GCA_036275835.1 bacterium | reverse complement strand
GCCCTGGCACTAGCAAGGGCGAAAGATGACTCCGGCGAACCGGGTTCGAGGGAAGACGAAGATCAAGACAGAGGAGGATTGACAGGCGCGGCGCTTTCAGAGATGACTTCAATCACAGGCGGAAATCCTGGCGTAAAGCATATCGCCACTTCGCACGGAGGCCGGGTCGAGGTGCAGAGTACCGAGGGGCGGGGCAGCCCCTTCACGCTTCTTTCTGCCACGGGCGGCGAAGTATGAACAATGAGCCGCCTGGAGGGCCGGCGCCACCGGATTTCGCTGCAAAGACCGCGGCTGCATCAGATCGGGCGTTTGTCTTGCTTCAGGACCTGACCGCGACGATCCTCGAGGCCGCAACTATCCTAATACTACAACGAGACATCGGCTCGCTTGGTCATGTCCCGGCTCCCGATACTCGGGATCTGGCCCTCAACGGGCGCCAGAAAGCGCTGTCAGACTGGGTCAAGTACCGTACAATTGTACGGCGAGTGATGCCAGAATCCTCACTGCCAAGTGCTCCCGCTTCAATGTCTCGTTGTAGTATTAAGCAGGGGGTGGTTAAGGGGAAAAATTGGCTGGAAGGTACTCGGGGGGAGGGGACTGAACGAAGACGCGGTGATCGGACGGAGTACACGCGGTTTCTTGACAAACGAACATATGTTTGGTAGAGTTGGGCCAATTTAAACGGCGGAAACTACTCATCGCACCCGGAAGGGAGCACGACGATGAACGAGCGGCAGCGCGCCCTGGATCTCGCCCTGACCCAGATTGAAAAGCAGTTCGGCAAAGGCTCGATCATGAAGCTTGGCGAGCATCAGGCCAAGCTGAGCGTGGATGTCATCCCCACAGGCGCGCTCGCCCTGGACCTGGCCCTCGGGGTCGGCGGCGTCCCTCGCGGCCGCGTGGTGGAGATCTACGGGCCGGAAGCCTCGGGGAAGACGACCCTCGGATACCACATCATCGCCGAGGCGCAGCGCGAGGGCGGCGTGGCGGCGTTCATCGATGCGGAGCACGCCCTCAACCCCGAGTACGCCCGCAACGTCGGGTTGGACATCGACAACCTGCTGATCTCGCAGCCGGACTCGGGCGAGCAGGCCTTGGAGATCGCCGAGATGCTGGTGAGGTCGGGCGCGATCGATGTGATCGTGGTCGATTCCGTCGCGGCGCTCGTCCCGCGGGCCGAACTGGAAGGGGAGATGGGCGACGCGCACGTCGGCCTGCAGGCGCGGCTGATGTCTCAGGCGCTGCGCAAGCTCGTCGGCGCCATCAGCAAATCGCACACGACGGTCGTCTTCATCAACCAGATCCGGGAACGCATAGGCGTTATGTTCGGCAACCCCGAAACCACCACGGGCGGGCGCGCCTTAAAGTTCTACGCCTCCGTCCGCATGGAGATCCGCCGCACCGAGACCATCAAAGCCGGCGACCAGGTGCTCGGCCAGCGGGTCCGGGTCAAAGTGGTCAAGAACAAACTCGCCGCGCCGTTCCGCGATGCCGAACTCGACATCCTCTTCCCGCGCGGGATCAGCAGGGCCGCGAGCCTTCTCGATGTCGCGGTGCTCCACAACATCGTCACCCGGACGGGGACGTGGTTCGCGTACAAGGAGATGCGCCTCGGGCAGGGCCGCGACAACGCACGGGAGTTTCTGGAAAACAATCCCGAACTGGCGGCGGAGATCGAGGCCCGCACCCGCGAGAAGCTGGGAATCTCTCGTCCCGCAGCCTCGATCGGGGCGGCGGCGCCGGCCGCGTCCCCTGTTCGAGATGGCCCCGCCGATCAGGAGACCCGGTCCGTTTCCAGGGATCCGCATTCCGGGACGGCCGCGCCCAAGGGCGTCCCCGTTCGGGTCCAGCGATGAGGGGGATTCGGCCCAGGTAGATGCCCTCGATCGCGAGCATCCGCGCCTCCGGCCGTTCCCGCGTTCCCCGCGGCCAGGAAGCCGGGGGAAGCGAGGAGATGCGCGTCGTCGTCCTGGACGACGGGCGGCGCCTCCGGGTTGATGTCGAGCAGATGGCCCGTTACGGACTTGCGCCGGGCGAGCCGATCGCGGATGATCTGCTCGCCCGCCTCGCAGCCCAGGATCTTTACCTCCGCGCGCGGGCGATGGCGGTGCGGCTTCTGGCGGTCCGTCCCTGCAGCACAGCGGAACTCCGGTCCCGGCTCCTGCGCGATGGAGTGGCCGGGGACCAGGTGCGGAAGGTGGTCGGCGATCTCACCGCGGCCGGGTATCTCGATGATTCCGCCTTCGCGCGTGCCTGGGTGGCGAGCCGCATGGGCTCTCGCCCCTACGGCCTCCGGCGGATCCGGTGGGAGCTCCGCGGGAAAGGACTGCCCGCGGCGCTGATCGAGCAGGCGATCCGGGAGGCGTTTGGCGAAGAGAGTCCCTCAGCCGCGGAGGAGCGGTGCGCGCGGGCCGTGATCGAGCGCCGTCTTCCTACATACCAGCGGCTCGCTCCGGAGGTGCGGATTCGCCGGCTTGCCGGCTTCCTGGAGCGCCGCGGGTTCGCCGCCAGCACGATCGCGCGCGTTCTGGGGATGGCGCAGAGGGGGCACGTTCGAGAGCCAGGATGAGGGAGCGCCGGAACAGCCGCATACCTCCGGACCAGTTGCCGCTGGGACTGGCTGGAGAGAACTCCCCTTTAGACCCCGTTCCGGTAGACACCGTGCCTCCGCCGCCTTCGCGCAGCGCGCCGGCCATAACGGCGATCACGTGTGACGAGTCGGCTCAGGCTGCCTCTGGGCCTACGGGCGTGAGCCAGAACGCGACGCCCCTGGCCGATCTCACGGACCTCTTCGAGCCCGAAACCTCAATCACCACGGCTGCGGAGGATCGAATCCTTGAAGGTCTCACGCCTGAGCAGCGGGAGGCGGTTACCCACGCCGAGGGCCCGCTGCTGATCGTTGCCGGGGCCGGAACGGGCAAGACCGCAGTCATCACCCGCCGGATCGCTCACCTCATCACGGCGCGGCGCGCGCGTCCAGAGCAGGTGCTCGCGCTGACGTTCACCGACCGCGCGGCAGCCGAGATGGAGGAGCGGGTGGACCGGCTCGTGCCGTACGGGTACACGCAGGTGTGGATCAGCACGTTCCATGCGTTCGGAGATCGCGTCCTGCGGGAGAACGCCCTGCACGTCGGCCTCTCACCCGACTTCCGCGTGCTCAGCCGCCCCGAGCAGGTGATCTTCATGCGGGAGCGGTTGTTCGAATTTCCGCTGGACCACTTCCGGCCCCTGGGGGATCCCACCCGCCACGTGGACGCCCTGGTCGGGCTCTGGAGCCGGGCGAAGGACGAGGACGTGACGCCGGAGGAGTACGCGGCGTACGCGGAGCGCCTCGCGGCCGAGGCGAAGGCCCGTCCCGAAGACGCGGCGCTCGCGGAGCACTCCCGCCAGCAGCGTGAGCTGGCCGCGGCGTACCGAGTGTACCAGGACCTGCTCATCCGTGAAGGCCGGGTGGACTTCGGAGATCTGATCACGATGACCCTCCGGCTGTTGCGGGAGCATCCGGCGATCCTGAGCGCGTACCAGGAGCAGTTCCGCTACATGCTCGTCGACGAGTTTCAGGATACGAACTATGCGCAGTTCGAACTCGTCAAGTTGCTGGCCGGCTCTCAGCGCAACCTGGCGGTGGTCGCCGACGACGACCAGGCGATCTACCGGTGGCGGGGGGCCTCGTACAGCAACATCACGTTCTTCGCACAGGCGTATCCCGACGCGCGGACGGTCGTGCTGACGCGCAACTACAGGTCGACGCAGTTTATCCTGGACGCCGCCTACCGCCTGATCCGGCAGAACGACCCCGACCGTCTCGAAGTCCGCCATGCGATCGATAAGCGCCTTCAGGCGATGGCGGGGCCGGGGCACCTGCCGCGCCACCTTCACTTCGACACGCTCAGCAGCGAGGCCGATGGCGTGGCCGACCGGATCGCCGAGAATGTGGCGGCCGGAACGTGGCGCTATCGGGACGTGGCCATTCTCGTCCGGGCCAACCGCGATGCCGATCCGTTCCTCCGGGCCCTCAACATGCGCGGCATCCCGAGCCACTTCTCCGGAACGCGGGGGTTGTATGAACGGGAGGAGATCCGCCTGCTGACCGCGTTCCTCCGGGCGGTCGCCCATCCCGAGGACAGCATCTCCCTGTACTATCTCAGCTCGTCTCCGCTGTACGAGGTGCCTGCGCACGACCTGGCGGCCTGCATGAGCTACGCAACCCGCAAGAACCGCACGCTCAGCCACGTGTACCGCCACCTCGCCGAGATCGAGGAGGTGGAGGTATCGGGTGAAGGCCGCGCGGTGATCGACCGCCTCCTGGACGACCTGGATGAGATGATCCGGCTGGCGCTGCGCTTTTCTACCGGCCGTGTGCTCTATGACTATCTGGTCATGCGCACGGGCTACGTCGGGCGGCTGGCGGGGTCGGGCCAACCGGAGGACGAGCAGAAGGTCGCCAACATCGCCAAGTTCTTCGACCTGGTGGCCCGGTTCGGGGAGGTGGTCCCGGTGGACCGGGTCCCCGCATTCGTCGGCTATCTCGACCTCCTGATCGAGGCCGGAGACGATCCGCCGACGGCCGAGGTCGAGACGGACGTCGACGCCGTGCACGTGCTCACCCTGCACAAGGCCAAGGGGTTGGAGTTTCCGGTCGTCTTCATGGTGAGCGTGGTGTCCGACAAATTCCCGTCCCGGGCCCGCCGGGAGCCGCTGCCCCTGCCCGAGGCGCTGATGAAGGACCTGCTGCCGTCCGGGGATTTTCACCTTCAGGAAGAGCGCCGTCTCTGTTATGTCGGCATGACCCGGGCGCGCCAGGAACTCTTCCTCACGAGCGCGGCGGACTACGGCGGGGCGCGGCCCCGCAAGGTCAGCCGGTTTGTGCTCGAGGCCCTCGACCTCCCGCGCGTAGGTCCGGAAACCGTCCGGGCATCGGCGGTCCAGGCCGTAGAGCGCCACGCCCCGCCCGTCGAGGTGGGCGGGCCGGCGCTCCTGGTTCTCCCCGATGACGAGGTGCTCCCCCTGTCGTTTCGGCAGGTGGACGATTACATGACCTGTCCGTACAAGTACCGGTACATCCACATCCTCCGCGTCCCTGTGCTGCGTGACCACCGGGTGGTCTACGGCGCGGCGCTTCACGAGGCCGTGCAGGAGTACAATCGCCGGAAGGCGCGCCATCAGGCGGTGACCGCGGACGACCTGATCGCCCACTTCGAGCGCTCCTGGGTGAACGAGGGTTTCCTCAGCCGCGAGCACGAGGATCAACGCATGGAGGCCGGCCGCGCGGCGGTGCGGAGGTTTTTCGAGTACCAGGAGGCCAGCGGCACGGTGCCCACGTTTGTGGAGCGGGAGTTCCGCTTCCCCATCGGGGCGACGCTCCTGCGGGGCCGCTGGGACCGTGTCGACGTGCGGGGCGGAGAGGTCGTCATCATCGACTTCAAGAGCACCGACGTCCGCACGCCGGAGGACGCTGATCGCCGCGCGCGGGACAGCGAGCAGCTGGCCATCTACGCGCTGGCCTACCGCGAGGTGTTCGGGCGCCTCCCGGATCGCGTCGAGCTCCACTTTCTCGGCCGCGAGGTGGTCGTCGGCCGCGCGCGCAAGGAAGAAGCCGACCTCGACGAGGTGCGGGAGATGATCCTGCGGGCGGCGGCCGGCATCCGCGCGCAGCAGTTCATCGCGACGCCTGATCCCTACCGGGCCTGCCCGTACTGCGCGTTCAATCAGATCTGCCCGTTCACGGCGACCGCGGAATGAGCATTCGCCTGCTCCACACCTCGGACGTCCACCTCGGGGCCACGTTCAAGGTCCTGGGGGAGCGGGGTCGCGAGCAGCACCGCCAGCTACGGGAGACCTTCGCGCACGTCATCGACCTCGCGATCGAGGAACGGGTGGACGCGGTGCTGATCGCCGGAGATCTCTTCGACTCCGTGGCTGCCGCGCGGGTGCAAGCGCCGTTCGCCGCGACCCAGCTCGCCCGCCTGGGCGAAGCCGGGATCCCGGCGTGTGTGATCGCCGGTAACCACGACCCTCTGGGGGACGCCGGCGTGTCCGTCTGGCGGGACCTTCAGGCCCAGTGCCCGCACCTCAGGGTGTTCGGTCCCGACCTCGAGGCGTGGGTCGTTCCGGACCGCGACCTCACGGTGGTCGGCCGGTCGGTCACGGATCGCCTGTCCGCGGAGAGCCCGCTGGCGGGGTTCCCGGTTCCCCGCCGGACCCGCGCACTTATCGCGGTCGTGCATGGGAGCGTCCAGCGACCCGACCTTCCGGCCCGGTTCGGCCTGATCACTCCCGAAGAAATCGCCGGGAGCGGCGTGGACTACCTGGCCCTGGGCGACTGGCACTCGGCCCGAGCGGTGTCGAGCGGCGGGGTGGCCGCATGGTACAGCGGCGCCCCCGAGATGATCGACCTGGGTGAGCCGGATTCCGGCTATGCCTGCCTCGTCACGGTGCGCGCGCCCGGAGACGTCGACGTTGAGCGCCGCCGGGTCGGCCGCCGGCGCGTGGAGTTGCTCACCGTGGACCTGGCAACGGCGGGAGGGCAGGAGGCGGTCGCCCGGGCCATCCGGGAGAAGGCGGATCCGGACCTCGCCCTCGTCGTCACGCTCACGGGGCTGGTGGGCTTCACGGACCGGGTGAGCGCCGACCGGCTGCGCGAGGATGTCGCGCCGGAGTTCTTCCGCCTGGAGATCCGGGACGAGTCCCAACTCCGGCCGGAGGGGATCGACCCAACGCAGTTTCCGGAGAACACCGTGCTCGGTCGTTTTGTCCGGCAGATGCACGCCCAGATCTCGAGCCGCGAGGGAGAGGCGCGGGCGATCGCCGAGGAGGCGCTGGCCTACGGGGTGGCGCTTCTTGCGGGTCGGGAGATTCTTGGATGATCATCCGCCGCATCCGGGTGCGGCAATTTCGCAAATTGACCGACCAGGTCCTGGAGTGCGTTCCTGGACTCAATGTCCTGCGCGGGCGAAACGACGCCGGGAAGTCCACCCTCCACTTGGCCTTCTCGGCCGCCCTGTACCCCTCCAAACCGAAAGAAGTCAGCTCGTATGGCCCGTGGGGAGAAGGGCAGCCGGGGGAGATTACGCTCGAGTTCGAGGCGGACGGACAGGAGTGGCGCCTTCACAAAGACTTCCGGGCGCGAAAGGTCGCGCTGGTCTCCGGCGAGGAGCGGTGGGACGATCCCCGCGAGGTCGAGCGGCTGATCGGCGACATCGTCGGGCTGACGAGTTCGAGCCTGTTCCGCGCTGCGCTGCACATCAGTCACGGGGAACTGACGACCCTGGCAAAGGAGCAGCAGCAGGAGATCGGGGCGCGGCTGTCGCGGATCATGACGGGCGGGGACAGCGACGCCAGGCGGATCCTCAGGGCGCTGGACGACAAGATCCGGCGGCTGGAGGTCGGACTACGGAGCGCGTCCAAGACCCCGGGCCCGCTCCGGCGCGATGCCGAGGTGATCGCTCGCCTGACGGAGGAGCAGAGAAGGCTCGCCGGCGAGCTGCAGACGGTCGAGAGGGAGGCCGCCGAGCGCGATCGCCTGGTGGCACGGATCGCCGACCTGGAGCAGCTAGTCCGTGAGGACGGCGCGCTGCTTGAAGCCAACCGCAACCTCTATGCACTGGACGGCCGGGTGCGTGATCTGAGTGTCCGCGTCGCGCAGGCGAAGGCGCAGCGGGACCGCATTGCGGCGGCCACAGTCGAACTCGCGGCCGCGGAGGCGGATCCCCTCCTCGGGTCAGCGCCTCCCAATCGAGACGTCCTCGACAATCTCCGTCAGGCCTCGATGCGCCTGCAGATGCTTGAGGGTCCGGTGCCTCCTCCGGCCACTGGTCAGCCGGTCGACGCAATGCGCGGGCCGCACGCCGACGGTATCACGGGGGTGAGCATTGCGGCGTTTATGCTTGTGGCCCTCTGCGCCTCCATCGCCGGGGCAGTCCTCCTGTGGGGCCACCAGGCGCCCTGGGGAGTCGGCGCCTTGCTTCTCGCCGCATCCTGCGCCGCGGCTGCCATTGCCGTCCGTGCGCGGGCGCAGTTTGCTGCCTTCGAAGCGCGGATGGCGGACCGCCGGTCTGCGGATCTTCTCAATGAGATGGAGAAGCGCCGGCTCGAGGACCGGGAGACCACAGCGGACGAGGTCCGGCGGAACCTCGTTCTCCTGGGGGCCACTACCGTGGAGGATGCCCTTGACCGGCAAGAGCGGTACCTTGCGGCGGAGCGCAGGCGGGACGAGGCCAAAAGACGGCTGGATGTTCTCTTCGGCGGGAGCGCCAGTGGGGCAGCGGTGGAAGAAGAGTATCAGGCCATGCTTCGGGAACTGGCCAAGGCCGAGGCCCTGCGGGACGATCCCGATCTCGCGCTGCGCCGTCTGGATCCGGCCGCCTATCAGCGGCGTCAGACGGAGGCAGAGATGCGGAAGGAGGAGCTTGCCGCCGCCCGGGCTTCCCTCTATCACATCGAGGGGCGCCTGAGCCGGTGTCTTCCTCACGAAGACCTAGCCCGGGTGGAGGAGGAACTGGAAGAGGCGCGCGCCCGCTATGCGCGCGCGCAGCGGCACGTTGAGGTTTTGAAACTGACGCGCGACCTCCTGGACACCGCCTACCGTGACACGATCGTCCCCGGGAAGGTGGATCTTGAGCGGCGTGCGAGCAGGTATCTTCGCGCGCTCTCGGGTGGAGCGTATGATCGCCTTGAGGTCGACGCGCAAACGCTCGCTCCCCGGGTGTGGGTGGGACCGCCCAAGGAATGGGCGGATGCCGCGGAGCGGGAAATCGGGAGCGGCGGAGTGGACCAGTGCTATCTCGCCCTCCGGCTGGCGCTGGTGGATCTCCTCTGCCTGGAGCGCAGGCGCCCGCCGGTGTTTCTCGACGACCCGTTTCTGGCATACGATGAGGAGCGGCAAGCCTCCGCGCTGCGCTTTCTCTGCGATCTGGCCGGCGAGCGACAGATCTTCCTGTTTACCTGCCGCGGCGTGTATGACGCCTACGCCGATCGCGTCCTCGTCCTGGAGGGCGTCGGGGCTCCCGCGCCCGCGTCATAGTCTTGGCTGAAGACGTGCGGGCGGTCAGCGGCCCGCTCGTGAGGCCAGGAGGCGGAGGTCCGTCACCAGGTCCTTGGGGTCGAAGTTCCCGGGCAGGAAGGCATCGATCTTCCCCTGTGGATCGATGACATAGACGATCGCGGTGTGACCGACCTGCTGGGGTGGGGGCGCGGATGCGGCCGCCGCCTCGCGGTTGACCTCCTTCGCGTCGCTCCCGACATAATAGTGAGCCCAGACCGGCCGCAGCTGGGCAGGCGATCCCCTCAGGTACGTCAACTCGCCCTGCACCCGATGCGTGATCAGAAACTCGCGTACCGCCGCGGGGGTGTCCCCGCTGGGATCGACGCTCACCGCGACAAATGCGACACGCCCGGCGAGGTCTCCGAGCTGCTGGTGGGCGTTGTGCAGGGAGTCTGCAATCAGCGGGCAGACATCCGGGCAGTGAGTATACAAGAACGTGAGGACGACCACCCTTCCACGCAGGCTGGAGAGGGAGACCATGCGCCCGTCCTGATCCGGAAGGCGAAAATCATACGCGGGCACCGGCGCGGTAAAGACCGCGCCCTGGAGGGGGAGGGGACCGCTGCCACGCGTTTTCTCCCACGCGGCCGCGCCCGCGATCGCCGCGGCCAACCCTGCCACGAGGGTCATCCAGATCCACCGTGTCCGGGGTTGGGTGGCCGCCGGCGCGCCCTCCGGCGCGGGCAGCGTGGTCAGCGGGGGCATCTCCGGTTGGGGGTCTTTCTTCATAGGCCACCTCGGGGCCCTTACCCGGCTTTCACCGTAGCAAGGGCGCTCTCCGCGTGTCAAGGCAAGCCCCTAGGGCGCCATACCGATGCGGGTTTTTCTCCGATTTTCAGGCCGGGGGCGGGCGATTCCCCGGCCTCGCTTGACCGCTTTATCGGTGCGCGATACAATTAGATTTCGATAAAAGCGCTAGTCGAAGGAAAGCACAGTCGGAGACGAATCGGTCGAACGATGGACTGGGACGGAGGGTCTCACGGGATAGCATTTAACGCACAAGGAAAAGGGGGTGACCACCACGAGCGCCTTCTACTATCTACTCGCAGGCGTGGTCGGGTTGGCGGTCTTCCTCCTTGGGTATCTTCTGCGGAAGTTCGCCGGCGAGGCGAAGATTGGCTCGGCGGAAGCGGCTGCCCGGCGCGTTCTCGAAGAGGCCAGGGTCACGGCGCAACGGGAGGCGGAGAGCAAGAAGAAAGAAGCACTCCTGGAGGCCAGGGACGAGGCGTTCCGAATCAAGCGGGACGCCGAGAAGGATATTCGGGAGCAACGGGCTGAGGTGCAGCGCCTCGAGAGGCGGGTGATTCAGCGGGAGGAGACGCTGGACCGCAAGATCGAGGCGCTGGAAAAGCGGGATCAGATCCTCGCACAGCGGGAGCAGGAGGTCACCAAGGTCAAGGAAGAGATCCAGCAACTGCACCAGGCTGAGCGGTCGGAACTGGAACGGATCAGTGCGCTGACAATAGAGCAGGCCCGGCAGGAACTGCTCCAAAAGGCCGAAGCGGAAATCCGCTACGAGGTCGCCCAAACGGCCCGCAAGATCGAGGCGGAGGCTCGCGAGGACGCCGAGCGTCGAGCCCGGGAGGTTGTGGCGCTCGCGATTCAGCGGACCGCTGCGGACCACACCGCCGATGTGACCGTGTCGGTGATCCCCCTCCCCAACGAGGAGATGAAGGGGCGGATCATCGGCCGAGAGGGGCGCAACATCCGGACGCTGGAGAGCCTCACGGGCGTGGACTTCATCATTGATGATACCCCCGAGTCGGTGACGTTGTCGTCGTTCGATCCGATCCGGCGGGAGATCGCCAAGATGGCCCTTGAGAAGCTCCTCGCCGACGGGCGGATCCACCCCGCTCGGATTGAGGAGATGGTGGAGAAGGCCCAGCGGGAGATTGACACGCGGATTCGCGACGCGGGCGAACGGGCGGCCTTCGAGGCGGGTGTGCACGGCCTGCATCCGGAAGAGGTGAAACTCCTCGGCCGTCTCAACTTTCGCTTCAGTTACGGCCAGAATCTGCTGCAGCACTCGATCGAGGTCGCGCTTCTCGCCGGACTGATGGCCTCCCAGCTCGACGCGGACGCAGAGATCGCCCGGCGGGCAGGGCTGTTGCACGATATCGGAAAGGCCCTCACCCACGAAGTGGAGGGGACCCACAGCGACATCGGAATGGACATCGCGCGGCGGTACCACGAGCCGCCAGAGGTGCTGAACGCGATCGCCTACCATCACGGGGACGCCGAACCGGCGTGCGTGGAGGCGATCCTCGTCGCCGCCGGCGACGCAATCTCGGCGGCCCGCCCCGGAGCCCGCAAGGAAACCGTCGAGATGTACGTGAAGCGTCTTGAGAACCTGGAGCGGATCGCCACGTCGTTCGCCGGCGTGGAGCGCGCGTATGCGATTCAGGCGGGCCGGGAGATCCGGGTGCTGGTCAAGCCTCAGGAGATTGACGATCCGGCCGCGGCGCTGCTGGCCCGCGACATGGCCAAGAAGATCGAGGAGGAACTGGAATACCCGGGGCAGATCAAAGTGACGGTCCTCCGGGAGACCCGGGCCATCGAATACGCGAAATAGGCCCGGCCTGTGAACATCGTCTTCATCGGCGACGTCGTCGGAAAGCCCGGCCGCCGGATTCTCGCCCGCATGCTGCCGGCGCTGCGGCGGGAGGTCGGCGCGGACCTCGCGATTGCCAACGGCGAAAACTCGGCCGGAGGATTCGGGATCACGCCCGAAACGCTCGATGATCTTCTCGCCGCAGGGGTGGACGTCGTCACCGGCGGGAACCACACCTGGCAGGCGCGGGAGATCTACACCCTGCTCGACAGCCATCCCCGCATTTTGAGGCCGGCCAATTATCCCCCAGGGACCCCGGGGCGGGGGTCCGGGGTCTTTCGCTCGTCCGGGCCCACTCCGGGAGCCGTGGCCGTCCTCAACCTCGAAGGGCGGGTGTTCATGCAGCCGCTTGAGTCGCCGTTCGAAGTGGGGCGCGACGAGGCGGAGCGTCTCCGGCAAGAGGCGTCCGTGATCATCGTGGACATGCACGCCGAGGCGACGTCGGAGAAGATCGCTCTCGGCTGGTACCTGGACGGGCGCGTGTCGGCGGTCATCGGGACCCACACGCACGTGCAGACGGCGGACGAGCGGATTCTGCCGGAGGGGACCGCGTTTATCTCCGACGCGGGCATGACCGGCCCGCGGGACTCCGTTATCGGCATGGGCCGCGACGAGGTCCTCCAGCGGTTCCTCACGCTGCTCCCTGCCCGCTTCGATGTTGCGGCGGGCCCCGCCCAGCTCAATGCGGTGGTTGTCGAGGTGGACGACCAGACCGGCCGGGCACGGCGCATCCAGCGGGTGAGCCGGACAGAAGGCTAGCCCCGTCTCCCCGGCGGGGGGGAAGGATTCCGGAAGGCGTGCGCGAATGCCCCATCTTTACCACATAACCACATACCCCTGATCTGTCGCCGGGCACGGCTCTCCACCTGCTCGGCTAAGGAGGCTCGCGCCGATGGACATTCTCAAAGTAGCAGCGAAGTCGAATCCTACGGCCGTCGCAGGGGCGCTGGCCGGTGTCGTCCGGGAGAAGGGCACGGCCGAGCTTCAGGCGATCGGGGCGGCGGCGATCAACCAGGCCGTGAAAGCCATCGCGATCGCGCGGGGGTACGTGGCGCCGAGCGGGCTTGATCTCGTGTGTGTGCCTGCGTTCGCCGACGTGCAGATTGATGGCGAAGATCGGACCGCGATCAAGTTGATCGTCTCCCCCAGGTAGGCGTCGTCGGGCTGCGCACCGACCTTCACACCCACAGCACAGCGTCGGATGGCGTCCTGTCTCCGGCCCGACTCGTCTGGGCGGCGCGGGAGCAGGGGGTCGGCATCCTGGCCCTCACAGACCATGACACCACAGATGGCGTCGCCGAAGCTGTGGAGGCCGGTCGAATCGCCCGGGTGGAGGTCATCCCCGGCGTCGAGATCAACACGGATGTCGAGGCATCCGAAGTCCACATCCTCGGGTACTTCATCGATCCCTCCCAGGAGGACTTCCAAACATTTCTTCGCCGGATGCGGGCGGGACGCGTGGGGCGGGCGCAGCGGATGGTGGAGAAGCTCGCGTCCCTCGGCGTCCCCCTGGAGTGGGCGCGAGTCCAGGACATCGCAGCCGGAGCAGCGGTTGGACGCCCGCACATCGCGCGGGCCCTGGTCGCGGCCGGGCGGGTGGGATCGCCTCAGGAGGCGTTTGAGCGGTATCTTGGCCGGACCGGCCCCGCCTACGTTCCGCGGGTGACGCTCTCCCCGGAGGAGGCGGTCGAAACCATTGCCAGGGCAGGCGGCGTTCCGGTGCTGGCGCACCCCGGATGGGACGCCAGCGGTCAGGTGGTACACCGGCTCCCGCGCCTCGTCGAGCACGGCCTGTGCGGCATCGAGGTCTATTATCCCGACCACACGCCGGCCATGGTGTCGGCCTATTGTGACCTGGCCCGCCGTTTTGGGCTCGTGGTCACCGGCGGAACGGACTTTCACGGCGGGGGGATCGCGACCCGTGCGCCCCTCGGTAGCGTCCCGGTTCCTCCTGAGACCGTGCCGGCGCTGCGGGCGCGGTGGAGGGCCCGGTCCGCGACCTCGTCCGCGGAATTGCGATCGTGATCCCGACGTCTCTACAGAGGGAGAGTACCGATGCGCTGCCCAAAGTGCGGAACTGAGAACCCCGAGGGAAAGATCGTCTGCCGGACGTGCGGAACCCGGCTCAGGGCCGCCGGGGGTGGGGCCGGTCAGGCGGCCTTTTCCACGCGGGAAAGCGACGACGATCTCCGGCGCCGCGTGACGTACGACCTGACCCGGATCCTATGGGTCACCATTCTCGTCGTCGCGGTCGGCCTCGGCATGGGACTCCTGCTGAAATAGGGCGGGTGAGGGAGGGACACGTGGAGCGCCCATCCCTACGGCGGCTGCCGTCGGTCGAGCGCCTGCTTCAGCACCTGGATGCGGCCGGGACACTCGGGAGCCATCCCCGGCGGCTCGTGGTGGCGTGCGCGCGGGAGGCCGTGGAGCGCGCCCGCCGGCGCCTGATGGAAGGGCGGAGTACCCCCGAGGACGTGAGCGTCGAAGCTCTTCTGGCCGAGACTCGCGCCCTTCTCGTCGAGCGCGCCACCCCCAGCCTCGAGCGCGCGATTAACGCGACCGGCATCGTCATCCACACAAACCTGGGCCGGGCTCCATTGAGCGAGTCGGCCCGCCGTGCCGTCGCGGCCGCCGCCGGCTACGCGGTGCTCGAGATCGATCGGGCGACGGGCGCGCGGGGATCCCGGCAGGCTCATGTGGCCGGCCTGCTGCGGGAGCTCACCGGCGCCGAGGCCGCGCTGGTCGTGAACAACAACGCAGCCGCCGTTCTCGTGGCGCTGGCCGCACTCGCGCGCGGGCGTGATGTCGTCATCTCGCGTGGAGAGCTCGTCGAGATCGGCGGCAGCTTCCGGATGCCCAACGTGATGGCGGCGAGCGGCTGCCGCCTTGTGGAGGTCGGCACGACGAACAAGACGTACCTGGCAGACTACGAGGCGGCGCTCACCCCCGAGACGGCGGTCCTGCTCAAGGTGCACCGCAGTAACTTCTCGATGCGCGGGTTCGTGCACGAAGTCCCCCCCCAGGAGTTGAGCGCGCTCGGTCACCGCGCCGGCGTCCCTGTGATGTTCGACATGGGGAGCGGCGCGTTCGTGGACTTGACGGCCCGTGGACTTCCGGCCGAGCCGACGGTGCAGGCGGCCGTCGTGTCCGGAGTGGACGTGATCACCTTTAGCGGGGACAAACTGCTCGGAGGGCCTCAGGCAGGTCTGATCGTGGGCCGGGACACCGTGATCGCGCGCATCCGTGCGCACCCCCTCGTGCGGGCCGTCCGCATCGACAAGCTCGACCTCGCCGCCCTGGAGGCCACGCTGCGCGCCTACCTCGATCCAGACCGCGCCTGGGAGGAGATCCCCGTGCTCCGCATGCTGAGCCGGCACCCGGACGCCCTGGAGCGGGCCGCGCGTGATCTCGCCGGCCGGATTGGGCCGGTCGTGGAGAGGACCGCCGCGGTCGAGGTCTGTCCCACCACGTCCGAGATGGGCGGCGGGGCACTGCCGGGCACGGAGCTTCCGTCCTGGGCGGTGGCCGTCCGGCCGCACGATGCCAAAGTGGACCTCTGGGACCGGCGGCTTCGCCGGCACCGGCCGCCGGTGTTCGCCCGCATCGCCGAAGGCCGGCTGCTGTTCGACCTCCGGACACTCCAGCCGGAGGACACGGATCCTCTCGTCGCCGCCCTCGCCGCCGCGGGAGGCCCTCCGGCAATGCCCGCCTGACATCGGGGACCGGACAACGCATGGCCCGCGACACCGCCCCCGCCCTTTCTGTCAGGCCCGGCTTCGCCGTTGTCGGAACGGCCGGCCATATCGATCACGGGAAGAGCGCGCTTGTGCGGGCGCTCACGGGCACCGATCCCGACCGGCTGGAGGAAGAGAAACGCCGCGGGATGACGATCGACCTCGGGTTCGCCCACTTCGACCTCCCCAGCGGCCGGCGCGTCGGGCTGGTCGACGTCCCCGGGCATGAGCGCCTGATCAAGAACATGCTGGCCGGCGCAGCCGGGGTCGACCTCGTGCTCCTGGTCATCGCGGCCGACGAGGGAGTGATGCCGCAAACCCGCGAGCACCTCGACATTCTCCGCTTCCTGCGGGTCAGCCGGGGTATCGTCGTGCTGAACAAGATGGACGTCGTGAGCGACGCCGAGTGGGTGGCGCTCCTTGGCGAGGATATTGCCGCGCTGTGCGCCGGCACGTTCCTCGAGGGCGCTCCCATCGTCCCCGTCTCCGCCCGCACGGGCGCGGGTATCTCCGATCTCGTGGCCGCGATTGACCGCGCCCTCCTCGAGATCTCGCCGCGGGACGCGGAGGCGCCGGCGCGCCTTCCCGTGGATCGAAGCTTTACGATGGCCGGGTTTGGAACGGTGGTCACCGGCACTCTGTGGACTGGCCGCATCCGGGCTGGGGATGTCCTCGAACTGCTTCCTCCGGGACGCGAGGTGCGCGTCCGGCAGGTGCAGAGCCACGGCGCGGTGGTGGAGGAGGCGCGCGCAGGGCAGCGCGTGGCGCTCAATCTCGCCGGCATCGGCAAAGACGAAGTGGTGCGCGGCAATGTGCTCGCATCACCCGGACGCTTTCAGCCGTCGCAGGTTCTGGACGTTCGCCTGAGCCTTCTCCCCGGGGCGCCGCCTCTCGCGCACCACGGCCGGGTCCGGCTGTATGTGGGCGCGGACGAGGTGATCGGCCGCCTCCGGCTCCTCGACCGGGACCGGCTGGCGCCCGGGCAGACGGCTGTGGCGCAGCTTCGCCTGGAGAAGCCGACGGTGGCCGCGCGCGGTGACCCGTTCGTCGTCCGGCGGTACTCCCCGATGGTGACGATCGGCGGCGGCGAAGTGATTACCGCGGTGGCCGCCCTGAGGCGACGGGGCGCCGAGACCGTCCAGGCCCTCACCGCGCACGAGGCATCCGGGTTTGATGCCCAGATCCTCACCGCCATCAGGACGGCCGGCACGGTGGGGACGACACCCGAGGCACTCGCCCGCCAGGTCGGGGCCACCCGGGACCGCGTGACCGCGCAGGTGACCGCGCTCGTGAGGGCGGAGCAGGTGATGCAGGTCCGGGGCCGCCTCTTCGCGCAGGAGGTGGCTGAGCAGATTCGCGGAGGCGTCCTCCGCACTCTCGCCGCTCATCATGCCGCCGTCCCGTGGCGCATCGGGATGCCGCGCGACGATCTCAAGAGCCGCGTGTTCACCACCGGGGACGACAGGCTGTACAGTCAGATCCTCGACGACCTCGCCGCCGGCGGGCAGATCGCCTTTCACGGGGAGTTTGTGCGCCAGGCGGGGTTCACTCCGGTCCGCACGCCGGCAGAGTCCGCTGCCGCGCGGGCCATCGAAGACGCGTATCGGCGGGGCCGCTACACCCCGCCCGGAGCGGACGAAGCGCTGGCGGCGGTGACCGACCGTGCTCTCGCCGAGCGAATGTTCCAGGCGCTTGTCGATGACGGCGTGCTGGTCAACGTCGGGGGGGACGTCGTTTTTCACCGCGACGTGCTGGCGGAGATCGAAGCGCGCGTCGTCGCCCACATCACCCAACACGGAGAGATCACGGTCGCCGCGCTCAGGGATCAGTTGGGAAGCAGCCGGAAGTTCACGCTCACCGTGCTCGAGTACTTCGACACGCGCCACGTGACCCGCCGGGTCGGAGATCGGCGCGTGCTGGTCAAACCCCCGGCGCGCCCGTGATGGTCAGCGGAGACTCTCATCCACATGACCCGGGGAGGTAGGATCTCCGGAGATTAGCTCCCCCAAAGACTTTCGAGGGTAATCACCAGGCCAGGAAAGAGGGCCGGCGTCCATGCGCCGCGTTCAGCGCGTGCGGCGAGGCGGTACTTGCCTCCTTCGAGGTGGTAGACTTCGACGGCACGCGCGTCGGGGTCCACGATCCAATACTCGGGGACAGTCGCACGGGCGTAGGCCTGCATCTTCCGGCCGCGATCGGTAGCGGCGGTACCGGGGGAAAGGACCTCGACAACCAGATCCGGCGCACCATGGATGGCGGCCTCTCCGATGATATCCCGGCGGCGTTCGGCGATGAACACGATGTCGGGCTGCACAACATCCGTCGGGCTCAGCACGACATCGATGGGCGAGGTCAGAGCTTCTCCCAGGCGGCGGGCATCAATGTAGGTTTTCAGAGCCGCGTACATGGTCCCGACAGCGTGCTGGTGCCGCGGGGTGGGTGCCGGTGTCACGAAGAGCTCGCCTCCCAGAATCTCCTTGCGGGTGCCGTTGTCGGGCAACTTCAGGTAGTCTTCGTAGGTCAGGATCAGCTTCTGACGCGCCATGACGGGATCACTCCCCAGAGGGGTGGTGTGCAATCTTAGGGTGATTATAACAGATTCGCACCTGTCCTCCGGCACCGCAGGCGCCGCCTGAAGGCAACTGGCCTGCGGCGCAAGGTGACCTGTCAACGTTTGGATGTAGACCGCCGCACAAAATACACTGTCAGCAGAGCCACGGTCTACCATCTGTGGCGATGGCATCGTCCGACCTGTGAGGCGAGCAGTGCTCTCCAGGGGGGATGGGAAGAAAGGGGTTGCTGGGGATCCACAGTCTGCGTCGGCTAGCATTGATGTTCAACAGATAACCTGGGAGTGATAACCCTCGCACAGGATACATTTGAGAAAGAGCGAAGCGGTTGAAGAGAGTCTCCTTTGTCCGACACTCCAAACGGTGCATCCAGGGTCAACCCGTGCAACCGGAAACGGGGTTGGAAACGGGCTCGGAGCACGCTAGAATGCAAGTAAAATAAGCCGTCGCGCATCACAGTGCCATCCGGTGCATCCCGATGCAAAACACGGAGGGGAATGGGTCCTGGTGGGCCTCGCAGTCTTCAAAACTGTCGGCGGGCTCTTCGGGTTCGCGGTGGGTTCGATTCCCACACCCCTCCGCCACGCCGGCCCTTGCAGGACACCGGTTTGCGGACGAGAAGGCGTGTCCATGCCTTTACATCGCCGTGATCGTGCCGTGACATACACGGCGCATGCTCGACCTCGCGCAGACACGGATGAAGCCATGCAGGCGCCTGTGAGCCTTATGCCAATCCGGTGAGGTGTAGTATGCGACAGGTGCGATACACGCTGGCCGGCGGGATCCTGATCGCTGCTCTGGCGGCTCTCGGGCCTGCAGCATTCGGCCAAGATGGCGGTGGTGGCGGCATGGGCGGAGGAGGCGGGGGTGGCGGCGGTGGCTCCAACTACACCGGCACGTCCAGCCAGGCAAGCGCCGCTTGGACGTATTACAATCAGGGGGAAGAATATTCCAGGAAAAAGAGCTGGAACCTAGCGATCCAGGCGTACCTCCAGGCCGTGCGCCAGGACCCGAAGTTCGTCGAAGCCTGGAACAACTTGGGATTTTGCTACCGCAAGGTCAA
>DASUDA010000031.1:0-8295 GCA_036275835.1 bacterium | reverse complement strand
GCCTTCATGGTGGTCGAGCCGGGCGGAGTCCTGAGTCGCCAGGAGACGGCCGTGCTCGAGTCGGCGATCCGGCAGACCTATGCGCGGGCCGCCGGCGCCCAGGTCTTTCTGCACGACCTTGTTCGGACCATGCGGACGTTCGAGCAGGTGGGCGGGCACGAAGCGGGACCGGAGGAGTGGACCGTTGCCCGGGGGATTGCGCGCCGGCTCGAGCCGTGGGTGGATCAGGGCCTGTATGCCCGCCTGCTCGACCGCCCTTCCACCGTCGATCTCCACGCCGCGATCGTCTGCCTGGATACCGAGGGCCTGGATGAGCAGTATCCGGAACTGGCGCCGATCGCCGCGCTTCTCGCCAACCATCTGATCTACCGGCGGATCCGGACCGAAGAAGGGAAGCTCAAGTATGTGGTCAGCGATGAGACATGGGCCGCCCTCCTCAACCGCGTCGCGGCGGAATCGCTGGTCGGCATGTTCCGGCGGTTCCGGAAATTCGGGGCCGGGATTATGGCGATCAGCCAGCGGGTTCAGGATTTCGAGAGCGAGCACGCGCACGGCATCCTTGAGAATGCTCCTCTCAAGATTCTCACGCGGGCCGCCGACGTGGACCGCGTCGCGCCCCTGCTGAACCTCAACGCCCAGCACCGGTCACTGTGGAAGAGCCTGGGCCAGCGCCGCGGCATCTTTAATGAAGTGCTGATCCTCCTGGACCTGCTGCAGGAGCGGGAAGGCGGCATCGTCGTGGTCCGGGAGATCCCTGAAGATTACCTTATCGCGACGACTACGGCCGAGGAACGGCGCGAGCGCAATCGCCTCGCCGCCGAGATAGGCGCCTGGCCGGCGATCCAACAGCTGGCGGCGTCAAGGAGAACGGCATGGCGCGATGGTGGCTGAGAAGACCGGCAATCCTGGCAATCGTGATTCTCCTCGCCATGGGCGTGGCGCTGGGAAGCGTGCGATCTGCGGGCGCGCAAGGCATCCTTCTTCCACCTGCATCCCCATGGACAGTCGAACCTCTTCCTTCTCTCCCTTGGCTTCCCCCGAATCCCGGTCCGAGGCCGTTACTGCCCGATCCCCTGCCGGCGACCCCGCCATTTCTTCCTCCCGCCGGCCCGGAGGGATCCACGTGGTGGCCGGTGACGTCGGAGCGGCCAGCCGTCGTGGACCTGCCGCATGTCATTTCCGCCCTTCAACAAGCGCTCGATTCCCTCGCAGAGTGGGTGAAGGTCACCCAGCAGGCCGCGGCGGGCGCGCTCGCGCGCATGATCCGGGAATCCCCGGGCAATCTTCCGCCGGGCGGTGCACCGCCGGACCTCGTCGGCCAGGTCAGCATGCTGCCGCGGGAGTTGGCCAGCGCCCTGGACGCCCTCCTGGCCAAGCTCCGGGCGCCGGCGTCGCCGGGCGGTGTTGAGGCCCGCCACCAGCAATACACGGCCAGCAGCCCGGCGCTCGCTCACGAGGCCGCCGGCATCGTCGCGACAGACGAGATTGTCACCGACGGCGCGGTTCAGCAGGCCGCCGCCACCCGCGCAGTCTCCGTCGCTGCGGACGCCGCTGCCGGGGATTCCCTGCTCCGTGCCACCGTCTCGTCGGCGCACGAGACCGGTGCCGCACTGCTGCGGGGTGCGCACAGTCTCCCGAGCTCTCGCGCGGGGATCGAGTTGCTCGTCGCGGGCGTGGGCGCAGGGATGCAACAGCAAGCCGACCTCGGCGCGGCGGTGGCCGATCGCCTGACAGTGCTCGCCCAGCAGACGGTGGCGGTGAGCCAGCAGATCGGGGCGCTCGCCGCGACTGCCGGCGCTCTGGCCGTCCGCGATGCGGAGCGGGACCGCCAGGCACTTGATGCGCGCCTTGGTCTCGCGGATGCTCTCGGCGCGGGCGGGCAGATGTTCCAGCAGGTCCTCGCCGCCACCGGGGAGCCGTCCGCTGACGAGATCCGGCTGGATCCGCTCTATTAGGCGGTGTCTCTCGCAAGCGCATCGTGAGAATCCCCTGCGCCGAGAGCACCGGAGAGCGGGGAATCCTGAAGAGATCGGGTGTCGCGATGGCTGGGGTGGAGCGCGGGATCGCCGAGGTGTTTGCCGCCCTGGAGCGCTGGTTCGTCTCTACGGGGGCGACTCAGTCAATGATGCGGCTGGCCTGGGCGGTCTTGACGGTTCTCTGGCTCGGGTATGTCGCCGCGTCGACCCGCCCGGGGCGGGCTCCCGATCTCATCGACGCCTTTGGACGGCTCATGATAGCAGGTGGGCTGCTGACCGCGATGGGGTCGCTCACCCGCGTGATCGTCATCGGCTTTGAGACGTTTCGGGGGGCGGGAGCAGCGGTCCTCACGGGGCTCATCGGGCAGAGCTGGCGTCAATTTGTTCAGAGCTGGCTCGTGCCGCACCTGGGCGCTGTGTTTACCGTCGCCGGGCTGTGGTTCGCGTACCCGTGGGCGATGGCGGTTCTCGTCGCGGGCCTGCTCCTTGGTGTGCTGCTCTTCGCTTTCGGCGCCATGGTGTATCTGGCCATCCTTTTTTTCGCACACCTCACGCTGCTGCTGGCGATCTTTCTCGCTCCTCTGGCCATCGCTCTGCTGGCGTCGCCGGCGACCCAGCGGTGGACGGCTCGCTGGGCGGTTGTCATCGTGAAGACTGGACTCCTCGTCTTCTGCGTCCGGGTCATCCACGCGGCCGTGCTGTATCTCGCGGTGATCGTGCCGGTCCGAGAGGTGGCCGCGGGTCTCCAGAACGGATTCCAGCAGTTGGACGGGTCTTACAGCGGCCCTGCGGCGCTCGTCATGGTACTGCTCAACCTGGCCTTGTTGCTCTTCTTGATGCTGGTCGGGACGGGGATCGGGATTTATGCGATGCTGCGCGCGGAGCGTCTGACGGGCCAGTTCGTCGAGGGCGTGGCCTTCGGAGAAGGGATCCTCGGAGGCCCGCTGTGGCTGCGTGGACAGATCGCGGGGTGGTACGCACGGTACGGCCCGGACTCCCCGGAGCCAAACGTCGCAAGCGCGGGGGGCGGGGGAGAGTCGGGCCCTTGGGGGACTTCCGGACCGGCTGAGGGTGCGCAGGACGCAACGGTGCTCAGATCTGGGGGGCGGCTTCCTCGGTGAACCCATGTCGTCCCGTGCGTCCCGGCCGGGCAGTCCCGCGCCTGTGCCGGTGGGTGGCCGGCGCAGCGGCGGCGATAGTGGTGTCCGTTGCGGGTGCATCGCCGGGACTGGGAGCACCGGACGCGGCCGGGAGCACCGCTGCCGTTCTCTCGTTCATCGATGCGGCCGCAGGTGCGGTCGAGGTTGTCCGCCACTGGCCCGGGGACCCCTCTGACGTGGCGATCTACCCGTTCGTCCCATACTTTTGGGATGCGTGCCCCGGGCCTGGGGCGATCATGATGCTGATCACAGGTGGACCCGGCGCCGCGCCCTTCTCCGACCGCATCATCGCTGCGCTGGGAAAACTGGAACCGGCTAATGGGGGTGTTCGCGCCGAGATCGCCCGGATCATTCGGGCACTGCGGACACCCGGCGACCCCGCGCAAGAAGCGCTCAAGGCCGCCGCTCCGTGGGTGAGCGATCTGGCGTCCTATGAGCGAGGGGGTTACGCAGTCTTCCTCTTCATTCACTGGCAAGGACTGTGGTGCACGATCACCGTGAGGGCAGTACCGGAAGGTTATGGTATTCCGTTCGTGCGGTGAGATGCGCCGGTGGACAGGGCGCCGAGGTGGCGAGCGTCAGGCAGTCAAACGAGTTCGGTTTCGCGCAGGAGAAAGGAGGAGTCGTCCGACTTGTGCGCCGCCAACGTCTTTGCTCATTTGTTCATCGTAGCCGGACTCGGCTTTCTTCTGCCGTTCGTCACCCTCTCGTGCAGTGGACAACGGCTTGTGACGGTAACCGGCGTACAGTTGGTCACGGGCGTGGACGTGGGGAGCCACGGGTCTCCTTCCGATGCGCGAGCCGCCTTCGCTCTGGGCATGTGTGTGCTCGGAGTCCTTCTGCTCAAAGCTGCAGGCACCGCCGGGCGAATCCCTGCGGCGCTTGCCGGCGCTGCCGGGGCCATAGCGTTACTGTCTTTCAAGACGACCTTGGATGATGAGGTTCTGAGACAGGGACACGGCGTGATTCGCGTACAGTACGAGTTCGGATACTACCTCGCTCTGGTTGCCCTTGCCTCGGCCGCCGCTGCGGGATTCTGGAACCCTGTACCGCACGCATTACCAGGGGCAATTGCTTCAAAGGGGGTTGACAAGTCAGTCTAGTCAGACTAGTCTAAAATAGACGGAGGCGACTGTGGCGCAAACGTATTCAACTTACGAAGCCAAGGCTCGTTTCAGCGAGGTTATCCGGAAGGTACGGGCGGGACAGCGTATTGTCATCTCGCACCGGGGGCGAGAGGTTGCGGAGATCCGGCCGCTGGGAACGCGAAACGAGGACTTGGCGCATCGGCTGGAACGTCTGGAGGAAGAAGGCGTGGTTGACCGGCATGGCGCGCCGAGCGGACCTCTTGGAGCGCTCGCCAGGAAACCCGGAGCACTGGCCCGGTTCCTCGCGTCACGCGAGTGAACCTCGCGTACGTCGATACCTCCTGTCTCGTGGCGATTGCGTTTGATGAACCCGCCGGACGCCGGCTCGCTCAGCGGCTAAGGGGGTATGATCGCCTTTTCGCTTCTAACCTTCTCGAAGCCGAGCTCCGATCAGCGCTGCTTCGTGAAAGGGCGGATGGTCGTGCGGATGTCCTGCTCTCCTGGATAACCTGGGTCTATCCCAACCGCCCACTGACTCGAGAGTTCACGCGGATCTCCACGTCCGGCTATTTGAAAGGGGCCGACATGTGGCATCTCGCCCATGCCCTGTTCCTGGCTCCCGAAGGGACGGGCCTGGATTTCTTAACGCTTGACCGGCGCCAACGTGAAGTGTCCTCGATGTTCGGGTTCGGCGGAATGGGCCGGCCCTAACCGTGGTCGCCAGCGCCCTGCTGGGCGGCGACCAGATGGCAACTAGACATCTAGACGTCTTAGCATCTCAGCATCTATAATACGGGGGCGAAGCCGCCTCCGCCGGAAGGGCCGGCGGGTGCGCGTGATCTCTGATGCGTCCCCCGTTACGGGATTTCACACTACCGGTTCTCGTTCTGACCATTGGGGTTTTGATTGCCGGATCGGGAATCGCCGGGATCATACGCGACATGGCGGCGGTTCTGCCCGCTCCATGGCTGTCTCCGGGACGCGTCCATACTCTTGACATGGTGTGGTGGCTACGGAGGTGCCTCGCTGCCTCGCAGTGCCCCAGGCCGGTCGCCGCACTTGTTGGCTCATCCATCGCGGCGCACGGGCGCGCCCTATGGTGCGGGCTACTCGGTATCACAGCGTCGGCCGCGTGGCTCGGGGTTCTCCGCCTCCGGTCGCTGCGGCTTCCGCGATCGATTGGCAGTGCACGCTTCGCGTCCCGCGCCGAACTGCACAACCTCACCCATCGCTCGCCCGGGGCGTGGTTTCCCCTGGGCTACGCGCGTCGACGGCCACTTCCCGGCCACCTGCGCTGTCCCACAGCGTTCTCGGCACCCGTGACGGCGTGGGCTCACCCGGTGCGGTTGCCCGAAGAAGACCTGGCGCGCCACGTGCTGATCGTCGGCCTGACGGGGGCGCACAAAACGACCGCCCTGACATTTCCGGTCTTGCTCGAGGCGGCCCGGGCTGGGGTCTCCGTCGTCGCGCTGGATCTCAAGTACGGCGAAGAAGATAGTCTGGCCCGGGTGGCACCTGAGTGGATGCGGTGCGGGCGGGATGTCCTTGTCTTTGCACCCGTTGATCCGGTGTCGCTGAGGTGGAACCCGTTGGCGTCCTGCCGGTCGCTGGGCGAAGCCCACCGTCTGGCCTCATTTCTCTTCGACGATGCGGACGCCACTGATCCCGACCTGTTGTACTGGGTGGGAGCCGAGCGTCACGTCTGCGCGGCGCTCATCTTTGCCACCGCCACAGACGGCAACCTCCCGACATTGGAACGTCTGCGGTCGTTGTGCGCGGCCGGACCGGGCGCCGTTCACAGTTACGTGCAGACGCATCCGATCACGCAGTTCCTGACGGCCCACCTGGGGGCGTATCGGGCGATGCTGCCCAAGGACGAGGCGGGTATCCTTCAGGGGATCGCGTCGCGGCTCGACGCGTGGAGCGACGAGGCTGTCTGCCGGGCCACCGGCGGAGGAGACGACTGGGAGCAGATCGATTTCGGCCGCCTGCGTCGCGAACCGGTCCTGCTTATCGTCGGGGTTCCCCAGACGGCGCGTTCGCGGTTGCGCTGGCTGTGCCACCTGTTTCTCCAGGACCTCGCGTCCTGTCTCCTCCGTCCTCGGGAGCCTCACGAGGAGGTCCGGGTGCTGCAGGTGCTCGAGGAGTTGCCGGCATGGGGCCCGCTCCCCGGACTCGCCGATCATCTTGCCACGTTTCGCAGCCGTCATGTCTCGGTGCTTGCGACGATCCAGAGCGAGGCCCAGGGCGCGTCTGTCTATGGGTCTGATGGATGGGCCGCCGTAGCGGCGAACCTGGTCACCAAGATCTACTTTACCTCCCTTGCCGACTTCGATGCGGAGCGCCTGAGCCGTTTTCTGGGAACCGCTCTCGCGGAGGATGTGGCACGAAGTCGCGGATGGGGCTCCGGCGGGTCTAGGGGACAAGAGTACCGGCGTCAGATCCCCCTCCCTCTGCGACGGCCCGAGGAACTGCAGGGCATCGGAACGCATGAAGACGAGATCCTGGTCCGGTGTCCTCGCCTTCCCCCTGCCCGGCTCTGGTGCCCGCCCTTTTTCGCCCGTCCCGAATACCGGAGACGCGTGCCTGATCTCCCTCCTTCCACAGCCGACCTCGTTGTGTATCACCACCTCCGGCACCGGAGCACCCAGGACGATCCGGCCCGAGCGCGCGGGCGATTATCTCTGGCTCGCGCTTTGACCGATTGTGGCCCACCTGTGCCACTTCAGGCAACCGCACACACGCAGACGCCAAGTGCAGATGACCTGCCTGTGGCGGGTGCGCGTGATGAGGTCGCCCACCAACCGCGCCCCAATATGGTCGCAGCGGCAGAGGTGCCGGACGCCAGTCCTGCGCCGTCCTCGGGTCTCGGTCCGCCTGACGCCGCGACGGTCGCAAGCTCCGCCACCGCGCAGGACGTAGGCCTTCTCACTCAGTTTGTCGAGCGCCTCGTGAGCCATCTCGCCGGGCCCTGGAAGCCGGGTAGGCCCCGCCCGTTCGTTCGCGGCGTACATCGGATCGGAAGGCTCGTCGAGGTGCGCGTGGATCCCGAGGTGGCGCTTCGGCTCTGCGGCGGTCCTGCGACGACGCCTGCGATCATAGGGCGCTGGGCAGCTCTGCGCTGGGTCCGCCGCGTCAGGCCGGTCTTCGTGCTGGAGAAGCGGGCGATCGAGGCGCTCGATGCTTCCCTCCGGCGCAGGCTCGCAGACGCGTGCTCGCCCGAGGCGGGAGCGAGGCTATGATGACCGCCCGGTCCCGTGAGGGTGGCGATACCGGTACCGGTCCATCTTGATGAGTTGGTGGTAGCTGCCGAACCTCCCGGCGTCCTGCGCGGCGAGATCCAGGGCCTCCGGGAGGTCCTCCGCGTCCTGATCGAAGATCCGGCGCAGTCTGTACGTGGTCAGGCGCTCCGCCGGGATCCGGCCGGCATCCCGGATGAGCCGTCTCATTTCCAGCGGCGGGGTGAGTTGCCCGTGGCCCGCGCCAGCGGAGGTGGAGATGCTCTCGTTGATGAGCGTGCCTCCCAGATCGTTCGCTCCGGCGTCGAGCAGCAACTGCGAGAGCCGGGGGCCTTCCTTGACCCACGAGACCTGGAGGTTGGGGATCGCCCGGTTGAGCACGAGACGGGCCGTGGCGTGCACGCGGACCACCTCCGCGCCGGTCGGCCCGGGCCTGAGGGCGGGAACACTCTGCTGCCGCCACATCGGCGCTTCGGTGTGGACGAAGCTCAGCGGGACGAACTCCGTGAATCCGCCGGAGCGGCGCTGCAGGTCGCGGAGCAGCACCAAGTGGCGGGCCTGATGGGCCGGCGTCTCGGCGTGCCCGAACATCATCGTCGACGTGGTGGGAATGCCCAGTTCGTGCGCCGTCGTGACGACCTCGATCCACTGCGCCGTCCGGATCCGGCCGGGCGAGATGCGGTCGCGCAGGTCGTCGTCCAGGATCTCCGCCGCGGTCCCCGGCAGGCTCCCGACACCCGCGGCCTTGAGCTCCCCGAGATAGTCGCGGATTGTCCGCCCCGACCGGACCGAGCCGTAGAGGACCTCCTCGGGCGAGAACGCATGAATGTGG
>DASUDA010000030.1:0-3649 GCA_036275835.1 bacterium | reverse complement strand
GCTCCCAACAGAACGCCGGCGACGACCCAGTAGACCGAGGCCGTATGGCCCCCGCCGACAAGGTACCCGGACAGACCCAACCCGATGATGGTGCCCAGCATCTGCATAAACCCCATCACGCCCGATGTCACGCCGCGCTGGTCGGGGGGAATCCGATCAGGGATGAGGCCGTTAAACGCGCCTCCCGCGAAGTTGTTCGCCGCCTGGACGACCAGAACCGCGCCCAGGTAGCTGGCAAACGTCGGCGCATACCGCAGACCGATCAATCCCAGGCAGTTCAGGAGCACACCCACGATCACGAACGGGCGGCGCCGCCCCATGGGCACGGTCGATCGGTCGCTCAGTGCCCCGGAGATGGGGGCCAGCACCATGGCCATGACCGCCCCGCCGGCAATCAACACCCCCAGGGCGGACCCTTTCCGGTCCTCCGGGACGAAGCGGAGGACTTCGGCCGGGATCACGATGGTGAGGAGTGCGCCCCAGTGGAAGCTGGTGGCGAACCAGTACAGGCCCAGCCGGACCATCTCGGAAACGGCCACTCTGCGCGTGGCGGCTCCTATCACCGGGCCATCGTCCGGCACACTCCCCCCCTCTCCGCCTCCGGTGCCCCCGACGGGGCCGCTGCCCCTGCCCTAGCCGCCACTGTCCGCCCTGGCCCCGCTCTCCGCCTGCCCGTCACCCTCCGCTCGCGCCGCTTCCGTCTCGCGGATCTCGCGCCTGAGCACCTTGCCGACGGCGGTTTTCGGCAGCGCGGCCGTAATCTCGATCCGCCTCGGCACCTTATACGGGGCCACGCGCTGCAGTAAGAAGTCCAGCAGTTCCCTCCGCACCTGCCGGGGATCGTCGGCGAGGCCGTCCTTGAGCACGACGTACGCGACGAGGAGTTCCCCGCGCACGCGGTGAGTGACGCCGGCAACCGCCGCCTCCTTCACCTTGGGATGCTCATGGAGGATCTCTTCGATCTCGCGCGGGTAGACTTTCAGCCCTCCGACGATCACCAGATCCTTCTTACGATCAACGATGAAGAAGAAGCCGTCCTCATCGACGCGGGCGATATCCCCGGTGTGGAGCCAGCCATCCCGGAGGGTTGATGCCGTCTCCTCGGGAGCGTTGTAGTACCCCTTCATCACCTGGGGGCCCCGGATCACGAGCTCTCCCGCTTCGTTGAGTCCGAGCTCGCGGTCGCCGGTCTCCAGGTCCACGATCCGGGCGTCGGTATCGGGGATCGGCAGCCCTATGCTGCCGATCTTCCGCAGACCGTGAATGGGATTGACGTGGGTCCCGGGGGACGCCTCGCTCAGACCGTAGCCTTCGACCACCCGTGCCCCCGTCAACCGCTCGAACTGAGCCTGCACCTCGCCGGGAAGGCTTGCCGCCCCGCTGACGCAGACCTTGATCGAGGACAGATTGTAGCGCGCGATATCCTTCAGCTGATTGAGGGCCAGATACATCGCGGGGACGCCGGGAAAGATGGTGGGCCGGTGGCGGACAATGACCTCCGCGACCCGTCGCGTCTCGAACAGCCCCATCACCACCAGGATCACCGTCCCCGCGACGGCGAAGGCGACGTTCAATCCCACGGTCAGGCCGTAGACGTGGAAGAACGGCGCAACGCTGAGGAACCGCTCCTGGCCTTCCTGCAGGTCGGCCAGGCACGAACGCATCTGGAGGCAGTTGGCGACCATGTTGCGGTGGGTGAGCATCGCTCCCTTGGGAGTCCCCGTCGTGCCGCCGGTATACTGCAGGACGGCAATGTCGTCCGGCCCCACGGCCACCCCCGGCGCCTCGGCGCGGGCAGTCTTGAGCAGGGCTGGCAGGCGCAGCCCGCCGGCTGGCCTGGGCTGTCCCCGCATGCGAAGCCAGGCCAGCGCTCTCCAGAGAGGCGGGAAGTAATCATACGGCTCGGTCACGATGATGGACTCCAGGCGCGTCTCGCCGACCACCTCGTCGAGGTTTTTCCGGAGCAGCGATAGGGTCACGACGGCCGTGGCGCCGGAGTTCTTCAGGATGGTGGCGAGGTCGCGCCCCTTATAGAGCGGATTCACAGGCACAACGGTGGCGCCGGCCTTGAGCGCACCGAAGAAACAGAACACGAACTGCGGAAAATTCGGCAGGTGGATCGCCACGCGGTCCCCCGGCCGGATCCCGAGCCAGATGAGGGCGTTCGCGAACCTGTTGGCGAGCCGGTCCACCTGCCGGTAGGAAAAGGTCGCGGAGAACTTCGGCCCGGCGAGGAGGATGGCCGGATGGTTCGCGAACAGCTTGGCGTTCTCCTCGAGAAAGTGGTACAGGGGAGCCTTTGGGTAGGACAGGGTCGCCGGAACTCCCGCGTCATAGTGTTTGAGCCAGATCCGCTCCACCGCGATTCCTCCTCACCTCGACACCGCAGTACCGGGGCCGCCGTCGCTACGCGGCGGCGTCTCTCACTCCCGATTGCTCGCTCGAGACGGTCCGCGCACAGGCCTGCCCCGCCAGGTCGGCAATCGCTGCCATGACACGCGCCGTAAGGGCGCCCTGATCTGTCCGCGTCGAGCCCCCCTCCGGCACGATCGGTAACCCGACGTTGACCGTGATCTGTCCGCGATGGGGGACCCTGGTCCCCAGCGGCCAGACCTGATAGGTCCCGCTCACTCCGATCGGGATGATGGGGACGCCGGCGCGGGACGCGATGAATGCCGGGCCGTCGTGAGGCGGCTGAAGACGCCCGTCGGTGCTGATCTTCCCCTCGGGGAAGATCAGGAGAGCGTCGCCGCACCCGAGCCGGTGCAGGCATTCCTTGATGGCGCCGAGGTCGAATCGGCCTCGCTTGATCGGCACGGGGCGGAAAGGCCGGACAAGCGGCCCGATAACCGGCATCGTCAGCACTTCCGCCGCGGCCAGGACGGCGAATCGGCGCGGCACGGCCGCCAGGAGCACAAGGGGATCCATCTGGCTCGGGTGGTTTGCCGCGAGGATGACCGGCCCGCGGACCGGGATGTGTTCCGTCCCGGTCACGGTCAGTCCGAAGAACAGCCGCAGGATGTGGCGCATCACCCACCGGAGCACCGCGTATCTCATCTCCGCCCTCCAGCCTCCAGACTCCTGCGGCTCCCACGATACCGGGACACGGCCGTCCCCGCATCGGTCAAAAGGCTCACCATGACGCTGTTCCTGCCCCCGCCGCACAATCCTCCGTTAAAACTTACGGCATGCTCTTTCGAGCTTCTTCCGTGCGGGCGGGATCGGGCTGCGGTGTCCTGCTCCGGCCGAAGTGAGGGCACCCCATATTATGGAAGAGATCAAAGGAGATGATGGACGTGAGCGCGACTCAGCGGCGTGCTTCACCAGCGCTCGAGCCCAGGCGGCCGCGCCCGGGCGCGCGACCACTCCAGGGCGCTCGGCCGCGCCCGATTCGTAAGAAGAGGCAGAGCCCGCGGCTGCCTCTCACAGCGACTCTCAGCCTTGGGCTCCTCGCGTCCCTGTCCACGTTGCATCTGGTTCTCTTCCGCCGGGCGAAGCGCCGTCTCGGCTTCTGACGGCAACCCTCCACAGCTCACCGGCCGGAACGCAGCGTTTCCGCGACCTCGAGGAACACAGGAACGTACTGCTGGACATGATCCGGATCGTTTGGCGTGCTCGCCATGAACAGGAACCCCGTCGTCCCTTCGGA
>DASUDA010000029.1:0-11330 GCA_036275835.1 bacterium | reverse complement strand
GCCGCCAGGCCCTGCGGGACCATCGCCTTTCTCTCTGGCTCCGCGCGCCCGCGCCGGATGAGTAACCAACGCTGGCTTGCGGGCTTTGCCGCCCTCTGCCTGGGGCAATTCCTGGGGCACCAGACAGCGCTCACCTTCTCGGGTCTGATCCCGATTCTGAGAGATGACTGGCGTTTGAGCGCCAGCCAGGCAGGGTTCATCCTGGGGGCTTTTCAGTTTGGACAGCTCGGGGCCTACGTCACCGTGGGATTCCTCCTGGACCGACTGCGCAGCAAGCCGATTATGCAGGCCTCCGCAGCCCTGGTCGGTCTCGCGGATCTCCTGTTCGCGTTCGGCGCGCGCGGATTCAGCTCCGCATTCCTCCTCCGCCTTCTGACCGGCATCCTCCTGGGCGGCCTGTACCTGCCGGCGCTCAAGCACATCGCGGACACGACGCCCGGGCTCCGGCGCGGTCTCACCACGGGAATTTACATCGCGGTCGTCGTCGCCGCGTACGCCGCCCCGCTGTTCTACATCGGGATCCTGGCCCCCCGCGTAGGCTGGCGGCCAACGATGGCTGCCGTCGGTGTGCTGGAACTTCTGGGGGCACTCGTGATGGCACGGGTGCCGGAGGCGCCGCGCCCCGCGGCCCCCGAGCGCGCCGGGTTCGCGCGGTACCTCAGGGATGTGCTCGGCAACCGCGCGGCCTTCCGCGTGATCCTCGCCTATACGGCCCACAACTGGGAACTCTTCGGAATGTGGACCTGGGTGGGGCCTTTCATGGTCACCGCCCTCTCGGTGCGGGGGAGCTCCCGGGCTGACGCGCTGGCGTGGGGGGGCATACTGGCGGCGGTGATTATCGGCGTGGGCGGCGGCATCGGCGCGGTGGCAGGAGGGCGGCTCTCCGACCGCCTTGGACGCGCCCGTGCGGCCACCCTTATGTTGAAGGTGGGCTTGCTGTGCTCTCTGACCTTTGGCTGGTTGCTCCACGCTCCTCTCGCCCTGATCGTGGCAGTGGGGATGCTCTATGGGATTACGTCACTCGCCGACTCCCCTTCCTATGCGGCGACTTTGATGGAGGTCGTGCCCCCGCACTCGCTGGGGGGCGCCTTCAGCGTGCAAATGCTCTTCGGGTGGACGGCGACGGCCGTGGCGCCCGTGACGTTCGGGGTCATGCTCGACCTCATCAAGGCGCCGCAGCTTGGGCCCGCGGCGCCCTGGGGAGCCGCGTTTGGGATCCTGGCCCTCGGCCCACTCGTCGGTATCCTCGCGCTCGCTCCGCTGCAGGGAGGAGTCCCGGCCGGCACGCGCAGAGCTCCGGAGAGGGACCGCGAACCTGCCTGAGTGCGCTTCCCCCGCGGCAGCGCTTCGCCGCACAGTGTTGCACAAGGAATCCACCCCCCCGCGCTACGAATCGTCCGGGGAGAGGCGCGCCTACCATCGGGGGGGGGATCCTGGTGCAGACAGCACAAAGCCGGCTCTACGATTATCGTCTGGTGCATTCGGCACGATTTCAGAAGTCTCCGCTCTTCCCGATCTTCCGGAGGCTCGGCGCCAACTCATTCCTCGTCTATAACCATCTCCTCCACGCCGTCGATTTCGACGGGCAAACCAAGGAGCAGGAGTACTGGGCCATCCGAAACGGCGTCACACTCTGGGACGTCTCCGTCGAGCGTCCCGTGGAGATCAACGGCCCCGACGGGTTCATGCTCATGGATCTACTGACACCCCGGGATATGAGTAAATGCCGGATCGGCCAGGGGAAGTACGCCATCTTCTGTGATGACAGCGGCGGGATCGTCGATGACGCTGTCGTCCTGCGCCTGGACGAGAACCGCTTCTGGTTGTGCCCGGCCGACAGCGATCTCCACCTCTGGGCGAAAGGCGTCGCCGTCGGGATGGGGCTCCAGGCGACCGTGCGGCTGACGGACGTCTACCCGATCCAGCTCCAGGGCCCCAAATCCCCGGACCTGCTGCGGGAACTTGTCGGAGACCGAATCCTCACGCTTCCCTACTACTGGTTTTTGGAGGCCACTCTCGGCGAACGCATCCCGACGATTATCAGCCGGACCGGCTGGACGGGTGAAGTGGGGTTTGAGGTCTACCTCCTGGACAACAGCTACGCCGAAGAGATGATCGACCTGATCGTGGAGACCGGAAAACCCTTCGGCCTGATCCCGGCAGGCCCGAACCACCCGCGCCGCGTCGAAGCGGGGATCCTGAACTATCAGTCCGATATGAACCTGGAGACCAACCCGTATGAGCTCGGGTTGGACTACCAGGTGGACCTGTCCAAAGCGCGCTTCATTGGGAAGGACGCCCTGAGCCGCGTGAGGCGCGAGGGCCTCCGCCGCAAGCTGGTGGGACTGGAGATCGAAGGGGAGCCGGTTCCCATCGAATTCGAGGGGGCGTGGCCGGTCTTCAAGGACGGTAGACCCATCGGCCGGGCGTCAGCGGTCCTCTACTCCCCCTCGCTGAAAAGGAACATCGCCCTGGCCATGGTGGGCATCGAGCACAGCGCGCAGGGCCAGGCCGTGGAGGTGCAGCGCTATCCGGAGGAACGGCGGCACACGGCTCGTGTCGTCCCACTGCCCTTTGTGGATCCGAAGAAGGAGATTCCCAAGCGCCGGCTGGATGCCGCCGGACGCGCGTAGGTATGAGGCTCCGCGATAAAGTCACCCTGATCACAGGCGCCGGCAGCGGCATGGGCCGCCTGGCCGCGCTCACCTTCGCCCGGGAAGGCGCCCGCGTCGTTGCGGCCGACGTCTCCGCGTCCGCGGGCGAGGATACCGCGGCGCAGGTCGCCCGCGCCGGAGGCGAGGCCGTGTTCGTGGAGGCCGACGTGTCGAACGAGGACCAGGTCCGCACGGTGGTGCGGCGGGCGGTCGAGCGGTTCGGGCGGCTCGACGTCCTGTACAACAACGCGGGCATCTTTCCCGAGCAGGACGGGTCCGTCGTGGACGTCGCCGAAGATGTCTGGGACCGCGTGATGGCCGTGAATCTCAAGGGGATCTACCTCTGCTGCAAGCACGGGATTCCCGAACTCCTCCGAGCCGGCGGCGGCTCGATCATCAATGTCGCCTCATTCGTCGCGCTCGTCGGCTGCACGGTGCCGCAGGACGCGTACACGGCCAGCAAGGGTGGGGTCATCGCGCTCACCAAGTCGCTGGCCGTCCAGTTCGGCCCCCGCCGGATCCGGAGTAACGCGATCGCGCCCGGCCCGATCGAGACGCCACTGCTCACCTCGTGGCTCCTGGCCAACCCCGAGGCCAAGAAGCTCCGCCTGGACCGGATCCCGATGGGCCGGTTCGGCCGCCCGGAGGATATCGTCCAGATGGCGCTCTACCTGGCTTCCGACGAATCGACGTGGGTGAACGGCAGCGTCCTGGTCGTGGACGGCGGGATCACCTCGAACTACTTCTAAGGCATCTCCGCACCTCGGGGCCGTGACGTGCCCGCGCGACTTGGCCCTCGGGCCATCCGCTCTGTTGGGGTCCGTCCGCCAGCCCTGGCCCCTCCGGCATGCCGCGGCGGGGTCCCCAAAACCGCAAGAAAGGGCATAAGGGCACTATGGTAGCGAGGAAGATGAAGACACCCGCCGCAGGTCACAGGGGCTTCCAGCAGCAGCGCAGGACCGCAGAAGTCGCGGGACAGTCGACCAGGGTCCCGGGAATCTCCACGTATCACCGGTTCGGGATCACGCTGGTGCGCGCCCTCCTCAATTTCTGGCAGCACGGGAATCTCTTCACGGGTGCGGCGATCAGCTACTACTCTCTGTTCTCGCTCCTTCCCCTCGCCATTCTCCTCCTGTTGATGATTCAATTCCTCTTCCCGAGCCAGAAGATCGAAGAGACCATCGCGCAGGTGTTCGGCCGCGGGGCGAATGGCGACATTCTCGTCCGCACGCTCAAGGACGCCTACGAGCAGCGGAAGTCTCTCGGCTGGGAGGGCGGAGTGGCGCTGATCCTTGCCGCGACCGGTGTCTTCGGCGCCGTGCAAGGGGCGCTGGACAAAGTGTGGGAGTGCCGCGGCCGCCTGCTTCCCGGCCGTCTCGCCGTCGGGATCTTCGTAATGGCGGGGTCTCTCATGGTCTTTCTTGGAGCGTTCCTCACGACCATTCTGGTCTTCCACCTGTTCCAGTTCGGGGATCTGGCATATGTTCTGGGACTGCCCTCGATCCCCGGGCCCGACAGCCGCCGCGCGGTGACCGTGACCGCCGCGCTTGCGCAGTTCGGGCTCTTCGTCGTGGGATACCGGTTTCTGCCGAGTGTCCCGGTGCGGTGGCGCGACGTGTGGCCGGGCGCGATGCTGGCCGCCGTTCTCTGGCAGGTGATCGTCTACTTGCTCGGTCAGTACATCGGAGGGATTGGCAGCTACACCAGCCTGTACCACTCGCTGGGCGTCCTCGTCGCCCTCCTGACCTGGGTGTACGCTTTGTCCTGCACGTTTCTCTACGGCGCGGAGTTCGTGGCCGAGTGGTCACGCAGGCGCGCGACCCAACTCTTGCCGGAGCGCCGCCGGTGGATTCGCCCCTGAGACAGACCCTGGCTCCGGGGCTCCGGCGCATACGATCCGCCGTCTAACCTCGACGCTTTCTGAAGCGCCCCCCTACCGGGTCGCGATGTCGAGGCTCTGGGCCGCTTTGAGGATGTCCGCCCAGAGGTCACCCACGCGTGCGAGCCTGTCAAAGACGGTCGTGACCGTCCAGTCGAGCGGGTCGAATCCCGCTCGCAGCTCCGCCCAGGTGACGGGAACGCTCACGGTCGCCTGTGGAACGGGCCGCAGGCTGTACACGCTGGCCAGCGTCTTTCCCCGCACATTCTGGTTGTAGTCCAGAAAGACTTTCCCCACGCGCGCGTCCACGCCCCATGCCGTGGTCAGTTCCGCGGGATGGCGCTGCACGAGCCATGTGGTCATCGTCTTGGCGAACGCGTGCGTCTGGGCGTACGTATACCGGCGCACGATGGGCACGAAGACGTGCAGTCCGGTCTTCCCGGAGGTCTTGGCGAACCCGCGGAGGTTGAGCGTCTCAAGCGCCTCGCCGAGCCACAGGGCGGCCCGGCGCGCAGCCTCAAACCCCCGGCGCGTGTAGTCCGGGTCGTGCTCCCCGTGGCGCAGGGTCGGTCCGGTCCCCGGGGGGAACAGGAACGGGTCGATATCGAACACGACAAAGTCCGGGTAATTCAAGGGGCTCCGGGCGATCGCGTCCTCGGAGCCGGAAAACGTCGCCGCCGGCCGGACCGCGGCGCGGCCCCGGATCGCGGTGATCCGTGAAAACCACGCGTGCATCTCGATGCAGCCCATCTGCGCCAGCCACACCAGCTCCGCTTCATCCGCGCCGACGACCATGCGGATGTCACGGTCGCCCTGGTCAGACCAGATGCGCTCCGTCCGGATAAATGCGGGCGCGTCCGGCACGTCCTTTTGAAAGAAGTCCTTGCCGTCGATCCCGTCGGGGAAGCGCCGGAGGGACAGAGGGCGGTCCGTGAGGTGCGGCAGAATATAGGGCGCCATTCGGCGATAATAGGCGATCACGTCCCCCTTGGTATATCCGCGCTCAGGGAAGAAGACCTTGTCCAGGTTGGTGAATCCGAGCTCCTTGGGCAGGCCCTTCGTGGAGACCGCCCCCTGCGATGCGCGGCGGACCGGTGGAGAAATCTGCGCCTGTGGTGCAGGCGGCGCCGCGGCAGGGGCCAGACCCGCAGACCCCTGTACCTGTGTGGACGACCGCGCGGTCCGACCCGGAGGGGCCGGGAGTGGCGCCTGCATGCGGACCTCCCGGGCTGGGACGTCATCTCTCACCCGCAGGAACACGGGAAACCGCAGCATGCCGTCGGGCGTGCGCTCCGCGTACTCGACCTCCACGACGACCTCGGGGCGCACCCAGGTCGCCGGCGTGAGCGTCCGGGGAGGAGAGACAAACGGGCAGGTCGTGGTAATCAGCGGCTCCAGGCGTTTCCGGAGAATGCGCAGGTCGGCGTCGGTGAGCCCCCCGCCGGTCTGACCAATGTGCACGAGTGCGCCGGTCTTCGGGTCGTACTGGCCGAGGATGAGCGCCCCGAAGGTCTGCGTCCGATGCCCCTTCCCTCGGGTCATACCGCCCACGACCGCCTCGAGAGTCTGCCTCACCTTGATCTTCCGCCAGTCGGGGCTTCGCACCCCGGGCCGGTAGAGGCTCGCGGCCTTCTTGGCGATGATTCCCTCCAGATGGTGTTCGCGCACAGCGGCGTAGAGCGTGAGGCCCTTCTCCTCCACCACATCGCCCCGGATCAGCCCGGCGGGAAGCTCGAGCCGCTCGAGCGCCCGCCTGCGCTCCACGAGGGGATGCCCGCGCAGATCGCGGCCGCCGAGGTACAGGCAGTCGAACACCGCGTACACGACCTGGACCTTCTCACTCGCCTCCCGCACTTCTGCATCCCGGCTCAGGTGGATCCGCTGCTGCAGGCGCGCAAAGCTCGGCTGTCCGCGCTCATCGGGGGCGATGATCTCGCCATCGAGCACGACGCTGTCCTCTTTCATCCGGGACAGCGCCTCGACGATCTCGGGAAACTGCGCGTTCAGCCTGAGGAGGGTGCGGCTGTAGAGGGCCACTTCCTGCACCGCCCCGCGGCGGCGCACGAAGCCCAGGGCCCGGACGCCGTCCCACTTGACCTCGAAGAGCCAGCCGGGGCGGTTGAAAGGCTGCTCCGCGGTTTGCGCCAGCATGGGCCGGAACGGCGCGGGAAAGGGGTCCTCGCGCGTCCGCGTCCGGCCCCTCGCGGTGGACGCTCCTCCCCGCGGTGCAGGAGCAGGCGCTCCCCGCCTTCGGGATGCCGCAGGCGCGCGGCCCCGTGACACCGTCTTCGACTCTGGGATTTGCGATGCCGCGGGGGCCGGACTGCCTGCGACGGTGGACCGTGTGCCCTGCGAAACCGGAGCCGACGCCGTCCAGCGGGCATCCTGATCCGCCCGGATCTCGTCGATCAGGCGCCCGCTCCGGACCGATCGCGTGCCGGACGGAGAGTATCCGGACGCCGTAAACTCGTCCTTCCCCTTGAAGAGGAGCCAGTCGCGCCCCTCGTTCCGCTTGGTCCGCACGAAATGGAACTCGCCGCGGAGCTTCTCGCCGGAGAGGACCAGGGTCATCTTGCCCCGCTGGAACGCCTGGACCGGATCT
Source organism: bacterium (assembly GCA_036275835.1). Taxonomy (GTDB): domain Bacteria; phylum Sysuimicrobiota; class Sysuimicrobiia; order Sysuimicrobiales; family Segetimicrobiaceae; genus DASUDA01. The sequence goes on along the minus strand of DASUDA010000029.1, from coordinate 4,195 downwards.
CCTTCGCGGCACTCATATGTCCCGCGATCCCACAACATCACGGTGCCGGCGCCGTAGTTCCCCGGCGGAATGATGCCCTCAAACTCCCCGTACTCGATCGGATGGTCCTCGACCAGGACCGCCAGGCGCTTGTCCGAGGGATCGAGCGATGGTCCCTTGGGGATTGCCCACGAGCGCAGGACGCCGTCCATCTCCAGCCGCAGGTCCCAGTGGACGCGCCGCGCGTGATGCTCCTGGACGACGAACCGGGGCCGCCCCTCGGCTGTCCCGACCGTGCCGGGCGGCTCCGGGGTCTCCTGAAAGCGCCGCTTCCGCTGATACTCCGTGAGGCCCACGAGGCGATCGTATCAGGAACCGGCGAGGTCCATCAGCGTCTTGGCATAGGTGATGGCCTCGGCGCCGGTCTCGTGCGTGAAGTAGCAGAACACGGGATCGAGCCCGGCCGACTCGCGAAGGTGCGCGGCCCAGTCGGCAATCTGAGCGTCGGTATACCGGAGGCGGTGAAGGCGGTAATATCCGAACGGCGCGGTGTGGACGCGCGGCTCGCTGGATTCGTCATCCTCGGCGATCACGAAGGCCGCCCGGTAGGTGCGGAGCGCATCGTACACCGCGTCGTCGTGCCAGGTCGCGTGACGGAACTCGACCGCGACGAACGGCAACGGCGGAAGCCCGGCGAGGAACTGCTCCAGCAGCGGCAGGTCGCGCCGGAACGACGGCGGAAACTGAAACAGGATCGGCCCGAGGCGCTCTCCGAGCACGCTGACGCGCTCGTGCAGCCAGCGCACCTCTCCGTCCACATCGCGCAGGCGCTTCTGGTGGGTGATCCGCCGGTGTGCCTTGATCGCGAACCGGAACTGTTCCGGCGTCTGACCCTTCCAGCTCTCAACCATCTCGACCGTGGGCATCCGGTAGAACGACACGTTGATCTCGACGGTGGGGAGGTGGGAGGCGTAGTGGGACAGCATGCGGTCGCTGGGGAGATCGGCCGGGTAGAACGCCCCCTTCCACTCCGCGAAAGCGAACCCCGACGTCCCGGCCAGGACGCGGGGATGCGCGCCCACGCCTACCCCTCTGTCCGCAGCAGGAGTCCGAGTTCGCGGGCGATGCGCATGACACGGGCGAACACGGCGGCGGCGATCCCTAGCAGGACCGCGTTCGTCACGATCGCCCAGGCGACATACCCCCACGGGAGGGGGTGCCCGTCCAGAACCGCCCGCATGCCTTCAAACGCGTAGGTGGTCGGCAGCGTCCAGGCGATCGCCTGCAGGGGAGCGGGCAGGACCTGCACGGGATAAAACACCGCCGAAAACGGCTGGAACAGGAACGCCACCGCCCAGGCCAGCGCCTCAGCCCCCTGGCCGAACCGGAGGATGAGCGCGGTCGTGATGATCCCCATTCCCCACGCGGAGAAGATCAGGTTCAGGACAAACGGCAGCAGGGGCAGGCCGTAGTGGAAGATGTTGAAGGCGTAGAGGGCCGACGCGAGGACGGCGAGGAGAAGGCCGATCACGATCACCTTCAGCACGCCGAGCAGCATCGTGGCGCACAAGAACTCGCCGGTACTGATCGGGCTGACGAACACGTTGGCCAGGTTGCGCGTCCAGATGTCCTCCAGAAACGAGACCGAAATCGCCTGCTGGACGCGGAAGAAGATGTCCCAGAGGATCATGGCGCCGACAAGAAACGCAATCGCCACGGCGCCGCCGCCGCGGAGACGGGCGACGTAGACGCTCAGGAACCCCCACACGAGAAGGTCCATCACCGGCCAGTAGACGATCTCCAGGGACCGGATCATGCTGCGCCGGTACAGGTACAGCTGGCGCAGGAGCAGCGCGAACACCCGCTCCGCACTGAAGCCGGCGCCGGAGGCGACATCGGCGGGGGGCATGGTCGCGTGGGCGCGTCCCATCCCGGACTCGACCGCTCGTGCGGCCTTCATGGGGCAGAGATTCCCTGACGGGCCACGTCGAGGAACATGTGCTCCAGCGTGTCGCGTTCGAACCGCCGGAGCACCTCGCCGGGCGGCCCCTCGGCGATCAGGCGGCCCTGGTGGAGGAAAAGGATGCGGTCGCTCAGGCGCTCGACCTCCTGCATATTGTGCGATGTATAGAAGATCGTCACCCCCCGCTCGGCGCGGACCTCGCGCAGGGTGTCACGGACGCGCTCCGCGGCGTCCGGGTCCAGGCTCGCCGTCGGCTCATCCAGGAACAGGATGGCCGGATCGTTCAGGAGCGCCTTGACGAGCCCGAGCCTGGTACTCTCACCCGAGGACAGGCGGCCCGCGGGCCGGTCGCGCATCTCACTCAGCCCGAAGCGCTCCAGAAGGGCGCCGATCCGCTGGCGTGCGTGCCGGACGCCGTAGAGGTGGGCGAACACCGTGAGGTTCTCGCGCACGGTCAGGTTGCCGGGAAGCGCGACGTAGGGGGACGAGAAGTTCACGCGGGCGAGGATTCTCTGCCGCTCCTCCGGCATCGGCAGCCCGAGGACGTGTATCCGGCCGCGCGTGGGCAGCAGCAGCCCCAGGAGCATCCCAAGCGTCGTCGTCTTGCCGGCTCCGTTGGGGCCGAGAAAGCCGACGATCTCCCCCGGGGCCACGGAGAACGAAAGGTCCTCCACGACCACGAGCGCGCCGAACCGCTTGGAGAGGTGCTGGACGGTAATCGCCGCCGCGGCGGTGCCGTGATCCACGGCAGCATTATACCGGTTTTACAGGAGAGTCTGCGCGACGAACCCGGCAGCCACCCCCAGAGACGCGACGATCGTGGCGACCAGAACGAGCAGGCGGGCAGGGCACGCTCTTCGCATCATGAGCAAAGACGGTAGGCTGACCGCCGGCAAGGTCAACAACAACGATCCGGCGAGTCCCGGAGCGACACCAAACGCTAGCAGCGACTGCACGATGGGGACCTCGCCCGCCGTCGGAATGACGAACAACGTCCCGGCCACGGCGAGCCCGGCTACAGTCAGAAGGCCGAAGGGCACGCCGGGTCCCGCCAGCGGGAACAACCACGCACGAGCCGCCCCAAGAACCAGGACAACCAGGAGCAGCTCCGGGGTCAGTGTTACAAACAACCGCCCCGCCAGCTTCCCCCAGTCCGCGAGGAGGGAGGCGACGGGGCGCGGGGCAGCCTCGCGGTCGCCCGCTACGACGCTCTGAGCCTCACGGATGGCCGCCCGCTGGCTGCCGTACCGCATTACGGCAAATCCCACGCAGGCCATCACCGCGAACGCTCCGAACAACCGCAACAGACCCCATGACCATCCCAGGACAAACCCGGTGAAGATAATTGTCGCGGGATTCAAGACCGGGTTTCCAACCCAGTACGTGAGGGCGGCGGCAGTGGACGCCCGCCTTCTCTTGAGCCCCTCTGCCAGAGGGGCGGCACAACACGTTCACATCATCGACGGGGTGGCCGCCAGACAGGCCACCAGCGTCGATTCCCAGTTATTCCGGCCCAGCAAGCGGACAACCCAGTCCCGGGGGATCAGGGTCTGCACCGCCGCTCCGGCAAGAATCCCGAGCAGCCAGGCCTGCCAGACGGCAGCCAGATAGCTCTTCATGTACCCCGCCGCCGCGGACCAGGAGGCGGCGGGAGGCGTCGCGGCCGTCCCGGTGATGATGGAATTCCCGATGTTGTGCCGGGCCGCCGCGAGAAGCGTCTTATGATAGTAGGGCTGCCACTTCACAATGTAGAGACCAAGCAGCAACACAACAGCGAAGAACAGACCCCCGAAGACGTACGGCTGAACATGCGACGTAGTCTTTCGGAACAACGATAGACCGGGCATGAATCAGCACCTCTCGCTTTCCGGTTTGTCCGACACAAAGTCATCAGGGCATGAGCAACGCATCGAGTTGGGTGTGCTGCGGCGGCACCCCGCGGCGTCAAAACGCTGACTGCTCGCGCAAAGTGGTAACCATGAATTACGCGGCGCGTCCACCATCTCCTGCACCACGCGCGAACAGGTTCACGCTGAAACGGCCGCCGGAGTCGAGCCACTGGGAGTCGATGCGCAGACCGCCACCCCGGGCCAGCGCCTCGATCTCGGAGAGGGAGTACTTATAGGAGTTTTCCGTGTGGATCGTCTCGCCGGCGTCGAACGCCACGGTGAGGTCCAGGCGGTCAAGACGGACCTGCTGCGCGCGCGCGCCGACCAGGTACATCTCGATCCGGCCGATCTCCTCATCGTAGAC
>DASUDA010000028.1:0-3174 GCA_036275835.1 bacterium | reverse complement strand
TCATGCGGAGGCCCCTCCACCTGGCGTTCCCGATCAGATCCCCCCCCACTTCGTTGGCGATGCACTCCAGCGTGTAATAGCGCTCCACCGAAGGCGCCGCCCTGATGAACTCAGCATACGAGAGCTTGAGGGGCTGGGCGACCAGGCCCTTTACCTCGAGCGACCACTTCGCGACGTCTACAATCGGATCGAACGGATAGTTCTTGGAGACCTGATAGAACTGCCCGTTGGGGGTGACTTCGGGCGGCATCCCACTGTTCTGCGGTGGCATCCGCATGATCAGGCGGAACGCCCAGGATGCCACAGAGACCACCTGCGCCCGCGCTGCGACCGCCCAGGTGCCAAGAGAGGCGGCCGCGAGGGCGAGCAGGATTGGTTCGGACCGACGGAGCAGGCCGCGCCGGCTGATCAACCCGGAGGTCACGCTGGAATCGCTGCTCCGCGCCCCGTGGGACGCCTGGCCAGACGCCGTGTAGTCTCTGCGGTTCCGGGCCCACTCATGCGGGCGGCTCAGGCCTGCCAGCAGCAGTCCATAGGCCAGGCTCCCGAGGGCCATCGGGAGCGCCGGAGCCGAGACTACCGTGGTGAGGGGCACCCCCAGAATCCCCCCCTGGATGACCGGCAGAAACGCATAGGTAAGAATGACCCACGTGACAGCTGCGGCGGCCATGCCGAGCATCAGGCGGGATCGGCGGCTTTTCCGCGCTGCCAGCGCGTAGAGCACACCCCCCATGCCGAACCCACCGAGGCTGGCCACAACGGCCATCGCAAAGCCCAGCGGCTTGGCTAAGTGCTGCAGATCTGCGAGGACCAGTGCGAACACCTCGTACGGAAGCAGCCGAACCATCCGCTCGGCCAGCGCCTCCACCGGTGTCGGCGTACCCGTCGCAAATCGGTAGGCGAACAGGACGAGTGTCGCCGCAATGCCGGCCGCCACTCCCGCCCCGAATCCTCGGATCCAAAGCCCGGGCTCCCGCGTCATCCCCTCATCGCCCCTGTCCTAGACGTGCCCCACTGCGCTCGCGTTGAGCGGGATGCGTGTGAGGCGGCGCGACGCGCATCCCTGAGCGGGAAGGGATCATGCCGGGTGAGGACGAAAGCCGCCGGGCATCGTGGACACAAGTGGATTATCCCGCACTCGTGCGCAGTGGCCCCTCATCGTCCAGGGGGACTCCATCCTCTACGCTCAGCTCAGGCAGCTGACCGCCCTGCGAATGGTTTTCCTGGCCGGGCTCCCAGGCACCGGCAAGAGCCTGCTCATTCATCAGCTGGCCCATATGGCCGGCGCCGCCGGCAGAACGGTGCATCTCTTGCAGTGGGATGTGGTGCGGCCCGTGTTCGAGGCCAGCGACGCCGCGGCGCGGTACCCAATGGTGCAAGGTGTCACTCACGCCCTGATCCGGAAAGCGATTGGCTCCTGGGCGCGTCACGCGCTGGTCGCGTGGCACCGGCGCTACCCGGAGTCTCCGCACCTGCTCATCGGAGAAACGCCCCTCGTGGGGAACCGGTTCATCGAGTTCGCGCGGCAGCGGGAGGACCCGGCCGAGCCGCTGCTGGCAGCGGTCTCGTGCCGCTTTGTGATCCCCGTCCCAACGCGCGAGGTGCGGCAGTTTCTCGAGTCTGAACGGGAACGGCGCATGAGGCGGCCGCGCCATGAGCGGGAGCGTGAAGACGCCGCGCCACACGTCCTGCGCGCGGTGTGGGAGCACGTTGTCGAAGCGGGTCAGGTGTTGGGCCTGGATGCCGCCGGCCGACCGGCCCGACAAATGCCGTTTGATCCCACCCTCTACGAACAGGTCTACCGGCTCCTTCTCAAGCATCGCCACGTGCAGAGCCTGCGCATGGAGAAGCGTCTGCCCAGCACCGACGTCTCCGTCTACGCCTTCACCCTGCCGACGCACGACATCGTTCCCACCCCACAGGAGGCCGCCGGGTTCATTCGATCTGTGGAAAGAGAGTATCCCGACCCGACCGGGCTGCAGGAGGACATACGCCGCTGGTACATCGTCTGACGCCTGCGCCGAGCCGAGCCGGAGTTTAGCCGGAGCGCACGGTGAGCGGCGCGGCGAATAGGGCGCCGCATCCGATTCTCGAAGGGGGCCCTCTTCATGCAGTACGCGATATTCGCCACTTTTATGCGAACACTGATCGAGTTGATCGAGAAGCTCTGGCCCGCGTTCGATCGGAACGACAACTACAAGAAGGTGGCGGCCTTCGTGCTCGCGGGGATCCTCGAGGCGGTATACCGCCCCGATGGTCTGGCCGGAACGAATCTGCAATCTCCGTACCCTCCGTTTGATTGGGGGGTCACGTGGGTCGCGCTGTCTGTCTCGGTATTGTTCGGGAATGACCTCCTGAAGGGCATGAGCCTGTGGCGGTGAGGGCGGTCCATTTACGCTTTCAATAGGTCGATGCGGATCAACGTCACATCGTCATTCCGTAATTCCTTCGTTCTCCGCAATCCGTCGATCCACACGTCGAAAGCCGGATCCTCTCTGACGACAACGTTCCGCAGGCGCGCCCATGGGTTCTTGCCCTCTTCGTCTTGCTTTAAGGACCACCGGGCCAGGGCATCGGTCATCAGGTAAAAAACATCCCCCGACTTACACTTCCCCGACACCCTTCTGACGGCGGGGATGGTCTGCTCATTGCGAGCCGGGTTGCTCGCAAAGAGCACCGGACGATTATTGAAGTCAGACGATTGTTCCACGGGAAATTTCATCACCAGGGCGTTGGCCCTCACCTGGAACAAGCAACTATCACCCAGGGCGACGGCAGCCCATTCTCCGGGCCCTTCATTCGTAGAACCTGTGAGCGTCAATCCCAGGAGGGTCGAAAATGCTCCTTCCCGGAACCCGGGTTCTTCGTACCACTGCACCGGAAGACTGCGATTTTCCCGGTCTCGGAGGTACTCCGACTTGAACGACCGCCACTCTTCGTACGCCGTCTCAAGAAATTGCTCAACTGAGCCGCCGGTCCAGTCGAACCGGCAGTGCAATTCAACAAGGATTCTCGCCCAGGCGCCGCTTAACATTCCCTCGCTTGCGCCATCCGCGATGGCACAGCGCAGCTCGGTCCCTTCCCTCCGCCCATTTTCCGCCGGAAAGTAGGCGTCTTCGTATTCCCCTTCCGCGTTCCCCCCCTTCTGCAACCGGAGCGGAGTGAGAAGAGCCT
>DASUDA010000027.1:0-2531 GCA_036275835.1 bacterium | reverse complement strand
CTCGACGAGGTTCTGAGAGCCGTCGTCTACCCGGGCCGGGCCGAGCAGGACGTCCCGAAGGGTTCCCGTGGCGCCGACGGCGATCCGCGTTCCCCGCGGGAGCGCCGCGTGAGGCGTCGCCATGCCCCAGTGGAAGCCCCGCCCGGGCGCCTCCTCGGCCCTGGCGAGAAGCGACCCCAACATCACGGCGTCCGCACCGCACGCCACGGCTTTGGCGATCTCGCCACCGACGGTGATCCCGCCGTCGGCCACGATGGGAACGTGCCGGCCCGTCCTTCGGGCGAACTCGGCGCGGGCGGCCGCGACGTCCACGATCGCCGTCGCCTGTGGGACGCCGACGCCGAGCACCTTCCGGCTGGTGCACGCGGCTCCCGGACCGACGCCCACGAAGACGGCGGCCACCCCCGCCTCGAACAACTGGAGCGCGGCTTCGTAGGACACGCAGTTGCCCGCCATCACGGGAATCGCGGTCCTGGCGGTCAGGTCCCGAAGGGAGAGCGCGCGCCCCCGCTCACTCCGGTGCTGCTCGGTGATCACGGTGGACTGGACGAGCAGGACCTCCGCCCCGGCCTCGGCGGCGAGAGGACCGAAGCGGCCCGCAGCGGCCGGCGTCGCCGACACGACGGGCACGCCCCCGCCGGCGCGGATGTCCCTGATCCGGCCGGCGACCAGATCGTCTTTGATCGGCTCGCGGTAGACCTCCTGCATCAGGGCGACGATCCGGTCGGGCGGCGCCTGAGTGAGCCGGTCGAGCACCTCCCGAGGATTGGCATAGCGGGTCTGGACACCTTCCAGGTTGAGGACCGCCATCCCGCCCAGGCGCGAGAGGGCGAGCGCAAACGGAACGTCCACGACGCTGTCCATCGCGGACGCGATGATCGGAAGGGGAAAAGTCCGGCCGGCGACCTGCCACGAAATGTCGACATCCTCGGGGTCGATCGTTGCCGACGCCGGGACGAGCGCAATCTCCTCAAACCCGTACGTGCGCCTGGCGGCCCGCCCCTTGCCGATGAACTCCACGCGTGTCACCTCCCGCCCGAACCCGGGATGTCGGGCGAATGCGCCGCCGCCCCCTGCAGGGGGCGGCGGGGAGATCAGGTATACACGTCCGGCTTCAAGACACAGATAAAGGGAAAGTTCCGGAAGATCCCCGCGTAGTCGAGCCCGTACCCGACGACGAACTTGTCGGGGATCTCAAACCCCCGGTAATCGATCGGCACGTGCCGGCGCCGGCGGGAGACTTTGTCGAGCAGGGCGCAGACGCGGAGGCTGGCCGGATACCGGGCCTTGAGCGTCTCCAGCAGGTAGTCCATCGTGTAGCCGGTATCGATGATGTCATCCACGATGATGACGTGACGGCCTTCGATCGTCTGATCGAGATCCTTGAGGATCCGGACGATCCCGGAACTCTCGGTGCCCGACCCGTAGGAGGCGGTCGCCATGAAGTCCATCATGCAGGGGATGGAGATCTGGCGGATCAGATCAGAGAGGAAGAGCGCGGCCCCCTTCAGGATGCCCACCAGGAGAGGGGTCTTGCCCTCGTAGTCGCTGCTGATCTGCCGGCCGAGATCCGCGATTCGGGTCCGAAGCTCGTCCTCGCGGATCAGCACTTCGGCAACATCGTCCAGCAACCCCACTCGGCGCAGACCCTCCTAAATAATTAGGTGCATTGTAGTACGGGCGTTCGTGGGTGTCAAACGCGCGCGGCGGGGCCGTGGACGGGGCAACGCGTCTTTTTCCACGCGTTTGACACGCCTCGAGGGAACGTGCTAGCCTGGGCCGAGGTCGGTATCACTCTGGGAGGATCTGGCACCGGTGGACCTCCGCGATCGCCTGATCGTGGCGCTGGATACTCCGTCGCTCGCCGGGGCCGAGGCACTGGCCGCGCGTCTGGACGGGGTTGTGCGGTGGTTTAAGGTGGGCTCTCACCTGTACACGGCAGCCGGGCCTGCCGCCGTCTCCGCCCTCCTGCGGCGAGGCAGGGTTTTCCTCGACCTGAAATATCACGACATCCCGTCGACTGTGGCCGGCGCCGTCGAGGCGGCCGCGCGGCAGGGCATCGGCATGTGCACCGTGCACGCGTCGGGGGGGACCGCGATGATGAAGGCCGCGCGTGAAGGTGCGGACCGCGGGACGTCCTCCGGGGGGAGCCGCACCCGGGTGATCGGTGTCACGGTGCTGACGAGCGAAGACGCGGCCGGTCTCTCGGAAGTAGGGGTCGACGGCTCACCACTGGAGGTCACGCTCCGGCTGGCTCGGCTGGCTCGGGCGGCGGGGCTGGCCGGCGTGGTGACGTCTCCGCGGGAGGCCGCGGCGGTCAGAGCCCAGTGCGGACCGGAGTTTCTCCTCGTGTGCGCGGGGATCCGGCCGGAGGGAGCCGCCCGGGGCGATCAGCGCCGGGTGCACACGCCGCGCGATGCGGTCGCCGCCGGCGCGGACATGCTCGTGGTGGGCCGGCCGATTACTCAGTCCGACGATCCCCGGGCCGCAGCCGAGGAGATCATCCGCCAGATCGCGGGCGACGTTGGTGG
>DASUDA010000026.1:0-13535 GCA_036275835.1 bacterium | reverse complement strand
AAACCAATGATAAACGCGCGCCATTGTAAGCACACACCGATGGTGGGGGGAGAAGATGACCAGGCATCAGATCCCTTTGGGACGGATCTTCGGCATCTCTATCGGGCTCGATTACTCATGGTTCTTGATCTTTGTCCTGCTGACGTGGTCGCTGGCCGTCAGCTACTACCCGGCCGCTCTTCCGGGATCGCCCGCTTCTCTGTACTGGATCCTGGGCGCCGTCTCGGCGATCATGCTGTTTGTGAGCGTTCTGCTGCACGAACTGGGACATTCGGTCGTGGCGCTTCACTACCGCATCCCCGTCCGCAGCATCATGATTTTCCTCTTTGGCGGCGTTTCGCAGATCGGCAGTGAGGCCCCCAGCGGCGGGGCAGAGTTTTGGATCGCCCTGGCGGGCCCCGCGGTAAGCCTGGCGCTTGCCGCGGTCTTCGGTCTCCTGCGGTACCTCGTGGCCGGTACCGGACCGCTGTTTGCCCTCGCCCAGTACCTCGCCTACGTCAACGGCGCGTTGGCGCTGTTTAACCTCATCCCCGGCTTCCCCTTGGACGGAGGGCGCGTTCTCCGCGCCATCCTCTGGGCGAGCACGCGGAGTTTTGCTCGGGCCACGTTGATCGCCGCGACGACGGGCCGCGCGATCGCCTTTCTCTTTATTTTCTGGGGCGTGTGGCAGATTCTGGCGGGGAATCTTGGCAGCGGCGTGTGGATCGCCTTCATCGGCTGGTTCCTCGAAAGCGCGGCCTCGGCCCAGGTCCAGCAGCAGATGCTCCAGGGCGCGCTCGCCGGGCACACGGTGGCGGAGGTGATGAACCGGAATTACCCCACCATTCCCGCCACGATCCGTCTCCAAGAACTCGTGGATCGCCACATCCTGGGAAGCGGGCGGAGATCCTTTGTTGTCACGCAGGGCGATCAAGCCGTCGGCCTCGTCACGCTGCACCAGATCAAAGAAGTGCCCCGAGGGGGGTGGCCGACCACGACGGCGGCTCAGGCGATGACACCCGTGGGGCGACTGAAGCGGGTCCGGCCCGACACCGGGCTGTGGGCGGCCGTAGAAGAGATGGACCGCGACGGCGTGAACCAGCTTCCCGTGACAACGGACGGCCAGATTCTCGGCATGCTCAGTCGAGATGACGTCATCAGCTACCTGCGCACGCTGCAGGAGCTCGGCGTCTGGCCCAGCACACGCGCGCCCGCCGCTTCGTCGTCGCAAAGGTAGGAGAGCTCACAGATGGCGGTCCCTGAAACGCAAGAGGGCGGTCTCGTGGGCGCGATCCAGGCCGCGTCAGCCAAGGGCGAGACGCTCGCCCCGAGCGACCTGCTGGAGATTCTCTACCACATGCGCCTCCAGCGGGCCGTCGAAGACCGTGGGGTCAAACTGTACTATCAGGGCCGGATTCCGGGGGCGTATTTCACCGGATGGGGCCACGAGGCGATCGCCGTGGGGGCGACGTACGCGCTCGGGCCGCAGGACCTTCTCGCGCCGATGCACCGGGACCTCGCCGCGTACATCATGCGCGGCATTCCCGTCCGCCGCATCTTCGCGCAGTTCCTCGACCGCGAGGGGGGCCTGACGCGGGGCCGGGACGGGAACATCCACATGGGCTCACCAAGCCTCGGCGTCCTCCCGTTCATCAGCCACATGGCGGCGTCGGTTCCCGTCGCGGCGGGGATGGCGCTCGCCTGCCGGCAGCGGGACGAAGCCCGGGTCGTGCTGACATTCTTCGGCGACGGCGCAACCAGCACCGGCGCATGGCACGAGGGCGTGAACTTCGCCGCCGTCCTCCGCCTGCCGCTCGTGCTCGTCCTGGAGAACAACCAGTACGCGTACTCGACCCCGGTGAGCCGCCAGACGGTGGCCCAATCATTCGTGGACAAAGCCCCCGGGTACGGGATCCCGGGCGTCGCCGTTGATGGGAACGACGTGCTGGCCGTCTTCGCCGCGGCCCGAGAGGCCGTGACGCGCGCCCGCCGCGGGGACGGCCCGACGCTCATCGAGTGCCGGACGATGCGCGTGCGCGGGCACAGCGAGGCCGACAAGACTTTCTATGTGCCGCAGGAACTCTTACAAGAATGGGCGGCGCGCGATCCCATCGCTCTGTTCGAGCGCCGCCTGCGAGAGGAGGGAGATCTCTCCTCCGAGGTGGACCGGGCGATGCTCGAGCGGATCGCCCGGGAGGTGGAGGAGGGTCTGGCCTGGGCGGAGGCGAGCCCGGAGCCTGCTCCGGAGTCGGTGTCAGAGGGAGTGTACGCGGAGGAACGTGAGGAGAGCGGGCGTGGCGAGGCCGGCGAGGATCCGTCATGGCCCAGATGACCTATCTGGAGGCCATCCGCGACGGGCTTCTCGGGGAGATGCGGCGTGATCCCGGGGTGTTCGTGATCGGCGAGGACGTCGGCGTCTACGGGGGAGCGTTCGGGGTCACAAAGGGATTCCTCGAAGAGTTCGGCCCCTGGCGCGTGATCGACGCGCCGCTGGCAGAGACGGCAAACGTCGGCGCGGGCATCGGCGCGGCCGTGATGGGGATGCGGCCGATCGTGGAGATGCAGTTTGCCGACTTCGTCACAGACGCGTTCACCCAGGTCGTGAATATGGCGGCGAAGTTCCATTGGAGGACCGGGCATCCGCTGCCGCTTGTCATCCGGATGCCGTATGGAGGGGATGTCAAGGGCGGCCCGTTCCACTCCCAGTGCATGGAGGCGTGGTTTGTGCACACGCCCGGCCTCCGGGTCGTCGCGCCCGCCTTCGCCGAGGACGCGAAGGGGCTGCTCGTCGCCGCGATCCGCGACCCGAATCCTGTGATGTACTTCGAGCACAAGCACCTCTACCGGTATCAGCGGGAGGAGGTCCCGGAGGGCGAGCATGTGACGCCGATCGGCCGGGCCCGAATCGTCCGCGAGGGGGCGACCCTGTCCGTGATCTCCTACGGGTGGATGCTGCACAAGTGCCTGCAGGCGGCCGACGCGGTCGCGGCGGACGGGATCGTCGCCGAGGTCCTGGACCTCCGAAGCCTCGCCCCTCTGGACCGCGATGCCATCCTCGGCTCGGTGCGGAAGACCGGGAAGGCGTTGATCGTCCACGAGGCGACGCGCACAGGTGGCGTCGGGGCCGAGGTGGCGGCGCTCGTCGCGGAGGAGGCCTTCGAGTCGCTGGACGGTCCCGTGGTGCGACTCGCCAGCGAGGATGCTCCGGTCCCCCACAGTCCGGTCCTGGAAGCGGCCTTCCAGCCCTCTATGGATGAGATCGCCGGCGCCATCCATCGCCTCGCCGCGTACTGAGGCGGGAACTCTACGCGCCGCCCGGTCGCTCTAGAGGACAGGGTGATGGGTATGAGGGTCTTCCTCACTGTGCCGCGGCGTGTGTGGCGTGTGATGGGCGCGGGTCTCTTCATGGCCGCGCTCGCGGCGTGGCCCTTTTCGGGCAACGGAACCCCGGCCCGGGCGACGGATATGAGCGGGATTCACAGGATTCAGCACGTCGTGGTAATCGTGCAGGAGAACCACTCCTTCGACAGCTACTTCGGGACGTATCCGGGTGCGGACGGCATTCCGATGACGAACGGCGTCCCCGCGGTGTGTGTGCCCGATCCCGAAACCTCCCAGTGCGTAAAGCCGTTCCACGATCCCCACGACCGGAACCGCGGGGGGCCGCACGGGGAAGCGGCCGCCATCGCCGACATCGACGGCGGGAAGATGGACGGCTTCATCCGGCAGGCGATCGAAGGCCGGCGAGGCGTCTGCCGAGGCTCCTTCAATCCTCAGTGTGGCGCGGCCGGCGGGCCTCCAGACGTGCTGGGATATCACGATGCGCGGGAGATTCCCAACTACTGGGCCTATGCCCGCAACTTCGTGCTGCAGGACCACATGTTTGAGCCGAACGCCTCGTGGAGCCTCCCGGCCCATTTGTTCATGGTCTCAGGGTGGTCGGCGCATTGCACGACGTCCGATCCGATGAGCTGCAGGAACGCATTGCAGAATCCCGGAGGCCTCAGCGCCCGCGGGGGTGGCGCGCGCACACAGACGCCCCCCCTCTATGCGTGGACCGACCTGACGTACCTCCTGCATAAGGCGAATGTGAGCTGGGCGTACTACGTGGCCGAGGGGACGCAGCCCGACTGCGAGGACGATCAGGTGACGTGCGCTCCCAAGCCGCAGCGCGTGGGAACGCCGGAAATCTGGAATCCTCTGCCGTGGTTCGTCACGGTGCGGGCCGACGGCGAGGTCTCGAACGTTCAGACGATCTCGCATTTCTACGCGGCCGCAAGAGCCGGCACGCTCCCGGCGGTCGCCTGGGTAGTCCCCAACGGCACGGTCAGCGAGCACCCGCCCGCGCTGGTGAGCGCGGGCCAGGCCTACGTGACCGGTTTGATCAACGCCATCATGCAGGGGCCCGCGTGGCCGAGCACCGCGATCTTCGTGACCTGGGACGACTGGGGTGGGTTCTACGACCATGTCGTCCCGCCGAAGGTGGACGAGAACGGCTTCGGCCTGCGCGTGCCGGGCCTCGTGATCAGCCCGTACGCGCGGCGGAGCTACGTCGATCATCAGATCCTGAGCTTCGACGCCTACCTGAAATTCATCGAGGACGACTTCCTCGGGGGCCAACGCCTCGATCCGGCGACGGATGGCCGGCCGGATCCCCGGCCCGATGTGCGCGAGAACGCCTCACAGCTCGGCACGCTGGTGGCCGATTTCGATTTCGATCAGCCGCCGCGCCCGCCGCTGATCCTCCCCTGATCCTCCTGGCGCCCGCTCCCCCGGGAGCGGGCGCCAGGGGGCCGTAGGCGAAACCGGAGTGCCGTTCGGGACACCACCCTCATACGGACGGGATCGTCTTGGCAAGGTGATATTGGCCCCTCGCCCTGGCGATGTTCGCCGCGCGACGCGATGTGTATGGCTTCCTGTAGCCAAAGTAGTGGTCGCAGACAACATCGATGAGGGAACGCGCTGCGAGCTCGTATGTGATCTGGAGCGTGGCACGGAGAAAAATTCGCTTCTCGTCTTCCCGCACGGGCGCGCCCCATCCCTGCTCATAGCCGGTCATCGCCGCATGAAATATGCCGGCATCAAAAGTGGCGTGCGGGTCCTGCTCCGAAGTTCGGTTGCACCACGAGCGCAGACCGTCACCGAGGTCGATCGCTCGAAAGTGCCGCATGATGGTGTCGAAGTCGATGATTCCCACCGCTCGTCCCGCTTCGTCAAAGAGAATATTCGAGATCTTCAAATCACCATGAATGACTTGCTTTCTCTCCCGGGCGGTGTCTTCTGTCAGAATCAGCCCCGGCACCGTGGCGAGCACATCCTCGGCAATGTCCCGGACCTCCTCGGGGAGCTTGGCCACCATTCCCCGGAGCTTGTCCAGAACGTACACCGTGTCGTGGAAATGCTCAATGCTTCCCTGTGGCTCGAATGAGAGACTGCGAAGATGGCGGTGCATCTCCCCTATGATGCGACCCGCCTCCACCGCCGTTTCGTTGGATTCGAGAGCGTCGAAGATACGGCCGGGGATGAGGGGATACAGCCGCCATCGTCCACCGGCGTCGTCACGCACCACTATCTGTCCATCCTTAGCCCTCATGAGATTCGGTACGCGCATGCCACGCTCGGCGAGATACTCGGTGACGACGCGCATGTCCTCCACTGCCTCTGTGGAGACGATCTCATGCAGCCGTTGCAGGACGAAGTGCGTCTCTTTTGTCCGAACCCAATAGGTTGGGTTGATCAGCCCGGTCCCGAAACGCTGCACGCCCACGGGAGCCGGGATGGGAAAGCGGCCGAGGATACTACGAGGCCGGGGGTTCTGGCGACCCGGGTCCCCCTGGAGGCTCACTGTGGGAAAGGCCCCTGGCTGATGGAAGTCGGGTGTGGAGCCCTCCGTTGGATGATATGCCAGAAATTGGTCGCGAACAATGACGAAAGCGTTGAGGGCACGTATGCCCTTCGGCACCATTCCCCAGGGGATGACGACAGAGGATCGCCAGCGCCCTGGGTCCTCGGGTACGGAAGGGAGCCATTCGAGCGTAGGATGAAAGTGCGCATATTCATGCTCGCGCACTCGCGGAGCGCGCGTGCAGAAGTCGAGGACGAGAAAGTGCCCGCCGGCGCCGAGTTCGACTTCCAGGTATTTCCTCGAACCAACAATGAAGCACTCCACAACATCGTACGTCCACAGGTTCGCGATGCGCGTGCCGGGCGGTTGCGCCGGGATGCGCGGTGAGACCTGGTGCGGAAGTGTCGCGGTTATGCGCAGTCCTTCCGGAGTCGCGGAAACCGTGACCGCCCCGTGGAGGCGCGTATTAGGGCACGCCGCCCCGGTCCAGAAGCGGTCGATTCTCAGCGCCAGCTCCTTGGGTGCGCGCGGAATGATCATGCCCCGACGTCAGGATGGGGGATCGCGCACCATCAACTCATCGGCCATCCGGCGGATCCCGGCCGTCAGCCCGCCATCCACGGCGATCACAGCGCCTGTGACGAACGAGGCCTCGTCCGAGGCCAGGAAGAGCGCCACCGCGGCGATCTCCTCCGGTTCGGCGATGCGGCGGAGAGGGTACCAACGACTGAGGCGGTCCAAGAGGTCGGGAACACGTGCACTCCGTTCGGCCCAGATCGGCGTCCGCACCGTGCCCGGGCAGATGACGTTGGCCCGGATCCCTCGATCGCCAAAGTCCACGGCGACGTTCTGGGTGAGGGAGATCAGCCCGGCCTTGGCCGCGCTGTACGGGTGATGCCCCAGAGCCAGGAGGGCGTTCACGGAACTGATGTTGACAATGACCCCGCGGCGCTGGCGCAGCATCACCGGGAGCACGGCGCGGAGGCACAGGTACGGTCCCCGCAGATCGACGGCGAGCGTGCGATCCCACTCCTCCGGTGAGACGTCGAGGATACCGTGGTCGCCGGCGACGGCCGCGTTATTGACCAGGATATCGAGTCGCCCGTAGCGCGCCAGAGCGGCGTCGGCCATCGCGCGGACCTGCTCGTCCGACGCCACGTCAACGACCACGGCGGCCGCGTCCCCTCCGCCCTCGCGGATCGCCCCGGCGGTTTCCTCCCCTGCCCGCCCGTCGATGTCCGCGGCGATGATGCGACCGCCGGCGCGGGCAAACCGCAGAGCGATCGCCCGCCCGATTCCTGAGCCGGCTCCCGTCACAATGGCCACGCGCTCGTCGATTCGCACCGTGTCGGCCCCGCGCTCATCGCGCCGGCGGACGTTCCACCGGCGAGGACGGGGAGGACTCCAGGATGCCGAGCGCCCGGCGCACCCACGCCAGGTGGCCCAGCCGAATGTGGCCGTAGTTATAGAAAGAGATCCCATCCGCGCCGCTTGCCCGGATGGCCTGCACTTTGGCGATGAGAGTGCCCTCGTCCGGTGCGTCGGGATAGGCCGGGCGGACGGCCACGTGAAGCATTGCCCGGGTGCCGATCCGCCGCCGGGCCCACCAGACGTCGGCGCCCACCTCCCCGGGATCGGCCCGGTAGCCCAGGATTTCGATGATGTGCGCGTGCTCCGCCAGGCGGGAGAGAGAGGCTCCTTCGAGCCAGGCCAGCGCCAGGGGCTGGTTCACCGAGGGGATCACCGACAGCCTCACCGCGGAAGGAAGAACCGACCGAATCTCCTGGATGAGAGAGGTGACGAGGTCGATGCGCATGCGCAGATAGGCCGCGAATTCGGCGTCGTGCAGGAGGTCCGCCAGAAACCAGTGCGTCGCCTGCGCATCCGAGGGGCATGGAAGCGCGGGATGCGCGTAGAACGCGTCCAGGGCCTCGCGAACGCTCGCGGCCACGCGGTCGCGGTCGATCCCCTGCGGTCCCGCGTGGCGGGCGCATCCCGGGCAGAAGCACAGCGCGAGCAGCAGCGGACTCCACGCGTCGGGCGGAACCAGGCTGAACTCATGGTGGAACCCGTGCGCGTAGGGCAGGAACCCGGGCGTCTCCAGGATCACATACTGGACCTCGTAGGTCGCGGTGAAATCGGCGAGGAGTGCCCGCAGATAGGCGCGCACCGCCGGGTGGCTCGGGCACAGGCTGTAGTAATACGGGTCCCCGTAGGCGTTCCGCGCGACATACTCGGGATGCGCCGTTCCGAGCCGGGTGTTGTGCAGTCCCACCATCCAGGCGGCGACATCGAGTCCTGTTCTGCGGCCCTCGGCGCCGAGCGTGGCAAAGAGGTCGTGTTCCTCCACCAGGGGGTTCATCGCGGGGCGGAGAGGCGTCTCCCGGTAGCGGTCGAGTGCGGGCCGGAAGTACACGGTTCCGTCGTCGGGGAAGATCACCCGGCTGCGGGGCGCGTGGGGGCGGAGGAACTTCCCGGCATGGTAACTGGCCGCTAGGGCGACCGTGTTGATGCCGGTGTCGCGGAGACGCGCGGCGACGGCGTCCGCTCCCTCCTCGGCCAGGTCCCAGGGATAGACGTACATGCCCTTGTACACGGTGGACCACTCCCGCTTTCGGCGGTTACCTTTCCAGCGGCCGCCCGCCGACCACGGTCAGCGCCGGAACGAGGCGGTGCGCGCCGGTCATCACCTGGCCGAGGACGTCCACAAAGGGGAACTCCCCCACCTGAGCATCGAGCACGGTCACGTCGGCGACGGCCCCTTCGCGCAGCGTGCCCAGGTCGGGGCGGCCGATCGCCCTGGCCGGCGCCGCCGTGGACGCCGCGATCACCTGGTCGAGGGACATCCCCAGGTTGAGCAGTTTCGACATGGTCGTGGGGAGATCGTACGCCGGACCATCGATGCACAATGCGTGAACGTCGCTGCTGATGACGTCCGGCAGAAACCCCTGAGCCAGGCACGCACGCGCGCTCTCGAACGAGAAACTGCCCATTCCGTGCCCCAGATCGATAACGACGCCCCGCTCCCGGGCGGCCCAGAGCTCGGGCAGAACCTGACCCGCGCTCCCCGCACCGGCGAGAGGGCCGTTCGGAAAAGGCCTGAAGGCGTGGGTCAGGATGTCGCCCGGTCGCAAGAGCGGGAGTACCTCCCGCCGCGTCGGTGGGGGAAGATCCGTGTGCACCATGAGGGGCTGTCCCAGGGCCTCCGCGGCCTGGAGGGCCAGATGCAGGGGCGCGATCCCCCGCCCTTCGCCCGCGATCAACCCCAGGCGCACCTTGATGCCCAGAACGAGATCCGGGTGCTCGCGCGCGACCCGCACGGCCTCGGCGACGTTGAGCAGGCGGAGGTCCACGGATTCTCCCACCATGACCTGCCGGGAAAATGCGAAGATCCCCGCAAAGCTGATGTTCAGGAAGGCGCGGATCCGGACCCGGGAGCGCTCGATCAGGTGCCGGCGGAACCCCGCGAAGTTTCCCGCGCCGGCGCTGCCCGCATCGACAAAGGTCGTGACGCCCGCGCGCGCGCTCAGGTCGTCGGGGTCTACCCCGAGCGACGTGCCTCCCCAGTAGACGTGCGCGTGGAGGTCGATGAGGCCCGGCACCACAAGTTTCCCGGCGACGTCGACCACCCGGGTGGCGTTCTTGGGGGGGATCGCGGGCGCCACCGCAGCGATGCGGCCGCCGGCGACTGCGACATCGGAGGGGGCGTGGAGATTTTGCGACGGGTCGATCACCGTGCCGCCCGCCAGAAGGAGATCGTATTCGGCCATCTACTTCACCGCGCCGAGGGCCAGGCCCCGGACCAGGTGGCGCTCCACCAGCATGAAGAGAATCACCACCGGGATGACGCCCACGAGCGCCGCGGCCATCAGGTAGTGCCACTGGACGGCCCACCGGCCGATGAAGGTGTACAGCCCGACCGTCAGCGTGCGCATCTCCGTCCGGGAGATGAACGTCAGCGCGAAGATGAACTCGTTCCACACGGTGATGAACACGTAGATGATCGTCGTCACGACCCCGGGCGCCGCGATCGGGAGCGCGATCCGGAGGATCGTCTGTCCCCGTGTACAGCCGTCGACCAGGGCGGCCTCTTCGATCTCCGCCGGGATGGTGCGGAAGTAACTGGCCAGCATCCAGATCGAGAAGGCCAGCGTGAAGACGGTGCCGGTCACGATGAGGGACCAGTACGTGTCCAACCAGTGGAGCCAGGCCATGATCTTGAAGAGGGGAATGAGCACGATGACGGGAGAGAACATCTGGATCAGCAGCAGGAGCAGCATGAACGACTGCCGGCCGCGGAACCGCAGCCGCGCCACGGCATAGCCCGCCGGGATGGCCGCGACCAGATTGAGCGCCGTCGCCCCGATCCCGATAACGAGGCTGTTGCGCATGTAGGTGGCGAGCGGGTACTTCGCCCAGATGTCGGCGAAGTTCTGCAGCGTGATCGGGGCGGGCACCCACGTGGGGGGAGCGTGATAGACACCATTCAGCGTCTTCAGGGACGTGGACAGCATCACCAGGACCGGGAACAGGAGGGCGAAGAGGGCCAGCGTGGACAGCACCCACCCGCCCCCGTTCCGGAGCAGGGCGCGCCACTGCCTGGCGAGCGTCCGCCTCCGCCGCACGGCGGGGAGGGGGACGGCGATTGCGGCGCCGTGGTGGTCCACCTACTCCACCTCGCGGAAATACAGTCGAGCGTAGAGGAGGCTGAAGACCAACAGCGTGGCGAAGGTGATGACGGCGATCGCCGAAGCCGGTCCGAAGTCGAGGAACTGGAACGCCGTCTTATAGAGATGGGTCACCAGGATGTCCGTCGTGTTGATGGGGCCGCCCTTCGTGATGATGTAGGGGACGGAGAAGTCGTTGAACGTCCAGATCACCGAGAGCAGGCTCGCCATGACGATCACGGGCCGGAGGACGGGGAGCGTCACGGAGACAAACGTGGAGAGGGGGCCCGCACCGTCGATCTCCGCGGCTTCGTAGAACTCGGGGGAGATCGCCTGGAGCCCGGCCAGGAAGACCAGTGCGAAGAACGGCAGCCCGATCCAGATGTCGACGGCGAGGTTGGCGGCAAACGCCGTCGTGGGTTGCGCCAGCCACGCGGGAGGGTGCGGCCACAGGCCGGTCTGGCTGAGGAAGTGGTTGAGCAGGCCGAACTCGCTGTTGTAGGTCCACTGCCAGATCATGGCGCTGATGGGGAAGGGCAGGGCCCAGGGGATGACGGTGAGCATGCGCACGACCCTCCGGCCGTGGAACGGGAGGTTGAGCAGGAGGGCGAAGGCCATGCCCGCGATGGTCTTCACCGTGACCGCGATGGCCGTCCACAGGAAGGTCCGGCGGAAGATCTGCCAGAAGGCCGGATCGGCGCCGAGGGCGCCGAAGTTCGCCCAGCCTGCGAAGGAGGTCAGCCGGCCCAGCTTGTCGGTGGCAAAGAAGGCCGTGGCGATCGTTGAGCTCACGGGATAGAAAATGAGGGCGGCGATGAGCAGCAATGCCGGTGCGAGGAGCAGGTAGGCGAGCCGCTCCTGGGCTCCGATCACGCGCGCCGGGGCAGCGACCGCTACCCGACGCACGGCAATGGATCCAGCCCGCATCGCCGCACCGCAAAGAGAGGGAGGGGCCCCGGAGCGGGGCCCCTCGCCGTTACTTCACGCCCCTCGCCTGATCGATCTCCCGGCACGCGTCGGTGAGTGCCTGCTGCGGGGCCTTGGCGCGGAGCAGCGCCGCGGTCACCGCGTTCCACATGACGTCTTCAACCTTCGACCACTCGGCCATGAGGGGCCAGGGCTTGGCCGTGGGGAGTTGCTGGATGAACGGCTTGTAGAACGCCGTCTGGAAGAACGAGTTTTGGGAGACGCTCGTCTCGGTCGGCAGCATGCCGAAGTCCTTGTCAAACTCCAGCCGGCGAGGGTCGTCGTACGCGAACTGGAGGAACTTGACGACCGCGTCCTTGTGCTTGGAGCTCTTGAACACGATGATCGAGTCGGTCACGAGGAGGGTCTGCTGCTTCTTTCCCTGGTTGTGCGGCATCGGGGCGACGGCGAACTGCAAATTTTTCGCTCGTTCCTGGACCATCCCACCGAACCAGGGTCCCGTCTCGATCATGGCCAGCTTCCCGGCCAGGAAGAGGTCCTGCAGGGTCCCGCGATCGTTCTCCCCCACGTTCGGCTCGGTGACTTTGTACTTGTTGGCCAGGTCCACCATGAACTGGAGGGCCTCCACACCGGCCGCGTCGTTGACGCGGCATTTGCCGTAGCCGCCGTCAGCGTTGATGACGAAAAAGTCCCCCCCGTTGCCGTAGAGGTAGTACACGTACTCCGTCAGTTCGGCGAACTTCTTCCCCGACACGCCGATTCCGTAGACGTCCGGGGGTTTGTTGGCCTGCTGGGCCACCGTGAGGAGATCCTGCCACGTCTGCGGGGGCGTCTTGATGAGGTCCGTGCGGTAGTAGAGCGAGCGGGCGCTCAGGGCGACCGGCACGCCGTAGAGCCGGCCGCTGATTCGCGCCTCCAGGGCGGGCCCAATGAACTTCGCGAGGAACGCCTTCGGGAACAGCGTGTCCACGGGCTCGACGACGCCCATCTTGTTAAACTCGAGGATCCAGCGCGTCCCGACGATGGCGATGTCCGGCGCCTGATTGCCCGCGATCCACGTGACGAGCCGGTCATGCCCCTCGCTCCAGGGGACGACGACCGTGTCGACGGTGATGCCCGGGCTCGTTTTCTCGAAGTCCTGCTTCAGTTGCTGCCAGAAAGTGTTGAAGCGGGCGTCATACTCCATCCACACCGCCTTGATGGAGACGGCCCCTCCCCCCTGGGCAGGGAGCGCCAGTATTCCTGTGCACAGCATCGCGATAGCCGCTAAGGCGAGCTTTCGATGCATAGCATCCCCCCTCCTGACGTGTCGTGGGTAAGAGTTGTCCGGCCCAAGGGACGTTTCCTCCCCTCCGGGGCGCGCCCACGTCCTATGGGTCGTGTCTATCCGGGGACGGGTCCTTCGATACCCGCGGAGGGTGTGCCGGGTGCCTCCGCCTCCAGATAACGGCGGGAGAGGCGGACGTAGGCGGAGGCCGCGCGGGCGATCCATTCCGCGGAGGCGCCGGACAGTTCCTTGCGCACCCGGCAGGGGGCTCCGGCGGCCATCGCGCGCGGGGGGATGCGCGTCCCATCAGTGACGACACTTCCCGCGGCGACCAGGGTTTTTTCCCCGATCACCGCGCCGTGGAGGACGACCGCGTTCATCCCGACGAGCGCGCCCCGCTCGACCGTGCACCCCTCCAGCACCACCCCGTGCCCGATCGTGACGCCGTCGCCGACGACTGTCGGGAGGCGGTCGGTGCTATGAAGGACGGCATTATCCTGGACGTTCGCCCGGGCGCCCACCTCGATCGGGCCGAAGTCTCCGCGCAACACCGCCCCGAACCAGATGCTCGCCTCCTCGCCGATCGTGACATCTCCGATGACCGTGGCGGTCGGCGCGACGAACGCGGACGCGGCGATGCGGGGTGTCTTGCCGCGGTATGACAGGATCATCTGGGACCCCTCCCTCCCGACACGAGGAATGAAAGTCCGACACGGGCGACCAATAGGCCTTTCGACGGATGTGGAGGCTCCCCGGCTGCGGGTATGATATCGGGTGCATACAGTGTAAAGGGCTGCATCATGTAACGGCCGAGGAGGGTGTCGTGAGAGTCTCGAAGGACGACCTCACG
>DASUDA010000025.1:0-9856 GCA_036275835.1 bacterium | reverse complement strand
ACGGTTGAGCGTCAGGACACGCACCCCGTCCCTCGTGTCCACGAGAAGCGTCTCATGCACGGCCATCCCTCCTCCCCGCGCGTCGGACCGATGTGCGGTCGAGCGCCGCCCGCACAGTCCGGAACACCTGATCCAGCATCGCTTCGGTCAGCTTCCCCGTATTCGTATTCTGCCGGCTCGGATGGTAGCATGCCACGAACGCCGGGTAACTCTCCCCCAGATCATAATACGCGCCGTGGGCAAACCGGACTCCCCGAAGATCCGCTCCCCGCTCCCGCAGGAGCCGCCGGCAGACGTCGAACGCGATCCGGCCGAGCGCCAGGATCACGCCGACGCGGGGGAGCAGCGCCAGTTCCCGCGCGAGAAACGGCGTGCAGCGGGCGATCTCCTCCCGGGCGGGTTTGTTCTTCGGTGGCGCGCAGCGGACGGGCGCCGTGACATACGCCCGGTGAAAGCGGAGGCCGTCTTCCCGGCGGACAGAGACCGGCTGATTGGCCAATCCGGCGCGATGCATCGCGCGGATCAACCAGGAGCCCGACGCGTCCCCCGTGAACATCCGGCCCGTGCGGTTCCCGCCATGGGCGGCGGGCGCCAGGCCGACGATGAGCAGGTCGGCCTCGGGATCTCCGAACCCGGGCACCGGCTTCCCCCAGTAGGTCCACCCGTCGAACTCCGGCTTCCCGCGCGCCGCCACCTCCTGGCAGTAGCGCCGGAGGCGGGGACACGCCGTGCAGGCGATGACGTCCCGCGCCACTCTGGCCAGCGAGTCTCGCCCGGGCCGCCTGCGATGGTGCGTGAAGGTCCTCTGAGGTGCCGCCTCGCTCACCTGCCGGAGAACTGCGGAGGCCGCTTCTCGAGAAACGCGCGGATGCCTTCGTGAGTGTCTTCCGTGCTGAACAGCGAATGGAAGCAGCGCCGCTCGAACTCCAACCCAGCCTCGAGCGGCGTCTCAAACGCCTGGAGCACGGCCTCCTTGGCCAACCGGACGGCGAGGGGAGCCTGATCGGCGATCTCCCTGGCCAGCCGCTTCGCCTCCTCCAGGCACAGTTCGGCAGGAACCACGCGCGAGACCAGTCCCGCAGCGTGGGCCTCCTGCGCGGTGATCATCCGGCCCGTCAGAACCATTTCCATCGCCCTGGATTTCCCGATCGCGCGGGTCAGGCGCTGTGTTCCCCCCGCGCCGGGCATCAGGCCGAGGCGGATCTCGGGTTGACCGAAGCGGGCGCTCTCCGAGGCGATGATGATGTCGCAGGCCATTGCCAGTTCACACCCGCCTCCCAACGCGAACCCGCTCACCGCGGCGACGGTCGGCGTCGCCAACCGTCGGATGCGCTGCCACTGCTGGAACCGGTAGGACCGGATCATATCCGCCGTATTGGCGTCTACCATCTCCCGCACGTCGGCGCCCGCCGCGAACACGCGCGGGCCGCCCCATAGGACGATGCACCGTGCTTTCACGTCCCGATCGCAGTCTTCGAGAGCGGTGGCCAGCTCCGACATCATGGCCTGATTGAGCGCATTGAGGACCTGGGGACGGTTGAGCGTGATAACGGCAATCGGTTCCTCGATGGTCACCAGGATATGCTCGTAGGCCATCGGAGCTCCCTTCGCGCTCGACGCGAGTACGATTACGGGCTCAGGACAGCCTCAAACCCGGCCGCCCGGAGGTGATCCACAAGGCGCTGCGCGGTGGACCGGTCGAGGTAGGCGCCCACCCACACCCGGTATGGAGGCCCGTCCGTGACTGTCACGGCGTAGCCCATGGACCGGAACCGCAGCCTGAGCGCCTCCGCGTTCTGCCGGTCGTCGAACGCCCCGACCTGCACGTGGAACCGGTTCGGCGTCGGCGAGAACGCAGGCCCGCCCTGCCCCGTCGCTGGAGGGACCACAAAGGGAGGCGGAACCTCGGTGGGCGCGGGCGCCCCGGGAGCCGCGGGCGGAGGAGACGGCGCGGCAGGTGGAGCGGCGGGAGCCGCGGGCGCCGGAGGAGGCGGGGGAGTTGGCGGGAGAACCCCCGGCAGCATGGTGGGAGAGACCGGAGCGGGCGAGACCGGGGCCACGTGCTGGCCGGACGACGCGCCCTGTGATCCGCCAAGGGGCACCTGCTCGGTCTCAGCGGCGTCGGGCGGTGTCGGAGACGCCCCCTGAGGGGTCGCCGGAGAGGTGGAGATCGCGCCGCCGGGCATCGTTGCCGCCGGAGACGACAGGGACGAGCGGAATGCCATCTTCCCGATCACAAAACCTGACAGGAGGGCGGCCAGGAACAGGCCGACGACTGCCAGCGCGACCACGCCAATGGCGTTACGTTTCATGGTTTCCTCCACTCTTCGTGCACGTTGGCACAGTGCTCCTGCCTGCTACCGGTACACATGGCGGTAGCGGTGGTAGGCCATGAGGAGAGTCGCTCCGATGACCGTCAGAAGGTAATATGAGAGAAAGCGATCCACCAGCACAGCGCCGCGGGCGATCGCCATAGGCACGGCTCCAGGCGCAAGCAGCAGGATCAGCCCGACCTGAGACACCTCGGTCACCCCAACGCCCCCCGGAATGAGCAGCGCCATTCCCAGCACAGCGGCTCCTGTATACGTGAAGGCCAGGAACGGGGCCGAGAGTGCCGTCCCCATGGCCCAAAACACGGCGCAGACGCGCGCAACGTCCAGGCTCGCTCCGAGCGCCGAGAGGCCCACGAGCACCCCGAGGGTCCGCCCCTGCCGCCACACCAGGACGCTCTCGCAAAACGTATCGAGCAGCGCAAGGCCCCATCTCCGCAGGCCGGCCGGGCCCGGGAGACGCCGGATAACCGCCCCGGCCCACTCGCGCACGCGCAGAGGAGCGACGGCCAGGAGGGTCGCCCCTCCGGTAAGCGCTGCGATCGTGACCAGCAGCACGCCGCTCGCCGTCACCATTCGCCGCGGCAGGAGCAGCGCCGCGAGCAGAAGGGTGCCGATCAGCAGGACAACGTCCAGCATCCGCTCGACGATCATCGCCGAGGTGGAGAGTCCCAGGCTGGTCCCGTGCGATCCCCTCAAGAGCATTGCCTTGGCCATCTCGAAACTCCGCGCCGGGGCGATGCTGCCGGCGGCCACCCCGGCGACGATCGAGATGGTGGCGAACCGCATCGAGATCAGTGTGCCTGTCAACCGCCCGACCATGTAGCGCCACCGGAAGGCCTTGACCAGGATCTGCAGCGCAATCGCGGCTGCCGCCACGGCCAATAGCCCTGGGCGGACGCCCGCGAGCGCCCGTCCAAACTCGCGAATGTTGGTCGTGGCGGCGAAGAGGATGAGGATGACGACCCCGCATCCGACCAGGACGTAGGCCACCCACGGGGCCTGCGACCGCAGGACCACGGCCGCGTCGGGTTTCGACGTGTGAACGGTCGCCATGTCCTACGCCCCGAGACCGGCCAGGTAACGCCCCAGCGTCTCGCGTCGCGCCCCCAGTTCCCGCTCCCGGGTGCGGTCCGCTTCCACAATCTCCACGGGCGCCTTTTCAAGGAACGCGGGGCTGCTCAGCCGTGCCCCCAGGCGGTCGAGGTCGCGACCCAGGGCATCCACCTGCTTCCGCAGTCGCTCTCTGAGCGCTGTCCGCGCATCGGGAGACTCTACTGGAATGGCGATCTCGATCGACCCCCACAGCGCGGACACCGCACCGCCCGGCCGCGGCTCATCCGCCCCGTGGATGGTGAGGCGCCGGGAGTCAATTCGCGCCAGAGCGGCGATATACGGCCGGGCCGCACTCAGCCGCGCACGCCCTTCCTGAACGAACAGCCTCACGGTCACCGGCTCGGTCGCCATCCCCATCTCTGCCCGCATCGCGCGGATTTCCCGGACGGCTCCCATGATCTCGTCCATACCGGCCTCGGCCTTTGCGTCAGCCCACTCCGCTGCCCACGCGTCGCGCTCAGGCGTCCTGTCCGGGACAGGCCAGGGCGCGCGCATGATCGTCTCGCCCTCGTGGGGAAGCGCCTGCCAGATTTCCTCGGTCAGCGCCGGCATGACGGGGTGCAGGAGCTTCATCGTCTCGGCCAGGACCCACGCCAGCACCCGCTGGGCCACCTCCCGGCGCGCGCCGGAGCGGCTGCGGAGATCCACCTTGGCCATCTCCAGGTACCAGTCACACAGCTCGCTCCAGACGAACTCGTAGAGCCGCTGACACAGGTCACGAAACTCGAACTGCTCCAGCGCGCCGGTGACCCCCGCCGCGGCTCGGGCGAACCGGCTGAGGGTCCACCGGTCGTGCATCCGGAGGTCCTTCTTGGGCGGAAGCCCGGCCGGTGCGCGAGACCCGTCGAGGTTCATCCGGACGAACCGCGCCGCGTTCCAGATCTTGTTGGCGAAGTTCCGCGTGTCCTCGACCATCTTCTCCGAGAACCGCAGGTCCTGCTCCCCCGTACACCGGTTGATCAGCGCGAAGCGGAGGGAGTCCGCGCCGTACCGGTCCACCAGGTCGAGCGGATCGATGCCGGTGCCCAGGCTCTTGCTCATCCGCTTGCCTTCGATATTCAACACGGTCGGATTGATGTAGACGTCCCGGAACGGCACCTCGCCCCGGAACTCGAGCCCAAACATGATCATCCGGGCCACCCAGAGGAAGATGATGTCCCGACCGGTCACGAGCGTGCTGGTGGGGTAGAAGTACCGGAGGTCGGCGGTCTCCTCCGGCCATCCCAGCGTCGCCAGAGGCCACAGCGCCGCGCTGAACCACGTATCGAGGATGTCCGGATCCTGCGTGAGCTCCGTGCCGCCGCACTTCGGGCACCGCGAGGGGGGTGCGACGCTTGCGATCACTTCTCCGCAGGCACAGTACCAGATCGGGATCCGGTGCCCCCACCACAACTGGCGGCTGATGTTCCAGTCCCGGATCTGGTCCATCCAGTCCATGTACACCTTCGTCCAGCGCTCCGGATGGAACCGCACCCGACCTCCGCGGACCGCCTCGATCGCGGGAGCGGCGAGCTCCTTCATCCGGCAGAACCACTGCTCGGAGATGTACGGCTCGATCACGGTCTTGCATCGGTCGCACCTGCCGATGCTGGTTGTGTAGGGTTCCTCGCGCACCAGTGCCCCGCCGGCCCGCAGGTCGTCCACGATCAGGCGACGGGCCTCAAACCGGTCGAGGCCCTGGTAGCGCTCGCCGCCGAGGTCCGTGATGCGCGCGTGCGGATCCAGGCAGATGAGCACCGGCAGATGGTGGTCCGCGCCGATCTCGTTGTCTGCGGGATCGTGACCAGGCGTGATCTTGACCGCGCCGGTGCCGAACTCCCGCTGCACCCGCCGGTCCGCAATCACCGGCACCGGGCGGTTGACCACCGGCACCACGACGCGTGTGCCCACGAGGTGCCGGTAGCGCGCATCCTCCGGGTGCACCGCGACGGCCACGTCCGCCAGGATCGTCTCCGGGCGCTGCGTCGCGATCACGATCCCATCTCCCCCCGCCTCCCCCGGATAGCGCAGGTAGTAGAGGGTGCTCGCTTCTTCCGCGTGTTCGACCTCAAGGTCGGAGATGCTGGTCTGGTCGTGGGGACACCAGTTGATCATGCGGGTCCCCTTGTAGATCAGACCCTTGCCGTAGAGACGCACGAAGCATTCCTGCACGGCGGCGTAGTAGCGGGGGTCCATCGTGAACGTCGTACGGTCCCAGTCGCAAGAGCACTCGAGGCGGCGCAACTGCTGAAGCATCGTCCCGCCGATCCGCTCCTTCCACTTCCACGTTTCCTCCAGGAAGCGCTCCCGCCCGAGGTCGAACCGGGTGAGCCCCTGCTGGGCCAGCCGGCGCTCCATGACCACGTGCACCGCGATGCTGGCGTGGTCGAGACCCGGCTGCCACATCGCGTTCAGCCCCCGCATCCGGCTCCACCGGATCAGGCAGTCCTGCAGGCCGTTGTTGAGGGCGTGCCCCATGTGCAACTCCCCGGTCACGTTGGGCAGGGGCATCATGATCACGTAGGGACGCCGGGCCGCCTCCGGGACGGCGTGGAAGTACCTCCGCTCCATCCAGAGCGCGTACCAGCGCGTCTCGGTCTGCGCCGGGTCGTACGCTTTGGGCAGCTCGCTTACGGTCGGCACGTCCATGCCTGATCCCCGCCCCTACTCTAGAGTCGCATCAAAAATGCCGCTCCCCCCAAGGGCGAAGCGGCGCTCCGCGGTACCACCTTCATTCCGGCCGCTCCCATTCGGGACTCGACCGGCTCGCTGCGCTGTCACGGGCGCACCCGATCCGGGCCTCGGCGTCAGTACCCACTCCGGCCCCGCCGCTCCGGGGCAACCTTCGGCCCGCTCCTCCCGGGGAGCTCCCACTGATCCTCCCCTCGCTTCGGGCGCCGCCCCTCACCGGGGCCGCGGGCCTACTCCTCCCCATCCTCGCGCTGGCGTTGGGCGTATTATAGCAACGCCGCGCGCCTGGTGACAAGGTCCGGCAGATCGGGCCGTAGCCCAGCTTTTGCGAGGCTGCCAGGCGCGGGATTGAATCAGGAGACAGATTCTGGTTAACTTCTGAGGGGCCCGCCGACCGTCGCGGGCCGTGGGGCGCCCAAGGATCGTCGCAGACTGGAGGAAGTGCGATGCCCGACTATACGAAAATTCCCATGGGGTTCAGGAAGAAGATCGCCCTCATAGCACACGACAACAAGAAGACCGACCTGGTGGAGTGGGTGAGGTTCAACAGGGACCTCCTGGCCCGGCATGACCTCTTCGCTACCGGCACGACAGGCAGGCTGGTCTCAAGGAACCTGGGTCTCCAGATCACAGAGTTCCACAGCGGCCCGCTGGGGGGCGACCAGCAGATCGGCGCAAAGATCGCGGAGGGGGGGATCGACTTCGTGATTTTCTTCTGGGATCCGCTCGAGCCCGCTCCGCACGACCCCGACGTGCGCGCGCTCCTCCGCATCGCCGTCGTGTGGAACATTCCCGTCGCCTGCAATCGCGCATCGGCGGACTTCATGATCTCCTCGCCGCTGATGTCAGCCGAGTACGAGCGCCTTGTCCCACCCTATGATACGTATGCGGAGAGGCTCGGCCCGGGCGATGGGGGAGGCCTTCCTGTTCCGCCGCGGTAAGACATGACGCGTGTCCTGCGGAAGGAGGTCCGGCCCGGCGGCGTGGAATAGTCACTCATGCCAAGGGGGGCACGGGTCGACATTGTCGTCCCGGTGTATAACGAAGCCCGCGTTCTCGCCGCCAGCATTCGGACCCTCGTGGAATTCCTCTCCCAGGAGTGCCCGTACGACTGGCGGATTGTGATCGCCGACAACGCCTCGACAGACGAGACTCCGGCGATCATGTGGGACCTCGCCCGGCGATATTCCCGGGTGCAGGGGATGCGCATC
Organism: bacterium; assembly: GCA_036275835.1. GTDB lineage: Bacteria > Sysuimicrobiota > Sysuimicrobiia > Sysuimicrobiales > Segetimicrobiaceae > DASUDA01. Next base: position 2,529 of record DASUDA010000025.1, on the reverse strand, counting down.
GAGAGCAAGGGCCGGGGCATCGCGCTCAAGCGTGCCTGGATCGGGTCAGATGCGGCGATCCACGCGTACATGGACGTGGACCTCTCGACCGACCTGAGCGCCCTCGAGCCGCTCCTGGACCGCGTGGCCGATGAATACGACATCGCCATCGGATCGCGCCACGTCCCCCGCGCGGTGCTTCGCCGCAGCGTCAAGCGGGAGGTCCTGTCGCGGGCCTACAACCACCTCCTCCGGGTCCTGTTTCGCACCTCGGTCACCGACGCCCAGTGCGGCTTCAAGGCGGTCAGCCACCGGGTGGTCACAGATCTCGTGCCGCGTGTCGAGAGCGATGGCTGGTTTTTTGATACCGAACTCTTGCTGCTCGCCGAGCACGCCGGTTGCCGCATCGCCCAGGTTCCCGTGCGCTGGGTCGAGGACCGTGACAGCCGCGTCCAGGTCGGCAGCACAGTGGCGGAGTACCTGCGGGAGGTGTGGCGCCTCAGGCGCACCGTGTGGGGGTCTGCCGAACCGGCCCGCGCCCGGGCCAGCTTGGGGGCCCTTCCCAACCCCGATTCGCCCGCGGCCGGATCTTCCTCTGCCGGCGAACTCTAGCCGCGCGTAGCCTCAAGGATAGGACACAATACACATCAACGGCATCGCATGGTGTCTTGCTCCCAGGAGTTACTAGGCTTTGGTACGTTTCGCCTCCACAAAAAGGCATGATAGATGTAGGGCTCAGGGCCCAGGGCAGATCCAACGATATCGCCTGCGGCATCAATGCCCGAAGCGAAGGAGAGCACAAAGCCCGGAGGAAGAAAGGCATGCAAGTCCACCACGCTGGCAGCGCTGCCCCGCCACAACAACGCGTGAGTTGCGGGGAACCTGGCGGCGTTCGGGCCAGTGAGAGGAGGGAGAGGAACGAGAGAAGCGTCTTGGGGAACGCCAGATCCCACTTGCTCCTGGCCATTGGTACGGTAAGCTCCAGAACTGGTAAACCCGCGGGGGTGGAGGTCCACCACGCTCGCGGCGCCGCCGCGCCACAACAGCGCGTGCCAGACGCCCTCGGCGAAGGACACGCTGCCGCTCAACAACAAGCCCCGGGCGGGAGACTCACCCGGCCCACCAGAAGGAGCATCTCGAGGAACGCCAGATCCCACTTGTTCATCGCCAGAGGTACCCGAAGCTACAGACCTAATGAACCCGCTGGGGTGGAGGTCCACCACGCTGGCGGCGTCGCCGCGCCACAACAACGCATGCCAGACGTATGGTCTCAGGACACCCCATCCCACCTGGTGGCCGCCAGATGTACCCAAAGCTTCAGACCTGATGAACCCGCGAGGGTGGAGGTCCACGACGCTGGCGGCACTGCCGCGCCACAACAACGCGTGGTCGCCGCCTCCGGTAGCCGTGCCAGCGCCCCGCCCCACTTGCTCCGCGTGGGAGGTACCTAAAGCCACAGAAAAACCGAACCCGTGGGGGTTGAGGTCTTCGACACTGGCTGCGCTGCCGCGCCACAACGCGGCGTGGGTTGTACCCTGGTACTCAGGACTCCCCCCCACCCAGATACCTCCCACCTGCTGCCCGCCGCAGACGCCGAAGGCCTGCGACCCGCTAAACTCCGTGGGATCGAGGTCCACCATGTTGGCAGCGCTCCCGCGCCACAACAGCGCGTGAGGATGGTTGGGGGTATCCGGACTAAAGCCCCCCACTTGCTGGCCACCCGAGATGTCCCAAGCTTGAGAATCGGTAACTCCGCTAGGGGTGAGATCTATCGCAGTAAACAGGCGGGCTTGCGCCGCAGTCCCGGTGGTGCTTTGACTAAAGGCCACATCGCTGCCGGGGCTGACCATCGCGACTGGCACCACCGCCAGCAGCAGGGCCGTGCAGATCTTGCCCGCGGCGAGCCTCCTCCCGACTCCAACGCGCACTCGTACACTCCCTTAAGCGTCCGCCCCCTGATCCTAGCTCGAGCCCCGAGGACGGGGGCGTCTGGTCGCGGGATGTGGATCCCGGAGACCTACATACCCACAGGGAGGGAGCGCCAGGACCGCGGTGTTAGTGACCCAACTCTGCACGCCGCCCCTGACAGCCAGGGGGCGAAGTCCGCGTACACCGAGACGCTCGCGCCGTTGCTACCGGTGGCGAGCCGGATGCGTGCGCTTTCGGGCCGCCCACCCGACGATGCGTTGGGGGATGATCCGAAGAACCGGGCGGTCCTCCAGGCGCATCGCGCGGTACTGGGGGTACTTCCGCCGCAGACGGACAATCGCCGCGGCATGCTCCCGTTCGCCGGACCCGATGACCTTCGCCGTGCCAAACACCAGCGCGTACCAAAGACGCCGCCAGTCTTCGTCGTACTCGTCCACGACGAGCGCCACATGCGGATTGACCTCGACATTTCGGATCCGTCGGAGAGCGCGCGGCGAGACCCTTTTCGGCTTCTCGTCTATCGCGCTGACGAGGGCGTGCTCATCAAAGGCGAAGCACACGGGGATAACGTGAGGCCGCCCGTTCCGGTCGGCGGTGGCCAGCCTCGCGACGCGGGCGCGC
>DASUDA010000024.1:0-19131 GCA_036275835.1 bacterium | reverse complement strand
AGGTGAAAGCGACGGCAGATGTTCTAAATAGCAGGGCCCGGGCACGATGCCCGGGCCGCCGCCGATCTTCTCGGTGCCACCTGCCCCCTTACGACCCCTTGTCGGCGGAGACAGGCTCCCGCTTCTTCTCGAACACCACCTGACCGTCCCGGGCATCCAGCACGATTTCGTCGCCCTGGCTGAACTTACCGCGCAGCATGTCGTCGGACAGCGGATCTTCCACCAGGCGCTGAATCGCGCGACGGAGCGGCCGGGCGCCGTACTGGGGATCATACCCCTCCTCCGCCAGGAGATCCCGTGCGGTCTCTGTCATCGTCAGATCCATCCCCTGGCCCCGGATCTCCCGCCGCACCCGCTGGATCAGGATGTCGACGATCAACTTGATCTGATCACGGGTGAGCGGCTTGAACACGATGATCTCGTCCACGCGGTTGAGGAACTCGGGCCGGAACGTGCGGCGCAACTCCTCCATCACGTGGGTCTTCATGCGCTCGTACGTCCGATCGGCGTCCGTCTGCTCGCTCCCCGCGCCGCGGAACCCGAGGATGCTCTCGCGCTGGATCTGCGGGGCTCCGACGTTGCTCGTCATGATGACGACGCAGTTCTTGAAGTCCACCGTTCGCCCCTGGGCGTCGGTGAGCCGGCCGTCCTCGAGGATCTGGAGGAGCACGTTGAAGATCTCCGGGTGTGCTTTTTCGATCTCGTCGAGGAGGACAATCGAGTACGGCCTGCGCCGCACCTGCTCGGTCAGCTGACCGCCTTCCTCGTACCCCACATATCCGGGGGGCGCGCCGACCAGCCGGGAGACCGTGTGCCGCTCCGTGTACTCGGACATGTCGATCCGGACGACCGCGTTCTCGTCGCCGAACAGGAACTCGGCCAGGGCCAGGCTCAGTTCGGTCTTCCCCACCCCGGTCGGCCCGAGGAAGATGAAGGACCCGATCGGCCGCCGCGCATCTTTGAGCCCGGCCCGCGCCCGGCGCACCGCCCGGGACACCGCGTGGACCGCTTCCTCCTGCCCGACGATCCGCAGGTGCAGAGAATCTTCCATCTTGAGGAGCTTCTCCGTCTCCTCCTCCACCAGGCGCATCACCGGGATCCCGGTCCAGCTTGACACGATGTCCGCGATGTCGTCGGCGGTCACGGTCGTGATGTCCCGCCCCTTGTCGGTCTTCCAGGAACTCTCCAGCTCTTCGAGTTTCTGGCGCAGCACTTTCTCCTTGTCACGGAGGCTGGCGGCCTTCTCGAAGTCCTGACTCTTGATCGCCTCCTCCTTCTCCCGGCGGGCCCGCTCGGTTTTCTCCATCGCCTGGCGGACCTCTTGGGGCAGGAAGCTGGCCTGGAGCCGGATCTTGCTCGCGGCTTCATCCATCAGATCGATCGCCTTGTCGGGGAGGAACCGGTCGGAGATGTACTTGTCGGCCAGTGTGGCCGCGGCCACCAGGGCGTCATCGCCGATGTTGACGCCGTGGTGCGCCTCGTACCGATCGCGGAGGCCGCGCAGGATTTCCACGGTCTGCTCCACGCTCGGCTCCGCCACCAGGATCGGCGCGAACCGGCGCTCGAGCGCCGCATCCCGCTCGACGTACTTCCGATACTCGTCCAAGGTCGTGGCGCCGATGCACTGCAGCTCGCCGCGCGCCAGCGACGGCTTGAGAATGTTGCTCGCATCGATCGCGCCCTCGGCCGCTCCGGCGCCCACCAGGGTGTGCAGCTCATCGACGAACAGGATGACCTCCCCCTGGGCCTTGCGGATCTCCTCCATAACCTTCTTCATCCGCTCTTCGAATTCGCCGCGGTACTTCGTGCCGGCGACGAGGGCGGCGAGATCGAGCTGGACCACCCGCTTGCTGCGGAGAATTTCCGGCACGTCCCCGTGGACGATCCGCTGGGCGAGTCCTTCGGTGATCGCGGTCTTCCCGACACCCGGCTCGCCGATCAGGGCAGGGTTGTTTTTCGTCCGGCGGGACAGGACCTGAATCACCCGCTCGATCTCCCGCTCCCGGCCGATGACCGGATCCAGCTTGTTATCCCGGGCCAGCTTCGTCAGGTCGCGGCCGAACTCGTCCAGGGTGGGTGTCTTGCTCGACTGCTTGGTGTAGGAGGCCGTGCCCTCTTCCCCGAGGAGGTAGACAACCTGCGAGCGAACGCGCTCCAGATCGGCCCCCATGGCCTCCAGGACGCGCGCCGCGACCCCCTCGCCCTCGCGGATCAGCCCGAGCAGGAGGTGTTCCGTGCCGATGTAGTTGTGCCCCAGTCTCCGGGCCTCATCCAGGGCCAGTTCCAGCACCTTCTTGGCCCGGGGCGTGAACGCGACTTCTTCGTACGGGGTCCGCTCGCCCCGTCCGATGGCGCTCTCGATTTCCGCCCGGACGCGTTCGGGGTTGATGTTGAGAGACTCGAGGACCTTGCTGGCGACGCCTTCGCCCTCGCGGATGATGCCGAGGAGGATGTGCTCCGTGCCAACCGCGCTATGGTTAAGCCGCTTCGCCTCCTCCTGGGCGAGGATGATGACGCGGCGGGCGCGCTCGGTGAACCGTTCAAACATCTCGCGAGTAACCCCCTCTCTGCCAGGGTTTCTGTGTCCACGTCCGGTGTCGCCGGTCTCTCTCTCTATCTACGAGCGTTGTCATGTCGCTGTTCCCGGCAGAGTGCAGGGTATGCCTCCCTACCCCAGGACTACGCTTGCCCTCCCCCTGACATTCCCGACCCGCCTGCGAACCGCAGGCACCACGCACGATCCGCGGCCCTTCTTTCTTCGCCCACCCCCCCGGACTCCTGCCACCGAGCACGCGGGAAGCGATACTCCCGCTCCAATTGGATTCTTCCCTTTGGCTCCGCGAAAGCGGACATCACGTCCGCCAATGGCGAGAGGCTCCGGACGACTCCAGAGCCTCTCCGGGCCCCCGCGGGCAGGCGCGGGCTTATCCCTTGATGGCTTTGATCGTGTACCGGCTCGTGCCGGCCGGGGCGACGACCTTCACCGTCTGCCCCTTTCGCTTCCCGAGCAGCGCCCGGCCCACCGGCGACTCGTTGCTGATCTTGTCGTTCCCGGGATCAGCCTCCGCCGAGCCCACAATCGTGTACGTGAGCTCCTCGCCGGACTCGTCTGTCAGGAAGACGGTGCTGCCCACTGTGACAACGTCTGACCGGACGTCATGGTTGTCGATGACCTTGGCGTTGCGGAGCATGCCCTCCAGGGTCAGGATCCGCCCCTCTGTGAACGCCTGCTCGTTCTTGGCATCCTCGTATTCGGAGTTCTCCATGAGGTCGCCGAACTCTTTCGCCTGCTTGATCCGCTCGGCGATTTCCTTGCGCTTGACCGATTTGAGGTGCTCGAGCTCGTCCTCGATCTTGCGCAGGCCCTCGGGGGTTAAAATAGTTTCCTTTTCGTCCATACGGGTCGGCTCACCTGAGAGGGGAAGACCCCGTGACACGCGAGGGGAACCCCGTTATAAGTGGATACGAGACTGAGGACGCCCCTCAGCCTCGAACTCGGGGGTAGTATACAGAACGGCGCCCATGTTGTCAAAGGATCTCCGGAAGCGGCGCATCGTTTCGCACCACGCGGTCACGCGCGCGGTCCCTCCGCCCGGCGCGGCGGATCGCGTCTACCTCGTCGTCGGAGATTTTGCGCTCGAATCGCCGCAGCCCGGAGAGGCGGAACCCGTGCTTGTGCATCAGGGCGGAGATCTCGTCCACTTTCGCCATGTCGATCTCCGGGCCCAGCGTGTAGTCGTCGTACCGATGCTCGAGCGCCAGGAGGATCGTTTCCGCCATGCATGCTTCGCAGGTGCCGGGCGGAAAGCCGAAATCGAGCCCGAAGTCCACCGGTCCCGGCACGTCGATCACGCCGCCGTCGATCACCAGGACGTCGGCCCGCCGATCGTAGACGAGGCGGGAGACGTTGCGGGGACGGGCGACGTCGCAGATGACCGCGCCCGGGCGGAGATCCTCGGGCTGGATCAGGACATCGGTGGCAGAACTGACCGCGATGACGATGTCAGCCGTCCCCACGGCACGGCGGACGTCTGAGGTCACCGTGACAGGGGTCGAGGCTGCCGCGCGAAGGCGCGCGGCGAGGTGGTCGAGCCGCTCCCGGTTCCGGGCCACGAGAACCAGGCCTCCCACACGGCGGGCCAGCATCCAGGTGCACGCCGCGCCGATCGACCCGGTCGCGCCGATGACGGCCACCTGGGCCATTCCTGGGTCAATTCCCATACGGGAGGCGCCCAGGAGCGCCCCCTCCACGGCTGTGGCGGCCGTTAGACTGTTTCCTGTCGTCACGCCGATCTGAAGGCCCCGGGCCACCGAAATGCCTCGATCCCCGACGATTTTCAAAAAGGCGCCCATGCCCAGAACGCCGGCTCCCAACCGTTCGGCGATCTGGCCCGCCTGCACCAGCCGGCGGTAGACAAGCTCAGGAGGGGCGGCGAGGAGGACCCGCGGCGTCCATGGGAGACCGATGAACCATCCTTCGGCCCGCGCGCCGGTGGCGGAGACGATGCCGGTGATGTGGGAGACTTCAAACGGGGGAATCGCGCGGAACAGGCCCTCGAGGAGCCGTTCGGGCACGAGGCGGGCGAGGGGGAACTTCCGGGCGAAGTCTGCGGCCTGGAGGGGATGGAGGACAAATCCGAACCGCCCCACAGACGAGCTCATGCCCGCCTGGCCCGCGTCCACCCGTCTTCCGGCGTCATGCATCCCGACCAGATTACGGGCGCGCCCCCGCCTCTGTCAACTTCTCGACGCGGGGCCGGAATCCGGCCCGGAGCATCCACTGCACGAACTCTTCCGGCGTGAGTTCGTCGCTGCGCCGGCCGGCAAGGGAGACGACGATCCCTTCCAGAACGTTCGTGGCGAACGAGCGGCCGTCCATCTCCGGCGCGGCGGTAATGAGTGTTCGGACCCGACGCCGGTGGAGAGCTTCCCGATCGTCCGGCGTGATCGTCTGCGTAAAGACCGTCTTGCCCTCGAGGTCGTCGGGCATGTACCGGCGGATGAAGTGGAAGTCTCCGGCGATCACCTCAGCCCACCGGAACAGGTGCGGGTACTTGGGGGTGGTCACCTCCTGCTTCGCCCCGGTCGGGTACAGGAGCGTGAACGGAAGCCGGGTCAGGATCGGGAGCAGGCACGCTGCCAGGAGCCCCACCGTCACCAGGGAGCGCATCGGGATCGGCAGGCCGAGGGCGAAGTAGAAATCCCCAAAAAGCGTGTCCGCGCCCGCCTGCACGAAGGCCTCGGCCATGCCGTACCTGTCCACGCTGCTGACGAGCAAGACGCGCCGGCGGGCAAAGGAGATGCCCGCCTCTCGCGGCAGATAGTCCACGATGAGGTACTTCTCCCAGGACCCCTTGATGCCGCCCCCGTCGACGACCGGCGTTCGCCGCACGCCGCGAATCAGCCTCGCCGCGTCGCGGATCCGATAGCGGCGCCGTCCGGCGCGCAGGTAGAGGTCGATCCCCCCCATCCCGATTGCGTCCACGTGGCCGTCGAGCTGCTCCACGAGGGCGCGAAACCGCGCCATGTCGCCGTCCGTGCCGATGCGCTCGATCACGAACGGCTGCCCCAGGATCTCGGTCTCCACCCGCTTGTCGCGCGTGCTGCTTCCCAGGCTGACGCTAACGACGCGTTTCATCCCGGCGTGTGTGAGACTCATCCCCGGGGCCCTCCTGCCGCCGCCGAAGGCGCGTTTCGCTCGTAGAGAATCCGGAGGCCTTCCAGCGGGAGCAGCGGGTCCAGGTGGTCCACGCACCGGCACTCGGGCGCGATCAGTTCCGCGAACCCGCCGGTCGCCACCACGGTCGCGCGTCCCCCCAACTCCTCCCGCATCCGCCCCACGATGCCGTCGACCAGACCGGCAAAGCCGTAGAGGATCCCGGACTGCATCGCCGCGACGGTGCTGCGCGCGATCACCTGGGGAGGACGCGTGAACTCGACGTTCCGCAGCTGCGCCGCGCGCTCGACGAGGGCCTCGACCGAGATGCCCACCCCTGGCGCGATCGCGCCCCCGAGAAAATCCCCCTCCGCCGACACCACGGTGAACGTCGTCGCGGTGCCGAAGTTCACGACGATCGCGGGGCCCCCGTGAAGGGCGTAGGCGGCAATCGCGTTTGTGATCCGGTCGGCGCCGACGTCGCGGGGGTTGTCGTACAGGATCCGCATTCCGGTGCGTACCCCGGGACCGACCTCCAGGGGCACGAGGTTCAGGTATCCCCTGCAGAGCCGGCGGAGCGTGTCCGCCAGGGGCGGCACGACGCACGAGATGGCCACACCCGTGACGTCGCGAAATCCATACCCGCGGGATTGGAGCAGTTGCTGCCAGAGCATCGCGTACTCATCAGCCTCACGGTCCCTGTCCGTGGCGATCATCCAGTTCGCGAGCCGCGTGGAATCTCGATACAGGGCGAGCTTGATGAGGGTGTTCCCGACGTCGATGGCGAGAAGCATCGCAGGGCTCCCACGAAGAAGTCCGGCTCCCGGCCGGGATGCCGGCTACCGCCAGCCTATCAGGCCTGGCGAGAGCGGGCAAGCATCCCGGGCACTGCCGGCCGCGCGCCTCAGCCGGCCAGGCCCGGAACGCCGCCGAGAGTCCGGGCGGCCCTGACTCCGCGCATCACGGCCTCCGCCACGACATCCGCCACCGCCGCCTCCAAGGCGAGCGCGTCCACCGCGCGGGAGCCGGTGCCGAGGACGAAGAACGCGTCGCCGTCCAGCGAGGTGTGGGAGGGGACGACCGCCCGCGCCAGGCCCGCGTGGGCGAGCAGGGCAAGGCGGGTCGCCTGCGCCTTGGTCACCGCCCCATCGGTGGCGATGACGCCGATTGTCGTGTTGGTCGGAAAACCTCCCCAAGACCGTGGCGGGCCGGTCCCCTGGAGGAGGGCGGCGGTGCCGGCGAACCGCCCCGTCTCCGGATCGCGCGCCCCCGCCAGGATCTCTCCCGTGCGAACATCCAGCACGTCTCCGAACGCGTTCGTGGCGACGAGCGCTCCCACGGTTATCCCACCGCCCACGCGGGTACTCCAGGTGCCCACCCCGGATTTCATCGCGCCGGCCAGCCCGAAGAATTTGCCAACCGTGGCGCCCGTCCCGGCGCCGACGCACCCTTCCTCGACCGGACCGGCGACCGCGGCCCGACAGGCGGCCTCCCCCATCGCCGCGTCCGGTCTCGCGTGCGGGCTTCCGACATCGAGGTCGTAGAGCACGGCGGCCGGAACGATCGGGACCCGTGCGAACCCGGTCTCAAAGCCGATCCCTCGGGACTCGAGGTAGCGCATCACGCCATCGGTCGCCGCCAGGCCGAACGCGCTGCCGCCGCCCAGAAGAACCGCATGGACACGCTCTACCAGGTTCTCCGGCCGCAGGAGATCTGTTTCCCGGGTCCCGGGCGCGCCGCCCAAGACGGACACTCCGCAGACCGCCCCGTCCCCGCACAGGACGACCGTGCACCCGGTCAGGTGCGCGAGATCGGTGGCATGGCCGACCGCGAGGCCGGGAACATCGGTGATCGCAGGATTCGTCATGCACCGCCGCGGGCAGCCTGTACCTCCACGGCCCGAACGAGTGCCGGCGCGATAAGACCGGCGACCACAACTTTGACCGCATCCCCCGGCAGGTAGGGCAGCACACCAACAACGAGGACTTTCCGGAGGCCCATCCCCGTCAGGGCCGCGGGCCACGGCACCCCCATGACATGGGCGAGCCACGGCACCCCCGCAACGTAGATCAGCGCCGCCCCCACGGCGGCCGCCACAAGCGCGCTGCCGGTGGTGACCCGAGATCCGCGGAGCGCGCCCGCAACCGCGGCGGCGAGGATAAACCCAACCAGGTAGCCCCCGGTGGGGCCGGCCAAAACCTGAAAACCGCCGTGCATGCCAGCAAAGACCGGGGCCCCTACCGCACCCAGGAGAACGTAAACCACCTGGCTTGTGGCTCCGAGCCGCGGCCCCAGCACGAGTCCCGCAAGAAGCGCGAAGAAGTTGCTCAGCACCAGGGGGACCGGGGAGAAAGGCAGCGGTGTCTGGATCTGAGCTCCGACCGCGGTGAGCGCCGCAAAGAGCGCCGCGAGCGCGATGCGCCGGGCCGGCCGGCCTTCCCGTGACCCTCGCGCGTATCCGGTCGGCCTGATGAGCACGGGGGGAGGCCCGGCCATTCACCACACCTCCCGCACAACGATCTCCCCGGCGACGACGCGCTGAACCGTCCCGTTCCGGAGGCGAACCACGAGCGCACCGCTGTCGTCGATGTCGCACGCGACGCCCTCGAGCGCCGACTCCGGCATCTCCACGCGCACGACCCGCCCGAGCGTGTCGGCCATCTCCCGCCACCGCCGCATGATGGCCATCGGTCCCACCGTCCGAAGTTCCTCGTACCCGCGCTCCAGTTCGCGCAGGAGCGCCTTCGTGAGCACGCCCCGGTCGACCGGATGGCCGAGGAGGCCTTCGAGCGACCCCGCCGGATGCGTCGCGCCCTGGGGGAGACTTTCGGGCGGGATGTTGGCATTGATCCCGATCCCGACCACTACCCATTCCCCGTCCGACCCCGCCTCCGTGAGAATGCCGGCCACCTTGCGCCCATTGATGAGGACATCGTTGGGCCACTTGACACGGGCGAGCAACCCTGTGGTCACGCGGATGGCGCGGGAGGCGGCCGTGGAGGCGGCGAGGCCTATCACCGGGACCTGCGCGAGAGGAAGGCGCGGCCGCAAAATGACGGAGAGCCAGATGCCCCCGCGGGGGGAAACCCACGGACGGCCCATCCGTCCCCGCCCGGCAGTCTGCTCCTCCGCGACGATGATGGTTCCCTCGGGCACCTGGATCTCCGCTAGGCTCCGTGCCAGGTCGTTCGTCGATGAGAGGGTCTCGTGCCAGCGGATGTACCGGCCGATGACGCGTGTGCCGAGGCTCTCCGCTACGCCCTGGCGCGTGTACTCTTCCACTTAGCCCCCCACCTCCACGCCTGCGGCGACCCGCACCGCGGCGCGGTCCGGTATGGTCTCGAGGAGGCTGTCCAGGGTCTCCCCGGTGGGCAGCCGGAGCGCCGGTGCGAGTTCCGCCAGAGGGACGAGGACGAACGCCCTGCGGCGCAATTCTGCGTGCGGCACCACGAGGTCGGGGGTCTGGATCACGAGGTCACCGTACAGAAGGACATCGATGTCGATCGTCCGTGGTCCCCACCGCTCGCGGCGGACCCGTCCCAGGGCGTCTTCGATCTCCCGGCACCGCGCCAGGAGACGGGGGGCCGGCAGGGTCGTCTCGACCTCGATCACCTGGTTGAGGAACGGCGGCTGGTCGGTCATGCCCCAGGGCGGAGACTCGTACACGTGAGAGCGGGCCAGGATGCGCACGTCGGGACCGGACAACCGGTCGCGGGCTGCGGAGAGCATCCGGGCGCGGTCCCCGAGGTTGGAGCCGAGGCCGAGGAACGCGATCACGCCTGCGCCCCTGGTCACGCCCGCGCCCCCCGTCACGGCCGCCTCCGCCGGGTCACCTCGACAGCCGTGTGGCTGAGCGGACCTCCCAGGCGGACGTGGGGCTTGCGCACGCAGACGGTCACCGCCTGGACCCGGTCCAATTCCAGCACGCGGTGGGCCACGGCTTCGGCGACGGCCTCCAGCAGCCTGTAGCGCGCCCCGGTGATCACCTCTCGCACGCGCGCATACACGTCCCGATAGTCCAGAGAGTCCGCCAGATCGTCGCTGTGCCCGGCCCGGTGGAGGTCGGCCTCCACGGCCACGTCCACGGTAAAGACCTGCCCCTGTTCCTGTTCTTCGGGGAGCACGCCGTGGTAGCCATAGAAGGCCATGTCACTGAGCACGATGCGGTCGCTCACCGTACGCCCTCATCGGGGACACCGCGCGCGATCGCGTCGGCCATCCGCGCCACACGCACCATGGCGCGCACGTCGTGCACGCGGATGACATCTGCACCGTTCATGATAGCGACCGCCACCGTGGCGGCCGTCCCCTCCACGCGCTCATGGACCGGAAGGTTCAACACCTTCCCGATGCTCCCCTTGCGCGAGGTGCCGATGAGGATCGGGCGGCCGAGCGCGGTCAGATCGCGGAGGCGCCGCAGGATCTGCATGTTTTGTGCGACCGTGAGCCCGAACCCGTACCCTGGATCCACAAGGATCTGGCCCTCGTCGATGCCGAGGGCGCGGGCCGCCGCGATACGTTCGCGGAGGAACGCGACAGTCGCGGCAACGACGTCGGCGGCCGCGGACCGGTCATCTTGGTCCATGAGCACGACGGGCACTCCCGCACGCGCGACGAGCGGGCCCATGGCCGGATCGCCGCGGAGGGCCGTGACGTCGTTCACGAGCGCCGCTCCCTCGTCGAGCGCGGCCGCCGCCACGGCGGCCGAGGACGTATCCACGCTCACCGGAAGACCGAGCCGCACCAGCCGTCGGACCGCGGGGATGACGCGGCGGATCTCCTCGCCGGCCTCCACGGGCGGAGCTCCTGGGCGTGTGGACCGCCCGCCGACGTCCAGCAGGTCCGCTCCGTCCTCGCGGAACTTGGTGCCCCGGACCTCGGCTGCGGCGGCGTCTCCGCCGAGCCCGTCTCCGGCGAACGAGTCCGGGGCCATGTTGATGATCCCCATCACGAAGGTGCGGCGCCCAAACTGCAGGACGGCCGGGCCGCAGCGGATCGGCGCCGGCTCCCTCACGGGTCCCCGCCGCCCAGTTCTCGGGCGAGCCCGGCCGGATCCAGGATCTGCTCCGGGCGCAGGGAGCGAAGCCGCAGGGTCCGCACAGGATCGGGAGGCAGAGCCTCCGCGGGCGCACAACCGATCAACTCCCCGGCCGCCACCTCGATCCCCAGCCGGGTCGCCTCTCGCGCGACGCACTCGAAAGCGGCGAGGGGGGACGTCCGGCGGTAATCGAGGAGGTTCATCGAGACCTGAACGAGGCCCCGCGACGGGAGCATGACGCCCATCGCCTGCACCGCGGGAAGGCCGCCGGAGGATTCGCGCACGGTTCGCGCGATCTTTCGAGCGGCTGCCAGATCTGTGCTGTCGAGATCCACGTTCATCGCGATGAGGACGCCGCGGGCCCCGACCGCCACGGCGCCCGCCGCAGGATGGACGCGTCCCGGGCCGAAGTCGGGCCGGCGGCTCGGCGTTCTGATCGCCTCGCCGAGCCCTTCGAACCCGCCGCGCCGGATCGCCGCCAGGGTCCGGCGCTCCGGGCCGGTGGCGGCCGCCCCGTACAGGTAGACCGGGAGATCGAGGCGGGCGGCGAGGACCTCACCAAGCCGCCGGGCGAGCGCGGCGCACGCGTCGAGCGAGATGTCATACAGAGGGACGAACGGTATGACATCTACCGCGCCGATGCGGGGATGCGCGCCGCGGTGTGTCCGGAGATCGATCTGTGAGACGGCCGTGGCGGCGCTCTGATAGGCGGCGTCCAGGACCGCCTCCGGCCTCCCGACGAACGTCACCACCACCCGGTTGTGGTCGGGATCGGCGGAGACATCCAGCAGCCGCGCGCCCTGAACACGCCGAACCGCGTCCGCGAGCCGCGCGAGGACCTCGAGCCGGCGGCCCTCGCTGAAGTTGGGAACACACTCAACCAGCGAGATCGGCACCAGGAGGAACGAACACCGAGGCGAAAGACGTGAGGAGAGTGCGGGTCTGCCTACTCTTCTTTTGCATCGGCGACGCGAGAAAAGTGGATGACCGTGACGACGTCCTCGGGCGCCACCTTCCGGGCGTAGATTTTGGACAGGAAGTCGATCAGATCCGCGTGCTCGCGCAGGGCCGGGTTGTCCCGCTCGATCTCGCGGGGGGAGACCTCGCGGAGGAGCTTCGTCTCCACGCGGTCAATCACGGCGGTAAAGATCCTCTGGCGGATTCCATACCGCTGCCCCACCGTGATCCACACGAGTTGTCCTTCCTCGTATTTGTCGCGCTTGTCGCCCAGGCGGATCGTCAGCGTCTTGCGGCTGTCCCGAAGCGCAGGCGTGAACACGGCAGAATAGAAGTTGAGAGCGAACATCCATCCCTCCATGTCGGGGGACGTCCCCGCAGGACTCCTGCGGCCACCGGGATCATCTTTGTTCGTTTCAACGGCGACGCTTCCCTCCCCGCAGGACTCCCTCACTGTTCTGCGCCCTGACTCCGACGTGGGCCCAGAGGAACCTCCTGTCTCCACCCACCGTTAAGGAAATGGCACGAAACGGTACGCGCGGTCAAACGCTTTGTGAAGGAGGGACGCAATGTCGAGGACGGCGATGGTGCGGACAGCAATCCTATGGACCCTTCTCGGATCTTTTCTCCTGGTCGCCCTCGCCCCGGCCGCATCCATGGCGCAGGGCGGTCCGATCCTCCAACCCGGCCCCATGCCTGTCATGGCCGGGCACGTGATCGTCGTCACCGGCCGGGGGTCCGTGGAGGCGACACCGGACGAAGCCACCGTGGCCCTGGGGGTGCAGTCCGTCCGCCCGACTGCCCGAGAGGCTCAGGACCAGAGCAGCGCGGTGATGGATCAGATCGTCCGCCGGATCACGGCGCTCGGCATTCCGCGGGAGAAGATCCACACCACAACCATCGCCCTCTATGCGCAGCGGAAACCCGGCGCGGAAAGCGAGGAGATCACAGGATACGCGGCCACCAACCGGATCACCGTGACCGTGGATGAGTTGCGGCTGGTGGGACGGGTCATCGACGCGAGCGTCGCCGCCGGGGGGAATACGCTGGACGGCCTGATCTTCGGAGTGCGGGATCAGTCCGCGTACCGCGCCCAGGCGTTCAAGATCGCCGTCCAGGATGCCCAGGCAACCGCATCGGCCATCGCCTCCGCGGCGGGGGTCTCGGTCTTCCACCTGGCGCGTATCGAGGAGCTCGGAGCCGTTGTCGGTCCCCGCGCCCTCGGTGTCGAGGCCGCGGCCGTCAGCACACCGGTGATGCCCGGAATGGTTCCGGTGGCGGTTGAGGTGCGCGCGGTGTACGAGTTCTAGCGCGGGCCGCCCTCGTCAGGGCGATTTGAGATCCGGCGCGAACTCCGCGGCGGGGGCGGGATGGGCGGGGTCGACGCGAACGGTAGCGAGGGGCTTGCCGGCCTTCACCAGGTGGAGAGTGATGGCCTTCAGGGAACCCATCCGGCCCCGGAGCAACTGAATGGCAAGGGATCCTTCGGTGGAGAGGTTTTTCTCCATCTCGGTCCGGGACTGGCCGGGCTTGATGAGCACATCCTCGACGACAAGGTCCGCGCTTCCTGTCTTTTCGTCCAGGGTAATGGTATGCACGGAGCCCGGACCGATGATGCTTTCGACGAGGTTCTTCGCCAGCAGCCGCGGCTGTGGCCGCAGCCGGGCCTCGTATGCCCGATCCCACGCCGCGACGCCCAGGCTCACGGCGACCACGAGGAGGGCGTAGACCGTGACGGGCTTCCAGCGAAACGCCCGTCCTTTTCCGGCTTTGTGGACCCTGCTGGCCCTGGGACTCCGCGTCTTCACGCGCGTCGTTGCCGCTCCGCAACGATGCCGTTGCTTCGGGTGAGCGTTCCCTGATACAGGAACGCGATCTGCCGGAGGGCGGCGTGCTGGTCAAACTCGGTCAGCGCCGAGATCGCGTCCACAGGGACGATGACCCGGAACCACCGGAGGGCGGCGCTGCCCGCCGTGTGCAGGACGCAGATGTTGCTCACCGTCCCGGTGACGATCAGGGCCTCGATCCGCCGTCGGCGCAGTTCGTGCTCCAGCGGAGTGTCGTAGAACGCGTCGTAGCGCAGTTTGCGGATCACCAGGTCTTGAGGATCCGGCGCCAGCTCCGGGACAATCTCCGCCCCCCACGTGCCGGCGACGGCGTGCGGGCCCCACAACGCGAACTCGGGATCGCCCTGTCCGTGCCAGTCCTGCGTGAACACGACCAGCATCTCCTCGGACCGGGCCTGGTCCCGGAGGCGCGCGATCGCCGGAACGGTTGCCGGCGCGCTCGCCACGAAGAGGCTCCCGCGCGGATTGACGAAATCGTTCTGCATGTCGACGATGACGAGCGCGGTCGTCCCCGGATCCACGTCGACCCGGGACTCCAGGGGATGCTCGGGAATCTCCAACTTCGGACCCCCCTCGTGCGGGCCGGACCCTCCCCGGCGTGCCACGGGGGAGGAGCCACGCGCGCTCCTCCCCCGCACCTCTTCCGTCTTTCTCAACCGTCTATCCGGTGGCCTCGGGCTTGAGAGCCGGCGTGATCGGTTTATCCGTCCGCGGGAACGACGTGACCTCCTGGGTGGTGCCGGGTACCGGCGCCGGAGTCGGCAGATCCGGCGGCAGCGGCCGGCCAGCGATCAGCGCATCCAGTTGATCGCTTTCGAGTGACTCCCGCTCCAGCAGCGCCCTGGCGATCCGCTCAAGGATCTCCTTGTTGTCGCTCAGCACCTGCCGGGCCCGGACGTAGCACTCGTCGATGATGCGCCGGACCTCCTTGTCGATCTCGTACGCGATCTCCTCCGAGTAGTTCCGGCTCTCCACCAGGTCGCGCCCCAGAAACACCGGTCCGTGCTTGGTGCCCAGCGTGAGCGGTCCCAGCTTGTCGGACATTCCGAATTCGGTCACCATCTTGCGCGCCAGATCGGTCGCCTTCTCGAAGTCGTTGGCGGCCCCCGTCGTGATCTCCCCGAACGTGATCTCCTCCGCCACCCGGCCGCCGAGGATCGCCGTGATGTTGGCCAGGATCTCGCCCCGCGTGAGCGTGTACTTATCCTCCTGCGGCAATGGCAGCGTGTACCCAAGCGCCATCCCGCGCGGCAGGATCGTCACCTTGTGCGGCGGGTAAGCGTACGGCAGGAGCTTGCCCAGCAGCGCGTGCCCGCCTTCGTGATAGGCCGTCAGCTCCCGCTCCTTCGCGGAGAGGATCCGGCTCTTGCGCTGGGGCCCGGCGATGACCCGCTCGATCGCCTCATCCAGCTCCGATCGCCCGATGCGCTTCTTGCTCCGCCGCGCCGCCAGCAGCGCAGCCTCGTTCACCATGTTCGCGAGGTCCGCCCCGCTGAACCCCGGCGTCCGGCGCGCCAGCACGTCCAGGTTCACGTCCTCCCCGACCGGCTTCCCCCGGACATGCACATCCAGAATGGCCCGCCGGCCCTTGGCGTCCGGGTTGTCCACGACAATCCGCCTGTCAAACCGCCCGGGACGCAGGAGCGCCGGATCGAGAATGTCCGGCCGGTTTGTCGCGGCGATGACGATGATCCCGGAGTTCGGATCGAACCCGTCCATCTCCACGAGCAGCTGGTTCAGGGTCTGCTCCCGTTCGTCGTGCCCGCCGCCGAGCCCCGCCCCGCGCTGCCGGCCCACCGCGTCGATCTCATCGATAAACACCAGACACGGCGCCGACTTCTTCGCCTGGTCGAAGAGGTCCCGCACCCGGCTCGCGCCCACCCCGACGAACATCTCGACGAACTCGCTGCCGGAGATCGAGAAGAACGGGACGCCGGCCTCCCCGGCGATCGCCTTCGCCAGAAGCGTCTTCCCGCTTCCGGGCGGGCCGACCAGCAGCACCCCGCGCGGGATCTTCGCCCCCAGCGCCTGAAACTTCTTCGGATGCCGGAGGAACTCGATGATCTCCTCCAGTTCCTCCTTCGCTTCGTCCACCCCGGCCACATCATCAAACGTGACCCGGGTCTTCGCCTCGGTGTGCAGCCGGGCCCGGCTCTTCCCGAACGACATCGCCTGGTTAGACCCCGACTGGGCCTGGCGCAGCATCAGCATCCAGAGGCCGACGATGACGAGGATAGGCAGCATCGTGGTCAGGAGACCCGGCCAGAGGGCCGACCGGGACCGTGGATCGACCGTGATCGTCACGTGCTTCGACTGCAGAAGATCGATGTACGACGAGTCTCCGCTGGGGATGTACGTGTGGAACGACCGCCCGTCCTTGAAATGGCCGGACACGGACTCGTCGCTCACCCTGACATCCGTGATCCACCCCTGGCGGGATTTGTCCAAGAATTCGCTGTAGGACACTTCCTCCTGCCCGGGCCGCTGGTGAATCAGCGGCAGGACAAGGTAGAGCACGACCACGAGGATCGTCGCCCACAAGAGCAGGTTGCGGACGTACTTATTAAACACCCCTGGAGCCTCCTCGGGAGCGCCGTCCTCCAACCCCGGCGCGCCCGAACCTGACTCCTCGCGCCGTCCCGCGACCCTTCATGCTCGCGGCTGGCCTCGTCTCGTGAAAAAGTATATCATACCCATTCTCTATATCCCATCCGCTCTGTCCGCGCTCTCCACGCATTCGGTCCGTCATCCTGTCCCTCAGACCCGCAGTTTTCGCGCTTCCACCTTCACGGCCTGCGTCGCCGCGGCCCCGACCCGCGCCCGCTCCGCGGCCCGCATCCCGACGATCCAGAGCACCTCTCCGTCCTCTGTGGTCAGCACCGGCACCCACCGCCGGCGGTACCTGGGGACCTTGGCCTCGCTCAGGTAGTCCGACACTTTTTTCGTCCGCCCACCCATGCCAAACGGCGCGAACCGGTCCCCCGGCCGCGGCCCGCGGAGGATCAGCGCGCTCCCGGCGCGCGCCCTGTCCACGACAATCTCCGCCTGGGAGGGACGGATCGCCCGCTCCCGGACGTCCGGAGCACCCGCATCCACTTCCGACGCGACGATCTGCACCCCGAACTCGGCCGCGATGACGCTTCCCGGAACCCCGAGCCGGTACTCGGGGACTGCCACCTCCGGCGGCGAGGCCTCGCCCGCCGCGACCTCCAACACCCCGGAAAAGCGGGCCACCCTGAGACCCCCCGGCCATTCCAGGACTGCTCCCGCCTGTCCGTTCACGGCCATGCGCCGTGCTCCCTCTATATGAACGAACGCCACCGGGCCTAATGTTCCCAGCACCCGGCGGACGGCCTCGCGCAGCGCCCGGCGCTGGAGCGCCACCGGGAGGCGCGCAAACGGCTCGAGGGCGATCCGAGCCGCGCCCGGGCCTCCTGCCACCACCTCCGCGATCCGCGGCGCCGCCAGCTCGTCGAGCGCCTCCGCTTCCTCGCGGAGAAGGTCGGCAAGCCGCGCCAGTGTTGGCCTTACATTCGGATTATACCCTTCCAGTGCGGGGAGCGTGACCATGCGGATCCGGTTCCGGAGGATTGTGAGGTCCTGGTTTGTGGGGTCGTCCTGCCAGGAAACCCCTCGCTGCGCGAGATATTCCGCGATTTCGGCGCGCGAGATCTCGATCAACGGGCGGATGACGCGCACGGCTCCCTGCATCCGCACGGGGGGGATCCCCGCGAGGCCCCGCAGACCGCTCCCTCGGATGAGACGCATCACCACCGTCTCCGCCTGATCGTCCCGGGTATGACCGGTGGCCACGGCCTGGGCGCCCACTCTTCCCGCGACCGAGGCGAGAAACTCGAACCGGAGACGCCGCGCCGCGTCTTCGAGAGACAGGTGCCACCGCAGCGCATACGGGCGCGTCTCGCCGGCCCCCTCGTGGAAAGAACACCCCAGCGCCCGGCTCATCGCCGCCACCCACGCCGCGTCGTTCGCGGCATCCGGGCGGAGATGGTGGTTGAAATGGGCCACGTGGATGGTCAGGCGAAGATCCTCGCGCATCCGCACGAGAACGTGCGCCAGCGCCGTGGAATCGCGCCCTCCGGACGCCGCCACGACAACGGTCTCGCCCGCGGCCAGCATCCGGTACCGGTGGATGGTGTCGTGCGCGCGCTCAACAAGCGCTTCGCGCGTCATAGGCGGCTGATTCTGTGTGATCCGCGGGCCTTCCTACGGCATTCCGGCGGTATTCTGGGAGGAACTGGTGGCGGCGGAGGGCTTCGAACCCCCGATTCCGTCCCTCTGATCCTCCGAAACCCGTAGACGACAAGGGGTCCCCCGATGCGACCTAGCCGCCCTGGCGACGTTTGCACTTATTCTGCACTTACTCGGGGCCTCGAATGAGCTTCACCCTCGATCGGTAGCGGAAGCGCCGCCTCCTGAACGGTTGCGGATCACATTGCATCGACGCCGCTCGCAAGGAGCTCCGACCTCAGTTGACGATGCATTTTCCATTACTGCCTGCTCTAGGGAATGCCGCTTGACCCTCAGTCACCGCTCGGCTCTGGCACCACTTCTGTGACGACTTCCAACTTCGTCCCTGTCCGGTCGGCAAGGTAACGGCCCATCGCGACAATGCCAGGATCCATTCCGAGCTCTTCGCGTTTCTTCGCCAGTTCTTCGTAACGCTCGGCGATCCGACGCCCAATGTCTCTCCTCTTCCTAGGTGCAATCGACACACCGTCATACGATCCCGCACCCGGATCACTCTCCACATCAACTCGGATCTTTTTGGCGCTACCGGTCGTGCGGAACCAGAGGCTGTCGACGTAACCGCGTCCCGTATCCCAGACTGCGCGACGGATTTCGAACGCGACCACCTCATGGTGGATGCGGTCCCAGGCGAGCCTAAGCACCCGTATCGATGTCCGATGGGCCATCCGCCCGCGACTCACAATCCAATGGCGGCGGACGAACATAACGTTCAGGACGATCACTGCCACCGCGAGGCCAATCAATGTACCGACAGCCACTCCCCAGACGCTGTTGTGTTCAACATCACAGCCTTTGGTGACGCCCAGGATGGTGAGAAGGCAAGTTATGGACGCCGTGTTCCAAACGATAGTCCATGGAACAAGGAAGATAAGGATTATCCACCGCCCGATCGCGAGAGACCTGGGTGGCAGGAGCTCCACGGCGGCACCGTGGGACAACAGTGGCCGTGTAGCCCGGGGGTGGATTCGGCGGACCCGAAGTGGCATTTTGAACACCTGATGCCAGCGGTTCCCGTTCCCATGCGCCGCCGCCGTAACTAGCCCCGTACCCAGGTGACGCGAGATGACTCGCTGAAGACTCCGTCACCGATTGAGGGTTAACCGACACATTCTCGTGATCGCGCGAAACCCGCGAAAGACGCCACTGTCTAATCTCCCGCCACGTTCGTCTGGGGGAGAACAGCAGGATGCAGAAGCCTATGGCAAGGCTGTTGACGACCAAAGTACCGAAGAGAAAGGGAATCGAGAGAATTGCGTTCAAGGTCCAATTAGGCTGGCGCCAGCTTCTTAGCACATCCGGAACCAAGTCAAGGAAGATTACCCGGTCCCACAGGAAGGCGAAAAAGACCAGGAAGAGCGCGAATG